>CAYGPO010000052.1:0-29180 GCA_964351665.1 uncultured Gammaproteobacteria bacterium | reverse complement strand
TCCCCCTGATCGATCGTCTCGGGCGTCCTAGAACGTAAATCGGCAGCGTAGCACCGCAGCGTAGCACCCGTGTATCGCCTCGTTACGCCCCGGCCGCGCCGGATTCCTGAAGCCAGACCGTCGCTGACCCTGCCGCATGCAGCAACCTCCTGTCGCTTTCGATACCCCTCCCTGGTCAGTCGAAGAGGCGGGGCGGCCCGCAGGCCTGGCGCAGAGTTTTGGCCAGCTTTTCCTGGCCCGAATCATTGTGGGTTTAGGCGAGGCGGCGCGGGCGCCGGCAGCGGTATCCCTGATCGCCGATTTGTTTACGGCGGATCGTCGGTGAAGACCTATGGGGCTGTATATGACCGGGCAGGCCATCGCCAACGGCGTGGCCATTTCTTTAACGGGAGTTGTGCTGGCGGCGGCAGCAGCCCGGCATTTTGATTGGCTGGGGATTCCTGACTCCCTGTCGCCCTGGCGAGTGGCGTTTGTTCTTTGCGGTGCCAGCGGCATCCTGGTGGTGTTGGGCTTGCTGACCTGTCGGGAGGCGCCCCGCGGCGGCGAACGCCTAGCCCCCAGTTTGTTTGCTCAGGGCCGTGAAACTCTGCGCTATCTGATTGACCGTCGGCGCTTTTTCGCGCCCCTTTATCTGGGATTTGCCGCCTGCTTTATGGCGGCCTACGGCGGCGCGGCATGGACTCCAACCATGCTGGGTCGGGTGTTCGAATTTAGACCCGCCGATCTGGCGAAAGTCTTAGGTCCTCTGGTGATTTCCTTCGCCATATTAGGGCCGCTGGTGGGCAGCGCGGTGATTGACCCAATGGCGGAACGATTTGGCGATTCGGGCCGGTTGTTGTTAGTAGCCGGGGTCACTCTGTTGGCGATTCCGTCGGGACTGGCAGTGTTCGCCCCCAGCGGACATAGCAGCGCTTTTCTGGTGGCTTCCAGCAGCGCTGTCTACCCCTTCGTTGGGCTGGGCGTGATAACGGCCCTGCAGTCGGGTTGGCCGGCTCGGATGCGGGGCCTGGGCGCGGCCTTTACCGGTTTGTTCAATACCGTGATCGGGGCCGTGTTCGGGCCGCTGTTAATCGCCCTGCTTTCCGAGCGTGTTTTCAGAGACCCCGAGATGGTGGGCATCTCGGTGGCGCTGGTTATTGTTCCAGCGTTGCTGTTTGCCGCATTCATGTCCCGAGAGCCGCATGCCCTGGGAGATAAACGTGAACACCGAAGCCCAGCGGTTTATTCGAGAGGATGAACCCAGTGTTGATGTCCGGGAGCACGTATTGCTTGATCAACAGGATTTACGCTACTGGGTCATCTTTGATCAGGCGATTTTTGATCAGGCACCGCCCATGGTATTGAAAAAGACTCGTGAGCAAATGGCCGCCGCCACCTGGGCCACCCTGGGCGCCTGGAATGCCGGTGCCAACCCCGCCACGTATCGAGCAGTTTTCGCCGACGATATGTCATTGGATATCACTGGGATCAAATCGCCGGGCCTGTTGCTAACAGACACCGGCGACAGCCTGCATGAAAAAGGCCTGCGGGTATCGTCCCTTCGCCGCCACTTTACGCTTCAAACATTTTCCGCTGGTGGGTCGTTCTCGCCGATACTGGATCCGGCACGTTGGGTTCAGCGGGTGCAGGCGTTCATCAGCGAGACGGAAGCTTAAGCAGGGTTTGTGCCGGGTCTACTGAGCGGTGCGGCAAGGAAATCCGGGTGATCAGGGGTGACCCGCTGGATAAACCAGTCCGGTATAACGCCAGGCTGTAGCAGTGGGCATTTGGTTCCCGCCAGTCGCATGTTCTGCACCCCCGCCTGGCTGTCCATGGTTAGCCAGGATGCCAGACTGTTCATGGTGGTGTAGCTGTACTGACAATCAACCCAGCCTCTGTATCCGGAGTCCAGCTGATCGGCTCTCGCCGTGTAGGTCTTCAGAGAGGTTAGCTGTCGCGCCGGTCGCGCCGGCTTGGTCTGGGTCGCTGGACGTTGGGGGATCGTCAAATACATGTCCTCTGTCATTGCCGTCATTCCCGCTACATCCGCCAGCCGGGTGATTCGTCCTTCAAATTCTATGCTCGGCGGCAGCGGATTTTGCGGCACCACCTGGGTGCCGGTAAATCTCAAATATTCCGGCGCTCTGTAGTGAGCGGGCCTGACCATTTTTCCGGTAAACGGGTTAATCATCTCGTCGATGACTGCGCCGGTTTGCAGATCCAGGTAATAGCCTACTTCGTCTAACTGCCAGTCATAGACGCCGGGGCTGCGCTCTACTGCCTGAGTAAAGGTCACCCCGCCCATCCCCACGATGGGCCTGGCGACCTGACCGTTGAGTTTGACCAGCTTAACGCCGCCAAACACCCACATGGCGGGCTGACCATCCTCGGCGCTGCGCATCCGCACGTATCGGTGGGCCTCACCCGCGGCTAAGGCCCGTGTATCCATGAATGTCGTGGCCCCAGCAATCCCGACGGCGGCGATAAATTGACGCCGGGATATGCGCCGCAGTGGGCTGCTGATGTTGTGTGGTCTGTCTCTCATGGATGGTCTGTTATAGCCCTAAAGTTAAATTCCTGGGCTTGGCTCAGACGCCGAAGGCATGCGCGATAGTCGACGGAAGAAAGCCAGCGCCGGGGCAACACTTTCCGGTCCGCAGTCCAGCGGCATGATATGCCCACAGTTCTCAACGACCTGCAACGACTTATCCTGGGACGCCAGATTTTCCAACCCCAGTTGGCCCACAATCTCTACGGGTCGCTCATGATCATGGTCAGACCACAGCAGCAGGGTTGGCACGGTCATTCGCTGAAGATCATCAACAGCGTTAGACCCTCTGTTGCCAAATGGCGCATTTCGGGCAGGCATCTGTTGCGCACGGTTGTTCAGATCGGACCATTCTTGTGCATGCGCATCGCTGACTCGATGGTCGTTATGGAAATTAATCAGCAATACCTCGCGCCAGAACCTGGCCGAACGCCAGCCACCCAGCCAGGGATCGGCCTTCAGCAGCAGCCTTAAGGCCAAGGACCTTTCTGAGCGGCCTAAATAGTCGCCGATGGCGATATTGGACAAAATCAGTCCACGCACCCGGTCAGGGTTGTCGGCGGCATACTTTGCCCCTGATGCGCCGGCGCTGGAGGTTGCCACCAGGAAAAACTCATCGACATTGAGCTTCGCAGTCAAAGCGTCAATCACGTGAATTTCCTGTTCGGTTTCGACACGACCTGCCGGGGCGGGACCGGAAAGACCCATGCGAGGACGGTCGAAGCGAATAATCCGGTAGCTCTGGCGCAAGGTCTCCACCCAATCGTGCCAGTTTCTAAGGCTGCCAAAGGTGCCGTGAATCAACACCACCGCTGGCCCCCGGCCCTCGTCGGTAAAGTGCACCGACTGGCCATCAATGTCGATAAACTGAGAGTGCGCCAGGGCGTAAGTTTTTCGCAGCGACGATTCGTCCGGCGACAGCCAGCCGCTGCGTGCTGCCACTACTAAGCCCGCCAGTCCCATGGCTACAAACGTTAGCAAGATCAGTAGTCGGCGAATCCAATGCATCATTGTCGTTACGCTCCGGTTCAGTGGGCAGTGGTGAGATAGAGGGCGATCTGGTGGATCTGCTGCTCGGTGAGCCCTAAGGACTGGGTTTGCATGGAGCCGTAGATGAGTTTTTCTACGATTCGCCCTGCGCTGAGCTGTGCCATTTGTAGTCTCGATGCAATACTGGCTTGACCTTCCTCATGACAGGCCATGCAGCGTTGTTGGTAAAGCGCCTTGCCCTGGCCAAGCTTGCCGCCGCTGAGGACGGCAGCGGGCAGTGGGCTATCCTCGGTTTGGGCCATCGCCACCGAAGCGTCCGGCTGCCCCAGACCAAAAGCCTGGATTCGGTTGGTGCCAACATAGACTCGTCCATCGGCCACCGTCACCTCGTTGTACTTCCCGCTGGTGCCAAGTTCCCCAGCTTGGCTGCGCCACAGCAGCTCCAGGGTACTGGCGTCAATAGCATATAGCACCGGTTTGGCGGCATAGGGGCCATAAAGGGAGGCTGATCGAGGCTTGTTGGGATCCAAAACCCAAATGATCCCGTGCTCAGGCCCATCGCTGCTGATCATCGGCGAGCCGGGGTTTTGGAAGATCACCGGACTGCTGACGGGGTCAAGCTTCAGATAAGAGGGCTGGGAAGCGCTGGACACGATGCGCATTCTGACGAGGCTGGGCGCGATGTTGGTCGATAGGGTGGGGCCGGTTTTGGTGCTGCCGGTCAAATACAAAAAGTGCGTTCCCTGGGAATCCTTAAAATGGGCCAGGGTTGAACGGCTTCGGGACTGGTCACCCATGGCGTCAGACTCTCGATAGGGTCCGAATACGTTGATCGGTCCACGCTGGCCAAATTGGGGTTGAGGCTGGGGTGCCAACAGCGACCGGTCGGTGCGGGAATCTTCGCTGCAGGCCGGGCGCCGGGTAAGGTCGCCAGGCATTGGGGCTCGATTGAGCAGGTAAGCGTTACCCTGCTTAGCGCCACCCAGCGCCAGCAGGCTCGGTGTTGCGCTGGTGGGATTGACGTCGATCACCACCGGGCTGCTGGCGCCCAGGTCGATGTCATTGGCGCCGGCCTGACAGTAGTTAAACGGCGTATAGGTGCCGGCCAGTTCAAACCCCCTTTCCTGCGAGTCCGCCAGTTGAATGACCGACTGTCCCCAATTGCCATCGCTGTCGGGATAAACCCCGGCGATACCCATACCCGCCAGTGTGTTGAGCACGCTGCTGCCGGTGGACATGTAGACAAAACCCTCAGCATCCACCGCCGGGCCACCGGCGGCCCACATGCCGCCAACGCCCTCGGACTCAGTGCGGCTAGCGGAAAAGGCGGTGGCCACGCCTGGGTTCACCGTATCGACGCCAATCATCCATCCGCTGGTGGGTTCGCCGCCGAAGGCCACATACAGGCGTTCGCCGTTTGGGCTGAGATTTAACGCGGCCCGCTGCAGGTGTGCAAACTTAGCTGGAAACTGATTGCTGCCGTTGGCGTTGATGCCGGGAGCATTGATGTTTTTTGCGCTCAGTTGCACCGGCCATCCAGGGATGGTCCCACCGTCGCGCAGATCAAGAGCAGTGGCATTCCAGACGCTGTCCTCGTCGCAGAACGACAGATAAATGCGCTGCTGGCTGCGATCAATCACCGGCGTGCTGAGAATGCCCAGGCTGCCGCGACGACAGGGCTTGGGGGTGACCTGCCGACGCCATAGTATTTTTCCCGCCGACAGGTCGCCAACCGTACGGGCTGCAATGGCGTACACAAAACCGGTTGAAGAGGCGGCATATACCACCGGCAGATTCCAGCGGACACCATCGGGGCCATCCCATTGCACGCTGGCAACATACAGGGGTGTTGCGAACAGGCGAGGCGGGGTGACCCCGTAGCTATCCAGCACCGGTGAGGACCAAAGCTGTTGAAAATCCGGTCCGGAAACCCGGTCAGGGGTTAACACAGTTTCCTGTGAATTCCAGCCGGAGCGGGCAGCGTCCACGTGGTAAGTCAGTTTATCGACCCCTAAGGAGCCAGTACCGGATGTGGGCTCCACAGGAACGCAGCCCCAGAGGGTCAGCACCATAAAACACCGGGCCACGGCCTTCATCGGCCACCGCCCTTTTGTCGTCGTTACAAAAAGTATCCCCATGGGTTAAATTTTCGGTTTTCGGGTCGCACGGGAACTCTGGTTGCGGCCGTTAGATGGTCACCTGGACCGGATCATAATCGCTGACCGATTCTTCATCATAGCCCTGGGCCAAAGCCTCACTTTCGGGATCAAACACGCCGTGCATCTTCAAGCCTGCGTGGCGCGCGCCGAACAGCGTCAGATTTGCGCGGGTCAGGCGCGCCTTCTGATAGCGCTGCAGGCCCTCGTCAATATTCTCGGTGATGGCCAGCGCTCTCCCAAGCACCAGGGAATCCTCGATAGACATTGCTGCGCCATGGCCGAGAAACGGCAGCATGGGATGCGCCGCATCCCCCAGCAGGGTTGCCCGGCCCTGGATCCAGTTATCCAGTGGATCACGCCCGAAAAGCCCCCATTTGAAGCAGCTGCCGGGGGGCGTATTGGCGATGATAGTTTTGATCTCAGCACAGCCGCCGGAAAACTCCTCAGCAACTTCGTCCACCGTAGCCGGGACGTTCCAACCGTCAGCTGTCCATTCATTGACCTGAGCAAACGCGGCATAGTTGACCAGCCGGCCGTGGCGAACTTTGTATCGGACAAAGCTACGACCATCGCCCGGAAAACCGCAGGTGTCGGGTTCTATCAATCCCGGTGGCAGAGTCTCCATGGGGACCAGGCCGCGCCAGGCAACGAAATTTAAGAATTTTGTCTGTTCCTTGCCGAACAGGGCCTGTCGAACGGCGGAATGGACCCCGTCAGCACCAACCAATAGGTCGCCGACTGCGCTGTTACCGTTGGCAAAGGTTGCGGTCACCGTATCGCCCGACTGGGTTAACTCTCGAAATTCGCAGTTCAGGTGGATGGCGTTTTCATTAGATCCCCGCACCTTGTCAACCAGCACGCGATGGAAGTCGGCCCGGTGCACCTGACGAAACCCCATATCTAACGCGGCAGAATCGTCTCCAGATGGAGGTTCCCGGTAGGGCCCAATGGTCTGAATCAGCTTGCCGGTTGAAAACTCTTTGTAGGCACCAGAGACAGGTAGATTGGCAATCGTCTGGGTGGCATCGTGGACCCCCAGGTCTGCCAGCGCCAAATTGGCATTGCGCTGTAGCGTTAGCCCGGCGCCAACGTCTCCAAGTTCCGACGCCTTTTCGAAGACTGAGACCTTGAAGCCGTTTTTCTGCAAAGCAATGGCGGTGGTTAGACCGCCAATACCGGCGCCAATGACCAGCGCGTGTCGTATTGAATTCGACATGTGCTTTTTCCCACTATGATGTGCCAGCGATGGACGAACAGAAAGACCGCTTCGCGCAGATTAGCGATGGGCTACTGTAGCTATTGCAGCGATCTCTATTCATGTATCACTACAGGATAATGAGTAATTTCGTGCGGATTACACTTTCAGCATAAACCCGGGACCTCAATTCCGTTACTGGCATTATGGTGAGATTCAGATCAACTCACCCACGTTTATCGCTTTAGCTAGTGGGCGGGAACAGACTACAGTGCTCCCTGTTCCGCTCCAGGTCGTTGATGGATTTTACTTTCGTCCTTTGTCCAGGGGTGAGTCACTTTCTGGTAAATAGTAAAGATAGCCATGACCGCCAAAATCTCTCGTCGAAAACTCCTCGCCGGCGCTGCCGCCTCCACCGCGTACGCCACATTTGGCACCGGCGTATGGGCTGGGGAAACCGATCCAGGCAGCGTTGATGTGACGGTGATAGGGGCAGGTTTGTCCGGGCTCAACAGCGCCATGATGCTTGAGTCATTGGGAGCCAGTGTGAGGGTGCTGGAAGGCCGAAACCGCGTTGGCGGACGGGTCTACACCCGATTTGATCTGCCGGGTCATCCCGAGGTGGGCGCCAACAATATGGCGGGGGGATACGCGCGAACTCTGGAAATTTCCCGGCGACTCAAACTGGACTTGTTTGATCTAGCGCCCAGGTTTCGTGCCACTCAGCAAAGACCCTTGCTGCATCTTGATGGCGAGATGATTGTCCCAGGCACATGGCAGGATTCTTCGCGCAACCCCTTCCCCAAAGAATTTCGAGATGCCTATCCCACTGAACTGGTGTGGCGGTTGTTAGCCAAGGGCAATCCACTGCAAAACCCTGGGGACTGGACCAAGCCCGAATACGCGTCGCTGGATATCTCGATGTACCAAGCGCTGAAAGGGCTGGGTCTCAACGATGCGTCTATCGAGCTCGCTTTTAACCAAAATGTCGGCTACGGCAATTCGGCCTACGACATTTCAGCTCTGGAATACTATTTCATCAATGCCTGGGCGTCGATGCAGCGCAAGATTGCGCCCACCTCTCACGTAATCAAACAAGGCAACCAGCGCCTGCCCATGGCTATGGCTGGGTCTTTAAACACCGAGGTTCAGCTCAATAAAGAAGTGGTGTCCATCGAAAGCGACGCCACCGGGGTCACTGTGAGGTGTCGGGACGGTTCGCGCTTTCGGTCAAAATTTGTTGTTTGTTCACTGCCAGCGACCACGCTGCGCAATATTCGATTTGATCCGCTATTGCCGGGCCCTCAGGCCCAAGCCATTGGCAATCTTCCCTACATGCAAATTTCCCAGGTTTTTTTCAATGTGAAAGAAAAATTCTGGGAGGCTGACGGGCTCAGCCCCAGCGTGTGGAGCGATGGACCCAGCGGCTATCTGATGGCTCAGCGTTTCGGCGACAGCGATGATGAGGTGACAAATTTTGTGTGCTACCTGCGGGGCAACAAGGCCAGCTACATGGATCGCCTGGGGCCAAAGGTTGCACAAGAACTTATTCTCAAAGAACTTGAGCAGGCCCGCCCGGCCATCAAAGGCGCCCTGGAACCTGTGGCCTATCATTCCTGGAACAATGATCGGTTCAGCGCCGGCGACTGGGCATATTTCAGGCCAGGTACTGTGCATTCAGACTTGCCACTTCTGGGGCAATCCCAGAACAGAGTTCATTTCTGCGGCGAGCATACAGATACCGTCAATCGTGGCATGGAGGCCGCGCTGGAGTCGGCAGAGCGGGTGGTGATCGAACTGGCTCAGAACCTTTAGAGGTATAGATGGCAATTTACGGATTATATTCTGGTGATGATGGCGAATCTCATTTGGTGGTGCTTGAAATTGTTGGCAATGGTCCGCCGCTGGATCAGCCGCTGCCTTGCACCGGCTGGCGGCCGTTTCAGTGTCCCCCAGGACATAGTCAGGAGCGCCACCCCACGCCAGTGAGCGGCATGACCATGATGCTGGGCGGATGTATGGAAATTGGAGTGGGAGGCGGCACGCTGCAGCATGTGGCGCTGATAGCGGGAGATGCGCTGTTGGTCATTGATACCCATGGCGCGGGTCACTCAACGGCTATCACAGGTTCGGACCCCCTGAGGGTAGCCGGAGTGACATTTGATTCATCCCAATGGCCTGAGATCCGGCGGCAGTTTTCTGGTTGGCCGAGTAACTTGCTCGATCCCTGACCGCCGTGTAGGGCGTTTTATGCAGAACGCGACGGTTTAATTGCCGTCAGCGGGTGTTCGGAACCGGTAGCGATGCCACTATTGGTATTTTTGCCAAACCCAATGGTTCAGCAAATTGATATGCTGCAGCTCCGGCCTTTTTTGGCGCTAATTCAGAGAGACGCTTTTGGCTGTTTCACCCGGTACAGCTAAACCTGTTTCGCTTCGCACCGGATTCACGTTAGCCTCGTTGGCTCATGCCGCGGGTATGAATGTGGTGATGTTGCTGGCTTTTCGCTACTTCACGGACAATTTAGGGCTGGCTGCAGCCACCGTGGGTATGCTGTTTGCCGCGATGAAAATTTACGACGGTTTTACCGATCCGTTAATTGGCGCCATGAGCGACCAGACCCAGTCAAAAATGGGTCGGCGTCTGCCGTTTTTGCTGGGCGGCAGCTTAATCATGCCGGTGGCAGTTCTGTTCCTTTTCGCTGTTCCGGCGGGCGTTTCCACGACGGTGTTGGTTTTTTTGTTGGGCCTGGCTCTGATGCTTCACGCGACGGCCTATACGGCGCTGACCATTCCCGGCCTGGCAATGGTGGTAGAGGTTACTGACGATTTCAACGAACGGTCGACACTGATGTCGTTTCGGGTCATCGGCAATACTCTGGGAACCCTGGCAGGCTCAACGCTACCGGGCTGGCTGCTGGCCTATTGGGGGGCTACCCGGGCGGGTCATATGCAGGTGTCGGCAGTGGTGGCTGGCATTGTGCTGGCATCAGGGCTTGGGGCCGTTTGGTTTTTGCGTAACGCCGCTCAAACGGTGGCCCCTGGAAAACCCCAGGGCATGCGGTTTGTTAACCTGCCGCAGCAGATGAAGCTGGCTTGGCAAAACAGGCCTTTCAGATTACTGGCCATCGCGCACGTATTTATCCTGATTGGCACCGCCACCACCGGCATTACCAACGCCTATTTTACCCGGTACATCCTGAAAGACACCGACGCCTGGCTGGGTAATTACTATCTGTTCGCCACCGTCGGCGTGGTGGTTTCCATGCCGTTGTGGCTAAAGATCGGCAAAATCGTGGGCAAGAAAGCCTGCTATATGGCTGCCATGCTGGGCTTTGGATTGATGCACCTGAGCTGGTTTTTTGTTAATCAAACCGAGCCCTTTGGCTTGCTGGTGGCTCGCGCGGTGCTTACCGGGATCGCCTCAGCGGGATTGATTCTGTTTGCCTATTCCATGCTGTCGGATGCTATTCGTTACGACTACATCCGAACCGGCCTGCGTCGAGAGGGCGCCTACGCTGGGTTCACCAGCCTCATTGACAAACTGTCAGCGGCTGCGGGCATCGCTGGGCTGGGGCTGCTGATGAGCGCCATGGGCTACGTGGAGTCCACCTCAGGCGGCCAGCAGGTCCAGTCCGACTCGGCGTTGATGGCTATCTATGTAGGATTCGCGCTGGTGCCCGCGGCCTGCATGGGATGCGCCGCTTTGGCCATCGCGGGCTATCAGCTTGGTGCCGAAGATTTGCTGGAATCCCGACGCGAGACCATCACCGAATAGGCTGCCAGAGAACACATGCCAATGAAAAAACTACTGGGATGGGGGATTGCTGCAGTGGCTTTCGGCGTGGCCATCGGGGCCGGAGTTTTCATCACCGATCGCCGCAGCGTGCCCATGACGAGTTTCGAAGATGTCTGGCAACGGCAAAGTAACGGCTCAACGCAGACTGAGGTGGCCGGGGTCATGGTCAACTTTAAGGACGAAGGCAGCGGTCCGGTTCTGGTGCTTCTGCATGGATCCTTCGGCAGTATGCGAATGTTTGATGCGATGGTGGACCAACTTAAGTCCCGCTATCGATTGGTTCGTTACGATCAGCCGCCCACCGGGCTTTCGGGTCCGGTACCCAGCGACTTTTCCATGACCTCAGAAGATTTCCTGGCCGCGGTGCTCGACAAGCTGGGCGTTGGCAGCGCCGCGTTGTTGGCCACCTCAAGCGGCGGCATCATCGCCTATCGATTTGCGGCGGCGTACCCTCAGCGGGTGAATGCGCTGGTGTTATCCAACATACCGCCGTCAGCGCCGGTGGATAACGCGGCGGCTTTTGCCCGTCTGCCCATTCACTTACGTTGGTCATTGAGCGTTTGTCTGAAGAGCGGACGGCCTTGGCCAAAAGCCTGTTGGCGGGACTTTCTCGATTCCAACTACTGGCGCAAGGATCGCGTCACCGACGAGTTGGTCACCCAATATTATGACCTGAACCGTCGGCCGGGCATGATGGAATTTAGCTCGATGACGGCCATCATGCGCGACGATAGCGAGGTGCAGCGATTGCTGTCTGCGGTAACCGCACCGACTCTGTTAATTTGGGGAATGCACGACCCGGTTTTGCCGCCGGCAACGCTGCAGTTGCTGGCTGAACGCCTAACCTCAGCCCGGGTGGAAATCCGCGAGCTTGATGATGTCAGTCACTATCCGCCCATGGAAGCGCCGGAAGATGTGGGGCAGGCCACTGAGCAGTTTTTGGAAAACGTTTTGGGTTCCAGCGCCCGGTAATCATTTACTGAGCCGGCTTGTGGGTTGGCGGGCTGGCGGACTGACGCTGCTTTGAGTCAGCTGACTCATCACGATGCGCCAGCGGCCATAGGCGTCGCAGCACGTTGTCCCGCTTAACCCAATGGTGCCAGAGTACAGCAAGCAGGTGTAAAGACAGAAAAGCCCCACCTGCCCAAAGCAGGCGTCGATGCCAGGTCGCGAAGCGGGAGTAACCGGTAGGATCTTCTGGTGGTAGTGCGGGCCAGATTCGCGGCATCAACTGGTCGGTTCCGAACAACCAAATGTGAGTCTGTCCGTAGGCGGGTGTGTCAGCCAGAGACGATAGTGCAGTCCATCCCGACCAGGGTATGGCTACCAGCAGAAACACCAGCGCTGTGTGAGTGAGGATAGTCAGCGCCGTTTGCCAGCGCGGCGCCGAAGGGTAGGGCGGACGGCTTTTCCGCACTCGAACGGCCACATACAACAGGGTCGCCAGGATCAAAAGAAAACCCAGGGTATGATGAATCTGGGCCGATAAGGTGTGCAGATCGCCGATCAGTGGATCCCTAAACGAGGCGGCAAAGGTCGTGCTCATGACGTAACCCGCGGGTGCCGCAACGGCGATGGCCGCGGCAATCAGCCAGTGCAGGAATTTGAGTGATCGGGCCCACTTAAAAGTGGGTGGCTTAGCTGAATTCATGGGTGATCAGTATGGCGTAGGCCATCACTATTGGGCCAAAGACGAGTTGGCCGATCCCCGGCTCTCATCACGGCTGAGCTTGTCCACGTAGGTCTCCAAAAGGTCGTTGACATAGGTCACTAACTTATCTTGCTGTGTTCTTAACTGGGCGACGGGTGCGCCCACGGCCAAACATCCCGGGCGCAAAGGTGACCGACTAATAGGGATTGGCCAAGCCAGCATGCCCCAGCCATCACCCAGCATGTTGTAACCAATGCCAAAGCCACTTTTCCTGACACTTTCAATCCCCTTTTTGACTTGTGAAATGTGTTTGAAGCTACGGCCCAGGGGGACCCGTCGACGACGAGCAATCGCGGCAAGCTTGCGCACCTCATCATCGGTATAATGAGTCGCAATGGCCAACCCCGGGGTTGAAAATGGTTCTGCCATTTCCCCAGGTAATCGGGATCTGGGTCCTCTTAAAACGCCTACCAAAACCGCGGAGATCCGCACATGGGCACCGCTTGGCACCCAGACGCTGACAGTAAAGCCGGTTTGCGCACGTATGTTGCTCATTAGTGTTGTCAGCGCCCGTGAGTAGCCCCCCACGTTTGCCAGTCTTGAGCCCAATTCGCTGAGTCTGGGGGATACGGAATAACAAGCGGTGCCCTGTTCGCAATCGATATATCCCAAATCGGTCAGTTTCTGCAGTAGACGATGCATGCTCGACTGTGGAACGTCGGTCGCTAGGGCCAGTTCCAAATTGGACAGCGGCCTGGGCGATGCACTGAGCTGATCCAGTACTGCAATAACCCGTCCTACGGATCTTGAACGCTCGCTCATCGATGTGGGCCTCCGACGACGGTTTTAGTTGGACTGAAAAAAAATCACTGGGTTTGCTCTTAGTCGCGTCGTTAGCAGTGTAATCCTCGAGGCCCGGTGGGCCAAGGGGAGCGGGAGTGATATTCCAATAGTGGGCTAGGATTTTGAACAGATGGCCTAGTAGTTTCACCCGGCTTCAATCTGGTCCATCATGGTTTCCATCATGTTCCAGGGGGAAAAATCGATGACAGTCGTTGATGTAGATACCCACGTTGTTGAGCCGCATTCGGTTTGGGATTTTCTGGCAGCAGACGACAAACAGTTCCTGCCCAGTATTTTGACCAAGGCGTCTGGCGCGGCTATCAAAGCCCATTTTGCCAGCAAAAAGACGAAAGATTTCTGGGTCATCGATAACCAGCTTTATGGCAAGCACGATGCTGACTTTATCGCTCAGTTTTCCAACGGCGAGTTTACCGCTGGGGCCATCACTCTAGATGATGTCCCGGCGCGCCTGCAAAGCATGGACGCGCAGAAAGTCGATACGCAAGTCATTTTTTCCAGCCTGTTTTTAAACATTCGAATTCATCGCCCCCAGGCTGAACTGGCGTTGACCCGGGCCTACAACCGCTGGATTGCGGCTCGCTGCGGTGAATCGGAAGGGCGGCTGCGCTGGATCTACGTGCCCTCGCTGAAAAATCCAGCCCAGACCGCGCTGGATATGAAAGCGGCCAGGGACCAGGGAGCCGTTGGGGTTCTGTTTCGGGGTGTTGAAGGTGACAAGTATCTGGACCATCCAGATTATGAGCCGGTCTACCAACAGGCCTTGGCGTTGGATATGCCGATTTGTGTTCATATTGGCCACGGTAGCCCTGCTTTGGAGGCAATCGAGGGCCGCGAGGATGCTGGTTTCAATCGCTTCATTTCCGACTGCCCTAACTATCTTGCGTACTCCGTGCTGCTAAACAGTCCAATCGCAAAAAAGTTTCCAGAGCTGCGGTTTGGCTTTTTTGAGTCGGGCTGCACCTGGCTGGCGGCCGCGACACAAACCGCGCTGCATGTTCGCCTCACGCCAGCAGACCTTCGAGACCTGGTCCAGGAAACGCTGGAAAAGCACAATTTTTTTATCACCTGCGAAATGCACGAGGACCTTCCTCATATCATGGGCTATACCGGCGAAGATCGGCTGATGGCGGGCAGTGACTTTGGCCACCCTGGCGACATTGCCGATACCGTTTACTATCGCGAGCAGTTAGCCCAACGCGGTGACGTGAGCGAGGCCGTACAGCAAAAGCTGCTGTCGACTAACGCTCACGGGCTTTTTTCGCTCTAGTTACCCACCCTGCTGTCTCGAACTGGCGCAAACTGACATGACCCGTCCAAGCATCGGTATCGGTGTAATTGGCTGCGGCAGAATAGCCAACGCTCACGTTAGCGCTATCAGGTCACTGCCTGAACAAACCCGATTGGTGGCGGTGTTTGATCCCGACCAATCCCGGGCGACAGCGTTAGCCCAGAAAAGCCCCGGGGTCCGGGTAGAGGAAAGTTTGGGAGGGCTTTTGAATCACCGTGATGTTGATGCCGTCATTGTCTCTAGCCCCAATGGCTGCCATGCCGACCATACCCTTAGGGCTTTAGACGCCGGAAAAAACGTGCTGCTGGAAAAACCCATGGCGGAAAACGCGGCGGACGCCGCTCGCATGGCTCAGGCCGCCGACACCTCAGGCCGCGTATTGGCAATTGGGCAGACGCTTCGGCATTCCGACGCGGTGCGCTACCTGCAGGATCACCGGCAGGACTTTGGCAAGCTTCGCGCTGTGGAGGTTTCCATGTGTGTGCATTGGAAAGGCCCCCAGGCGCCCTGGTGGCGAACGCTGACCCCGGAGCAGGGTCTTATTTTGTCTTTGTTCGCCCCCCATGCGCTGGATTTTGTGCAACTGGTGGTTGGTAGCGATGCTCAAACGGTGCACTGCGAAGCCGGACGTTTTCAGTCCGACTGGCAGGGTGAAGACGAGGCGATGATTTTGTTGCGATATCCCGATAGTTGCCTGGCGTCGGTCCATGTGTCCTACAACCAGTCATTTGTGGTGGACCGAAAGACTCTGCATTTTGAACACGCGCTGCTGCGCATCGAAAATGGTGATGAGCTATGGATTAACGGTGAGCGGGTCATGGGCCGAGCAAAACTCGATGAGAGCGTTCACCAGATGGGCAGGAAAGATATGGGTCCACTGTTCACCAGACAGCTGCAAGAATTTGTAGCAGCAACCCGAGGCGAAGCGAATCGCAGCGTCACCCATGACCAGGGTCTGCGGCTGATGTCACTGCTTGATCGTGTGCGCGCCGCCGCCGTAAGCGGCTGCTAGCCAGACTCCTGGGGCTGATTGCCCGTTGGCGACGAAAAGGTGGGGTATCGCCCCAGCAAAAGCAACACAGCAGCGCCGAGAATAAACAGCCCGGTGGCGACATTGAGCGCCAGCGAGTAATCGCCTGTGGCGTCTCTGCTCCATCCATACAGCGCCGGGGAAAATCCTGCCGCGATGCCAAAGGGTACAAACAGCAAACCGTAGATCCTGCCGTAATGGGCCATCCCAAAATAGCGCCCGATCAGGAAGGCAATCAGGTCCGTCTCGGCACCAGCGGCCAGGCCAACAACCACGGTTGCCAGATAGGCCAGCGGCAAGCTCAGCGAGTCTGCGCCCAGCACCACGCAGGCGATGGCTGGGGCGCAAAGTATGGGCAACGCGACCAGGGGCGCCCAGATCTTGTCGAGAAGAAATCCGGTAGTCAGTCGCCCAATCAAAATTGCCAATGCCAGGGTGCTGACCACCCCCCGGGCGACGTTCTTGTCAAACCCTTTCAGCTCCAGCATCTGTTGCAGGTGAACATTGATGCCCCCGTAAGCCAACGCCACCATCAGTATGGAGGCGAAAAGGACCCAAAAACGATAGTTTCGAACGGCCTGGCTGCGGCTGATGCCGGTCAAACCTCCGGCACCACTGATTTGTGCTGGGCGTTCCCGTGCCGTGGGTTCGCGAAACCACAGCCAAACCACGGGCAGGGCAATGGCCAGTGGCAACAAGGCCAGAAGAGGAAAGGCGCTACGCCAGCCCCAGCTGTCAATCGCGGCGCCGGCTAGCAGGGGCACGGCAACGCCGGTAAGACTGGTGCCTATCAGCGCTATCCCCAGTGCCAGGCCACGCTGTTTGTAAAACCACAGGCTGATGCCCCGCGCCCAGGTCAGGGATCCGGAACCAATGGCAACCAGCCCAACCAGGGCCCATCCTATCCACCATGCGTAGACAAACGCTGGGACCAGGCCGAGTAAGGTGAAGCCAAATCCGAAGGCAAGTAGTGATCCTATCGCCACCTTGCGAATGCCCACGCGATCGGCCAGGGACCCGATCAGTGGTGCCATTAACGCCGCCGACAGGCCAAATAGCGTGACACCGAAACTGATGTTCCCTACCGACCAGCCCAGTTCGTCGTGCATTGGCCCGATTAGTTGACCCATCAGGGTATAGGGAATGGGTGCCGCGCCACAGGCTACGCCAACAAAAGCGGCAGCGACAATTCGCCAGTTGCGTCGAATTTCAGAGGAGGTGTTCATGGATTTGGCAGCCTACGTTAAAGGGGCGATGGCTCGCCATCAATAGGCCGATCAATAATTCCATAGTTGGAATTCCATGCTGAAAGGTGGGAGTTCGTGGGCAATTCCCAGTTTTGCCTATGGTAGCCTCAAGGGGCTTGAGCGGTCGTAGTTCTGGGAGGCGGTCGCACCTAATCACACAACTGAGGGTGTCACTATGTTGCTGAAAAAAATCGTGTTAAGTATTAGCGGCGCACTGGTCGGCCTGCCTGTTGTACCGCAATTGGCAATGGCGCAAGACCCCGGCAGTTCGCTGGAGGAGATCGTCGTTACGGCAAGAAAACGCGGGGAGAGCGTTCTTGACGTACCCATTTCTGTAACCGCGTTCTCTGCCGAGGATATTGAGGTGCGCGGCATGGTATCGCTGCAGGATGTTGCAGCCGGCACCGCAGGCATGAATATCAGCAACGTCAACTCCGGCCGGAACGATCGCTCATTCCAGCAGATTACGCTGCGTGGATTTACTCCATCCACTACCGCTTCCACGCTAACGGCAACCTTCATTGACGGCGTGCCGGTCAGTTCAGCCACGGCAATCAGTAACGTTCTTGACCCGGCCCGTATCGAAATTCTGCGTGGGCCACAATCGGCCTACTTCGGCCGCAACAGCTTTGCTGGCGCCGTTAACGTGGTGAACAAACTGCCTGCACGAGAGCTGGGTGGCAATGTTAGCGTAATGGCCGGCTCATACAGTAACTTCGATGCCAAAGGCTCTATTGAAGGCCGACTTTTTTCCGACAAGGCGGGTTTTCGTGTGACCGCCCGTCAATGGTCCAGAGACGGCACCTGGGACAACCAGTCTGAGGACGGCGGCACGCTTGGAGACCAGGAGACCACCGCCCTGAGTCTGTATCTCGATGCCCAACCCACCGATCAGTTTTCCATTAAGTTTTTTGCCATGGGATCATGGAACTCTGACGGACCCAGCGCCGAGGGCATGCTGTCCGCCTATGAGTTGAGAAACAACGGGGGTTTCCCCAACGTGCCGTTTAACAGCGGCAACAGTGATGGCACCGTGTTAATTCCCAGTTTGTCGAACTGCATCCTGCCCAGCGGTCTGCCTTATATCTGTGGCGCGGCTCCAGGTCAACCGGCAGGGTTCAGCCCCGGCGCCAACACTCGGGTAACGCCGGAGATCACCGCGGCGTTGGCCAACGGCGTAGGCCGCGTGGTGTCGCCGGGGGACGGGCCCAATGGTTACGGTTTGGAAGGTGGATACCTGCATTATCACCTGACCATGGATTACGAGTTTGGAGACAGTGGCTTTACGCTGACCTCACTGACCGGCTACAACGACGAATACATCAGCGAGCTTGACGATCTGGATAACTTCAACAGCGTGTCCCTGTTGGGCGGCTGGACCTTTCCGTTCCTGGTTGAACGGGATAACGAAGATTTTTCCCAGGAGTTTCGTCTGGACTACGACAACGGCGGGAAGTTTACCGGGGTGTTCGGGGTTAGCTACCTGAATTCTGAGTCCCGCGGGTCTCTGGTAAGCGTGTTCGCCGAGACGGTTTTTGGCGCACCGCGTAACCCGTTGTCCGCCGTCGCGCCAGCCGAAGCCGACACCACGGGTATATTCTTCGGTTTGAACTACAACTTTACCGATCGCTTGACGGTCAGTGCTGAGGGTCGCTACCAGGAAGACGAGGTGTTTGCCTTCAGTCGCGGGCCGTTTTCACTGCCGGAAAACAACAGTTTTGGTCTTCCCGCTGGGGACGTGCCGGCTTACAGCGAATTTTTCTCCAACAAGTTCACCGAGTTCCTGCCCCGGGTTATCGCTCAGTACGACATTAATGACGACCTGATGGTTTACGGATCCTGGTCCGAGGGCGTCAACGTTGGGTTGAATTCCTTCAACACCAACTTCCTTGGTGGGTCACCGGCTGCGGCGGCTGCGGCAGAGTCCATCGGCCTGGGCGTTATCGTTCAGCCTGAGCAGTTGACCAACTTTGAAGTGGGTCTTAAGGGCACATTGCTTGACGGCAGGATTCAGGGCGCCTTGACCTTTTACACCGCGGACTGGGACGACCAGATCAACCAGCGTTCGGCCTTCTTCAACGACGATCCGCCGCCTGTAGGAACCGGCGCGCCGCAAGCCCTTGCAGGTTCAGTTAACTCGGGTAAGGTGAAAGTCAGTGGTATTGAACTCGACGTTCTGGCAAGCGTGGGTGACAACCTGACGGTGAATTTCGCCGCAGCACTGAACGACAGCGACATTCGCAACTTCATTGATCCTCAGATTACTCTCACCACTGGCCTTGAGGGGGATGATTTCAGAGGCAATCAGCTGCCGCTATCTTCCAGAACTTCGGCCAACCTGGGTATCCAGTACGACACCGCATTAGCCAGCTTTGCGGATGCGGAGCTATTTGCTCGCGCCGACATTTCCTATAAGTCAAAGCAGTTTGTTGATGCGGCAAACCTGACCTGGATTGATGACCGAACCCAGGTCAACCTTCGCGGAGGGGTGACCCGAGGTCCCTGGAAGGTTGAAGTGTTCGTGATTAACGCCTTTGACAACGACGACTACATCTCGCCGGCCCAAAACGTGATCCTGGATCCGTTCTTCCAGCTCACCGGCCCGTTTCGGTATCTCAACGTGGGCCTGCCGACCCTGCGAACCTACGGTGCACAGATTGGGTACACCTTCTAAGGTTTGTTAAAAGCCCATCGGCTTGTGAGCCGCTATCGAAAACGCCCCATTTATCGGGGCGTTTTTTTTGCGTCTCAACCAGGATTATTTTGCATGGCGGCAGCGCGGGTTGCCGCATCTTGACGCACGTTTTCGTAAAACAGGGCCACGTCGTAGAAGTGGTAGTTTTCCCCCGGAAATATCAGGTTCGCGTAAGGTTTCCCCGGCGTGCTGGTCAGCCTCAAGATACCTTGGTCGCAGCTTGCGCCAACCAGCTTTGGCGTCGGGGCAGAAAGATAAGCACCGGGTACTGGCGGCGGCACCGCGCCCAGGTTGGTTGCCGGGTCTGCAGCTGCCGATGAACCGGATAGCGGATTAGCGCAGGTCAATTCAATGCCGCCGCTATCGTCAGCGTACTGGGGATACCTTTGGGCAAGGCGTCGTTGGTAGGCATCGACGTCGGCGCCGGGACCGAAGGTGACCCAGGTCATGATGCAGCCAGTCTGATCGGGTGAAGCACAAACTGACAGTGGATCCCATTGGGCATCGATCAAACCCTGAGGCAGAGAAATGCCGATAATGTAAGCGGCGATGAGTTGCTCTGACAGACCCCGGGGAATAATTTCCTCGGTAATCAAGCGCTGCAGATGAAAAGCGCCCTGGCTATGTCCCATTAGCAGAAAGGGCTCGCCGTTGGTGACTTGGCGGAAGCGCTCAAAGGCCAGCAGCACGTCGCGATAAGCAAAGTCGTAGGCCTTGGCTCCGTTGTTCCAATCCATGACCGCTGCGGAGGCTGCCTGACGGTAGTACGGCGCATAGACTGAACAGCAATCGTTAAGTACGCTGGCTTGACCCCGAACCACCGCGTCCGCGCCCAGCCGTGTTTCCCGGTTGTCAAGATCGGAATTCCAGGTCGGCCCCGGATAGGTGGTTGGGTAGACATAAAATGCATGGGTCGGAGGGTCTCCCTCGGAAGGATAGGCGGCCCAATGTCTCGGGTTGCTATAGTCAGGACCAGGCGCCGGCGTCTGGTCATCAAAATCGGTTGCAGGCGGCGTGGCGGGAGGCAGGGGAGTGGACGCATTTTCCATCTGAACCGCGTCAATGAGACCATTCATGAGACTGGCATCGTTCCAGTCTCGCCGGTCGTCACCCAGGCGAACAACCACCAACCCAGCAGAGGGCACAACGTGGATTCGCTGTGCGAAGTGGCCTTCAATATAAAACGCGTCAGTGGCCGCCAGGACTTGACCCCGGGGGATCTCAATTTTTGGCAGGCCATTGCGCAAGATGCTGGGTTTTGCGGGCTCGTTGAGCCAAAGCTGCATGCCGTAGTTGGGGTTTGTGCTGCTGCCGGTGGTCATCTTCGACACCCAGTGCTCCGGCAGCAGGCGTTGGTCGCCCGCGATGCCGTCGTCCAGCAGCAGTTGACCCACCCGAAACCAATTGCGGGCGTTGCTGATCAAACAGCAAAAACTGTAGGCGGTGCCCTCCGGGCTATCTAACTGCACGTATGCTTCTCCCCCGCCCATAGGAACCCACAAGTTTTGGCTGATGAACTGATGCCAGGGAATCCCAACGGCTCGTTCGATCGCAATGGACAGAGCCTGGGTGCTGGCGTTGGACCAGATAAAGGTGTCCCCGGGTTCAGCGACAAAGGGCGTGGACAGGGCTCGCTTGCTCACGTTGCCGGACAAAAACATTTGCAGGCTTTTGGAAAACGGGTGATTCGCATATCGAGGTCGCTCAAGCCCCGCTTGCATATGCGCCAACTGGGCCAGCGTTGCCCGGCTTGCGGCGGGGGAATCTAACCATTCTGGAAGCAAGCTTGATGCCGCTACATCGGCTGACGCGATAGCGCCATTGTGAATCGCGGCGCCCAGCGCCATGGCGGTGAGCCCTTTGTGAAGTGACTGGGATTGAAACAACGTCGCCTGATCAATTCCTGGACCATAACGCTCCAGTTCAATGACGCCGTCGCGGGCAATGATCAACGCATCGGTGCCCATGGACTGCGCGTACTGCCAGGCACCTTCCAGTGCATCCGCCGGCAAGGTCCGGTCTGGTTCATCGCGAACCACAAGCTTGCTGCCGTTGCCGTCAGCAAGCGCCGCCCGAGGAGAAAACCATAGGGCATTGGCGGGATCGGTAATATCGTCAGGTTGGGTTAAATAGCGGTGCCACAGCCGCCAGTCCAGGCCGACAACCGTCACGACAATCGCCAACAAGGCTACAATCACCGCGATTAAGGTGGTTTTTAGTGCAGGCATGCAGGGTCCTGTGTGGTTGCTGTTGGGTCTTTGAGAAGGAGAATATCATGGCAAATTCAAAAATATCCCGCCGTGCTGCAATGCAGAGTGCCGCGCTGGGAATGCTGGGTGCGGGTGTCGCGCCGCTGGCTGTCGGCGCCAGCAGTAGCGCCCATAAATTAGATCTGGAAGACCCGGTGGTGAGGGCCAGAATACGCGCGAAAATTTCTGGCAGTACTCAGGCCACCACCACCCAGGGTCTGTCCCAGCTGCATATTTATGGATACCTGAATGATGGCAATGTTCAGCCGTTCATGACGCTGTGGAATTACACCGTGACCCGGTGGGCGCCTATTTCGGAAACCCAGTACTCAATGAGCCACTACGAATCCGGGATCTACACCGGATTTAACACTGAGCAAGTGCTGGATGTTTGGGAAAACCCCGTGACCGGCGAGAAACGAGAGGTCTGGCCATTTTTGAGTGGGCCGATTAAAGGGGTGCTGGGGCCGGACGGACTGGAGACCGGGGCTGAGGCCACGGTGAAGCCCAAAGGCATGGGTATTCATATTATTGGTGAACAGGTTTATCTACCGTCTCAGTCGTCATTTAATTTTCCCAACCCCTTTACCGCCGATAAATGGCCCAAAGAGTCTTCGGGGCCTACCTATTTTTGGGACTCGTTTTCCGCCAAAAGCGCGCTGCTGGAGCATGTAGCAGATCCAAACCGGCACAGTGTTCCCTCATCCCATCAATTTCAAAATCTGGTGAGCTTTCACCCCTGGCTGGGAATGGGCGGCGTCGAGGGCAGAACCTTTGGTCAGGCCTACGGCAACAAACTGATGGGCGGATTTGACAGTCTGCCGAAATTTCTCCAGGCCGCGGTAAAAAAGCAAACGCCGGAAATGCTGGAGACAGATTCGTGGACTGAGTTTCGCAATGATTTTGCCGACTACATGAAAGCGCGTCGGCCTACGCCTTAGCGGGCGCTGTGCGGGCCTCGGCAAGGGCGCGTCGTAACAGTGAAAGTGCGCATTGAAATATCAATATCGGAATATTGTTGACACGCCATAGCTCTAGCCGGGTATTGATTCGACCAGTGTGGCAGTTTGCTGTCAGGGACAAGCCATCAGGTAAATAATGAATTGAGTTTTGCAAAGAACTTCGGCGTAGGCGGCTATCGCGAAGCAATAATCCAAAGCAGTCAATTCGACACGCTTATTGAGCATTTGCAACAAGCGCTGTTCTATACCGTTAAACACCGAGGGCAAAGCCTGCGAACAACAAGCAGGATTTTGGCAGGTGCCCCAGGCAAGCGCCATTGACGAGGCGTTGATGGGGCCGGCGGATTGCGATTTGGCCTGGTGCGGGTCGTGCGCATTCAGGGTGCTGATAGTGAGCTGATCCGGCCGGCCGGCAAACCCTGGGAAGCGGGGGCATTTATGACCTGGATATACGAGTGCGAGATATCGATCAGGTTTACGCCCGGCTGGAGTCTCTGGGCTGGACAGGTGTACACGTCCCATTTGAGTACGCCATGGGGCCTTTTGTGGTCAAACACTGCGAAATGTTTGGCGCTGACCGAGTGTGTCTTGCCCTGATCCAGCGTGTGGATCCGCCACTGGGTTCTGACGCCGGTTTCGACCAGGCGTCCAACGCGTTTAATTCTACTCAGCTGGTTGACGAAGATGAACTGGAGTCTCATGATCATTTTTATCGCAACATGATGGGCTTTGATCGTTTCTTAAAAACGGAAATTACCTGGAAAGCCCCCGGGGAAAATATTTTTGGTCTGCCGTACAACGTTGCAATGAAGACCCCGGCCGACGTGCGTATTTATCATCCTGAGGGGAAGATGGCGTGGTCAGTGGAGACCTGCGCGCTGCGAGGTCTCAGCGGCGAGCACTATGGTGAATTAGCGAAAGTAAGAAACCGAGGTGTCAGCGCGTTGCGTTTCCCGGTCAAAAACCTGGATGGCTATCTGGAAAAAATCACTGCGGCTGGTGTGAAACTTGTACAGCCTGTGGTTCGTATGACCATCGAGCCCTATGGCGAAACTCGACTGTTTGCGATTCGAGCGCCTGCAGGAGCCCATCTTGAGTTTTTTGAGGAAACATGACGCCTCTAAAATGGTCATGTTGCGAAACGATTCCATCCCAATATCTACAGGCAGATAATTATGTTTGATTCGAATGACGAGAATTTTTTGCTGAGCCGACGAACGTTGATGCTGGGTGGGGCAGCCCTGTTAGCCACATCAGGCTGTGCTCAGTCACCGGCAATTGCGGCAACGCCGGGCGCGCCAGCAGGATTAGCCCGTGAGGGCAGATTGCCCACCGATAGAGCCAGTCGATTGGGGATGATCAGGCGGATGCGCATGCGCAGTGATGCCGGGCTGGTTTTTTGGTTTTTTCGGGGCCGTAACTATGCCCAGCAGGGAGCTAACCTGATCCCCTTGTGCGAGCTGAACTACGGCGCGTTCATGAAGGTGAGCCCCAATGACGACGGCAGCATGGACGTTAAACAATTTGAGCTGGGGTTTCGCGCCGCGCTGGACGGTGGAACGCGTTCAGAACAGATTTACAATCCCATCACCGACCAAATGATCGATTTGCCCTTTGCCCCTGTTGGTCCCCTGGCAATTCATTACGATGCCAGCAATACCCTGCAGCTACCGGAAGATATTGGGGGCACCAGCATCACGCTGAATCACATACCCGAAGTGTTTTACCAGATGGGCGATGAGGTCAGTTTTCAGACTCATTCAAGCGCAGTGGCTCATACTCCCGGCAAGCCAGATCGCGTGTTGAACGATATGAGCATCATCACCAGTCCGTTTGCCGAAGCAGTCAATGCATCCCTTGGGTTTGCCAATGCTCGAGCCTACGGGGGCGACGTGACCGACTACGCGCGCTGGCTCAAAATGCCCGAAGGCGCCGGCACACAAACGTTGCGTAGTGTGGGTCAGAAGTTTGAGCGATATGAGCAAATGCCCGAAGACTGGCGAAAGGAATTGGCCAGCATAGCCCCTGAAATCGCTGCCGATCCCATTGGCGGACTTGATCGGCCTACTGCGACATACCGCAACTGACAGTCCTTCCACGAACTTCACAGGTAGTGATGAACCAACGGGGTCCTGCTAGGGCTCAGGGTCGCTAAGTGTGGCAACAATGCCCCTGGCCCCGGCGATGGCCTGGTCGGCTGTCCATGAGGGTTCGGTGGGTGGATGATCTATCACCTGCTGGGCCAGGCGTCTGGCTTAAGAAACGTCACCAACGGCGTGATGGGCCTGAGCCAAGGCTAACCGAGAAGCCAGACAGTATGACAGTCATGCCAATAACCGGCGTCGGATGGGCGGCTTGCACATGCCCCGGCTTGCACTGAAAGGGTCGCCAACCGGAACACGGCAATGGAGCATCCAGAGGCGGGCCGTTGCCCAGAATTTCGATGACTGCCAGATGCGATTGGCCATCGGTCCCTGAATAGAGCCCATAAATCGCCATGGTTACAGGAATTGCCCGGCGGGCAGTGTTTGATGGTGGGCTGGAATTTTCAACTCAACAACCTTAGCGACGGCTAATGGTGGCAACTTTCGACTGACCCTGTACCAGGGGTCTGGCACATTGTTCGGTCGCCATGGGTACGTATTGGTGCAGGAACGAGGTGATCGTCAACAGCAGATCCTTATACTGGGCAACCTGGGGCGACTGAGGTCGATCCAGTCGGCCCATAATCCTTCCAAAATAATGATCCACATCGTTACCCACCCACAGCCATTGATCACCGGCGAGGGCGCGGTGATGAGAAGCAGCATGTAGCTTCCAGTCGTCGCTAAAACCCGGTGTTACGTCGGCGGTGCCGGTTGTCACCAGCTGGGCGATGCGCAAACGGTCCCAGGCTTGTTCACCGATAAAATTAGGCAGGGGGCCAGGTGGTGATAGCGCTACCACGGCGGCAATAGGAAATTTGTGGGACAAGGGTTCATCGCCAATAGCCAGGGCTCCCACCAACGCCTGGGCTGTGAATGCGCCGAAAGAATGGCCGGCAACAATAACCGCTTGGTCCGACACCCGCACTCCATCAGGCAGTTCATCACTCCCTACCTGAGGATCCAGAAGGGCCAGGGCATCCTGTTTGCGGGTCGTCCATATTTCACCGATGCCTGGCGGCTTTTCGTACTCAATAGTTTCCGAGTCGATATGCATCGGCGAGATTATTATCAAGCCGGTGGAGGCCAAATCAGTCAGTAACCTGTTGTAACGTTCCGGTGGCAAACGGGAACCGTGAAAAAACAGTACCCGTTGATAGGTTCCGGTGTTGCTTGGGTACCACATGCTCAGCTTCGAAGGTCGTCCGTCGGCGTGTCGCAAGGTGAACGACATTTGATCCACCGCTAAGCTCTCAGAGCGGCAATCGTCTACCGGAACGACTGCTGAACACCCAGCTAAAACGGCGCTGAAAGCAACGGCTGTCAGAAACCTATATCGTTGTTGAGCAGACAGCTTGAAATTCACTGGACTCTCCATGAAGGAAGAAATAGTTGAGCGTTATATTAGCCTGCTTTGGGCTGCGCGCCGGGACTTGGAGTGATAATGGCCTGGGTTTTTGAATCTGTCGATGGCGTTGATCGAATCAAACTCGATACCGTGCTCGATCAGAAACTCCTTGGTGCGCAGGCAGCTGGAACAGCCCGGCATCCAGTAAACCCGGTCGCGTTGCTCCTTATGCGCCTGGAGATTCCGTCAAACCCAGGCGATACATTGATCCATCCGGCGCCTGCAAAGACTTTCTATCCTGGTTGTCAAACTCATTCAGTCCTCGAATCCGTCGGCAAATACCTGACGGTTAATGACCAGGTTCTGGATCACGGTTGACTGACCGACAATCCGATCGATGGTGACCTGGCCGCCGCTCAGCAGGTTGTCCGCGATGACCTGCAGGCTGAAATCTTCAACCACGTCACTGGCTTGGCTGGTGTCCAGAACCACGATGGAATAGCTGGCGTCCCCGGGGCGACTGACGGTTACCACGTTATCGCTGGACAGAATGAACAGGCCCGGCACGGGCGCTCCTGATCCAGCCTCCAGAACCTGTCCCTGTACAACCGCCAGCGGCGAGCAGACGAAAGCCAGATCGGGTACCGGTTCAAATTCGTAGGCATAAATTCCGACATGGGGACTGCTTGGGCAGTTGCGAACGCGAACCAGGGGTTCAATGGGGAATTCGAAGACCGTCCCGGACGGCGTCGGCGTATCGCAGCTGCCAAGAATCTGGGTTGGGAGAACGGTCGGATCCACCACCCGCTCAGCGGGATAGGTTTCGATGATCGGACGAAAATCACCCAGGCCCGACCTGACCGTAACCCGAAACGGGAAATCGGTGCTGGAACAGGGGGTGTTGCTGGCCAGTTCCCAGTACAGCCAGTCTTCGTCATCGGTCGTGAGCGTATGCGCCTGGGGTGTTTGACCAACGGACGCAAAAAATCGTGGGTATTCGGTGGGAGTCAACGGCGTATCGTTGGGCTCAAACTCATCCTGCCCCGTGCGGAACTGCGGGTCAGCCTCGTCGGCGCCCAGGTCTACCGTTGCTTCGCCGCTGCCATCACTCTGAATTCTGGGTTCTCCATCGATGTCCAGCTCACCGCTGATCACCAGCGCGTTGTCACCCCGATCCCGGGCCGGCGACGAAGCGGTGAGCCGCTGATCGAGCGTCAGCAGCGGATCAACGTCCAGCACGTTGGCGCCCACCGTGTGACCGTCCACCGCCAATGGTGAAACGATCGAGTCCCGCAGCGTACCGCCGCTGCCGCGGACGATGGGTGAGCCTTTGGCGTTCTTGTTTTGGTCCTGAGAACGGGACAGAAGAATGCTGTTGATCACCGACAGGCCATTGCCGGCGAAAACCAGGTCTGTGCTGCCGACAAGCGTGCTGTTGATGACCTCCAGGACACTCTGGGGTGCTGAAATGGCGCTTTCGGCACCCGCTTCAACAATGGTGCTTCGCACCGACAGCACGCTGGCGCCGTCATTTTGAGATACGGCGATGGCATCATTGCTGTGCCCCCGAAACAGCGAGCGGCTGATCGTGACGCTGTGTTGACCGAGACCGTTTTGCTGAATATGAACGCCGGGACCGATGGCGGCGGAATTGTCGACAAAAGAGCAGTTTTCCACGGCAACGACCGGGTCCTGATCCTGATTGATCTGCACGTGCAGGGCGCCGCCGATACTGCCCTCGTTGCCCTCGAAGTGCACGTCTTCCAGTTCCAGGTTGCCGGGCTGACCGACAAACAGGCCGGCGCCGATGGCGGAGTTGCCGTTGACAATCGCCAGCGATTCCAGCCGGGTGGTTGCTGTCTGCAACTGGGAAATGCTGACAACCTGCGCCTGGCCTTCACCGTCAAAAAATGTACGATACCTGCCCGCGCCCTGGATGGTGATGGACCCGGCGAAGCTCAAGGGCAGGACCTCACCGTTGGTTGCGCTGTAGGTGCCCGGCCCGACGACCACACGG
The DNA here is from genome assembly GCA_964351665.1 of uncultured Gammaproteobacteria bacterium. Lineage (GTDB taxonomy): Bacteria > Pseudomonadota > Gammaproteobacteria > Xanthomonadales > SZUA-38 > JANQOZ01. The sequence continues at coordinate 1,016 of CAYGPO010000052.1, read as the reverse complement.
TCATCATCAACGGCTCTGGCCAGCGCCTCGGTCACCGTTTGCACCGCGGTCTGTTCCGTCAGCCCATCATTCATATCATCGCCATTTGCCTGGTCGACAAACAGCGTCACGGCAAGAGCGGCGTTAGAACAAAAAACAAGTAAGAGGATTGCTGCAAGCGGTCTGATCATGTAGCTCCGGATACTCTGCTTTGACTTAGCAGAACTTTAGCGCATTGATTTTGAATGACCAGCAAAAGATTTTGGGCGGCCGGTGGCGACGACAGAACCGCGCCCGAAACACCCTGTTCATCCTTTCAAAAACTCATTCGGGCAATGCGTAAGCCAGCACAAAGTCTCCCGGCACCTTTCCTTCCGGCTGGCTGCCGCCGGCCGTAAGCACCACGTGCTGCCTGCCCTTGAACCGGTAGCTCATCTCCCACAGTACCCGACCCTGTTTCAGATCGACAGCGACCCAGGTCCCCCAGGGCCCGCGGTGGCAGGGCAGGACAAGATCCGGGTAATAGACGTCGTAGCGCGCCATGCCGTACGGCGTCCCGGACTGTTCGGTAAACTGGACACCCTGGCGTTCGCCGGCCACGTCGGATGCGGGAACCGGTCGTTCCTCAACCGGGAAAAGTGGCTCGCCGGTAGCCACGTTCAGCACAAATACGTGCCCCATTTTTGTGGCCTGAATCAGCGTGAGGGGACCGTCCGGGGATAGTCGGGCCAGCGCCGGCTGGGCCGCCAGGTCATAGTCCCAGAGATCATTATGAGAGCATAGGAAGCATAAGGCCCGTATCCAAGAAACTGCCGCATTCTGAACGCTGTGGCGAACTCCCCCTGATCGATCGTCTCGGGCGTCCTAGAACGTAAATCGGCAGCGTAGCACCCGTGTATCGCCTCGTTACGCCCCGGCCGCGCCGGATTCCTGAAGCCAGACCGTCGCTGACCCTGCCGCATGCAGCAACGTCCTGTCCCCGTCGATACCCATCCCTGGTCAGTCGAAGAGGCGAGGCGGACCGCGGGCCGGTGGGC
>CAYGPO010000051.1:0-29635 GCA_964351665.1 uncultured Gammaproteobacteria bacterium | reverse complement strand
ATCCCTGTGCCGAGCACAGACTGTAAGAAATGCGATTTTTTCAACAGGCTGCTAGCTGGCGCTAAGCACTTTGCCCATCAGCTGAATAAAATCAGCAATATCCTCGTCGGTTTTTGTCTCTGTCACACATACCAGCAGATCATTTTCCGTACCCGCGGAAAGGGAGGACAGGTCAAAGCCTGGCAACACCCGGTGCGCGGCCATGGCGTCAATCACCGCTGCCGCTGGCTTTGGCAGGCGCAGCGCAGATTCGTGGAAATAGGGGCCGCTGAAAATCTGCGATACGCCGTCGATTTCACACAGACCTGAAACCAGGGCGCGGGTATTTCGATGGCTAACAGCTGCGACTTTTTCCAGCCCGGCTGCCCCCATCAAGGACATATAAATGGTAGCTGCGGTTACCAGCAACCCCTGGTTAGTGCAGATGTTTGAGGTGGCCTTAGCCCGCCGAATATGTTGTTCCCGGGCCTGCAGGGTCAGGGCAAAGCCCGGCTTGCCGTCCACGTCCGTGGTTCGGCCAACCAGCCGGCCCGGCATCTGTCGCACCAGCGCCTGGCGGCAGCAAAGAAAGCCGAAATAGGGGCCACCGGAAGACATGGGCACGCCCAGAGGCTGGCCCTCTCCACAGGCGATATCAACGCCGTTTTCTCCCCATTGGCCCGGCGGCTTCAATACCGACATGGCCAGGGGATTGACCACCGCAACCGTCACCGCGCCGGTTGCACTGGCGGCATTGGTCAGAGCATCCACGTCTTCCAGCACGCCGTAAAAATTGGGCTGAGGGATAACCACCGCAGCGATATCCTCGTCCACCGCCGCCTGCAGGGTGTCCAGTTTCGTTTGGCCGGTGTCGGGATCCATCGGAATCGGCTCGATCACAATCTGCTGAGCAGATACCAGGTTGATCAACACCTGGCGGTAAATCGGGTGCACTGACTCAGGCACCAACACCCGGCGGGATCGAGATTTTCGATTCGCCCGCAGCGCCATCAGCACCGCCTCGGCGAGGCCAGAGGCGCCGTCGTAAAGGGATGCGTTGGAGACTTCCATATCCATCAGTGCAGCCATCATGGATTGGTATTCGTAGATGACCTGGAGCGTGCCCTGGCTGGCTTCCGCCTGATAGGGGGTATAGGCGCTGTAAAACTCGCCACGGGTGGTGATTTCCCAGACCGCCGCGGGAATATGGTGCTCATAGGCACCCGCGCCGGCATAGCAGGTGACGCCAGCATCTTTCGCCGCCATGGCTTTCATGTGGCGGGTGACGGCCATCTCGCTCAGGCCATCAGCAATATCCAACCCATCGATTCTCAGCGCATCGGGAATCTCATCGAATAGCTGATCAATATTTGGGACATCAATAACCTTGAGCATTTGCTCAATGTCGGCTTCAGTGTGAGGAATAAATGGCATGGTCAGGGCCCGGGTTCAGCTCCGATGGGAGAAGGTTGTTTTCGGCTCGCCGTCAGGCCAGGCCTGAGGACGACAGGATTCAGTCTTCGTCGCTCAACGATTGATCGTAGTCGTTGGCGCTCAGGAGCAGGTCTAGCTGCTCAGGGTTAGACGGCTTGAGCACAAATAGCCAGCCATCGTCGTAGGGCGATTCGTTGACGGTCTCGGGGGCATCAACCAGGGTTTCGTTAACGGCCAGCACCGAGCCGCTGAGGGGCGCGTAAACATCTGAGGCGGCTTTGACAGATTCAACCACCGCACAGCCTTCCTCACGCTCGATTTCATCGCCCACCTCGGGCAGTTCCACGTAAACCAGATCGCCCAGCAGGCTCTGAGCATGATCAGAGATTCCGACCCGCACGGTGCCATCAGCTTCCTCGCGGACCCATTCGTGGGATGACATGAATTTCAGATCACCAGGAATATCGCTCATTTTAGTTGCTCTCCATCAAAAGGGTCTAGGATTGTTGGCTGCTACCAGCTTTCACAAAGGGTGGGGCCACTACCCTAGCCGGGACCTGTTTGCCACGAATGTCTACCTTGACCTGGGCGCCGGCCCCTGCCGGCAATCTTGCCAGCGCCACCGATTGTTTTAGGGTTGGAGAGAAGGTACCGCTGGTTACCTCGCCGTTGCCCAGGTCGGTGATCACGGTCTGGCCGTGTCGCAACACGCCTCGACCCTCAAGGATCAGCCCCGTCAATTGGCGACTAACTCCCTGCTCCAGCTGTTGCTCCAGCGCTGCGCGGCCAATAAAATCTCGATCGCTGCGCAGGTCCACTGTCCACTGCAGATTTGACTCCGCAGGAGTGGTGGTTTCGGTCATGTCCTGACCGTATAAATTCAGCCCTGCCTCCAGCCGCAGGGAGTCTCGGGCGCCCAGGCCGCAGGCCATGACGCCAGCGTCCAGTAGCTTTTGCCACCATTGGGGGGCCAGGGTTTTGTCCATCAGCAGTTCATAACCATCTTCACCGGTATAGCCGGTGCGGGCCACAAACAGCGTCTCACTGTCAAAGGCACGAAACCGCCCCAGGGCCTGCACATCGGTCAGGGTCTGTCCATCAAGCAGGCTGTGTACGGCGGCCCTGGCATCGGGACCCTGCACCGCAATCATGGCCAGCTCAGGTCGTTCGGTGACATTGGTGCCGCTGGGCTCGGCCTGCCGATTGATCCAGGCAAGGTCGTTGTCTCGGGTCGCGGCATTCACCACCAGCCGGTAACGGTCATCGGCTCGACGATAAACGATGAGGTCGTCGATAATGCCGCCGTCGTGGTTCAGCATGCAGGTGTACAGCGCCCGCCCTGGCTGCTTCAGCCTGGCAATATCGTTGGCCAGCAGGTGTTGCAGGAACGCCGCGCAGTCTGGGCCACTCAAATCCACCACCGTCATATGGGAAACATCGAACATACCGGCGCTTTGTCGCACCCCATGATGCTCGCTCACCAAAGAGCCGTAATGCACAGGCAAATGCCAACCGCCAAAATCGACCATTTGACCGTTAAGCTGCTGGTGCTGTTGAAAAAGAGGGGTTTTAGCTGGCAACGTTGCAGACCCAAATAATTAGCCCGGCATCATACAGCAAGAAGTGCCCGTTGGAAGGCCGCCAGAGGTTCACTGCCGGCCTAACCTTTGGCCGCCTTTGGCCCGCTTCAGCGCTGCGGCTTGCGCCACTCACCCAGCGCCACACAAAGCGCCCACATGGGCACTGCAGCTGTCGGCCAGGGCCTGGGTGTTGTAACCGCCTTCCAGGGTAGAAACCAGCCGACCTTCGCAGTGGGTTCGGGCCACCTCCAGCAGCTGGGTGGTGACCCAGGCATAGTCAGCGTCTTCAAAGTTCAGCGAGGCCAGGGGATCTGCCCGGTGGGCGTCGAAGCCCGCCGACACCAGCACCAAATCCGGTTTGAAATGCGCCAGCGCCGGCAGCCAGTGTTCGTTGACCCCACGGCGGAACTGCTGTCCGCCGCTGCCGCTTAGCAGGGGCACGTTGATAATGTTGCCAACGCCGGTCTCCTGACGCCCCCCGGTGCCCGGATATAGGGGCATCTGGTGGGTGGACAGGAACATAACCCGGGGATCAGCGGAAAAAATCTCCTGGGTGCCATTGCCATGGTGGACGTCAAAATCGGCAATGGCCACCCGGCTGCAGTCAGCCCTTTGCAGCGCCGCCAACGCCCCAACCGCCACCGCGTTAAAAAGACAAAAGCCCATGGAGGTGGCGCGTTCAGCGTGGTGACCCGGCGGCCTTACGGCACAAAAGACGTTGTTTGCAGCGCCGCTAAAGACCGTTTCAACCCCCCTCACCAGCGCCCCGCAGGCGGCTCTTGCCGCCTCCAAAGATCTGGGAGACATCACCGTATCCCCATCGACCTGATGGTAACCCTCCGCCGGGGATTGCAAACCCAGCGCTTCGATCAGGGCCGGCGCATGGGCCCGGCTGATCTGCTCATCGCTGGCCAGGGGCGCCTGTTCCAGGGGCAGCTGGGGATAGTCGGCGCTCAATCGCTCAAGCACCGCCTGAAGACGTCCGGCGTGCTCCGGATGATGGGGACCTGGGTCATGCTGCAAACAGGCCGGATGGGAAATTAACAGGGTTGACATGCCGGCACCCAGATCAGCTGAAACGTTTGCGATCCCAGAGGGTCTCGCCGGCGTCAGAGGCGGCGGCCAGTCGGCGCGCAACGACAAACAGTAGATCTGACACCCGGTTGAGATACTGTCGGGCGGTATCAGCCACGGGCTGTTCGGCGGACAGAGTGATGAGGCGACGCTCAGCTCGGCGGCTGATGGTTCGAGCCAGATGACAACAGGCAGCCGCCGCATCACCTCCGGGCAAAATAAATTCCTTCAGGGGCGCAAGTTCAGCGTTGAAGCTGTCCAGATCCTTTTCCAGGCGAGTGACGTGGGATTCATTAACCAACGAGGTTCCTGGAATGCTCAACTCACCGCCAAGATCAAAAAGATCATGCTGAACCGTGGTCAGGCAGGTCTTTACCAGGCCGTCATCGGTGTGGGCAATCACCATCCCAATGGCGCTGTTGAGTTCATCCACGGTGCCAAAGGCTTCAACCCTCAGGCTGTCCTTGCCCACCCGACTGCCGTCGCCTAAACCCGTAGTGCCGTCGTCGCCGGTGCGTGTGTATATTTTCGAAAGCCTGTGTCCCACACCATTTCTCCGTAGCAATATTTCAGTTGATGACCATAACCACCGTGACCAGCGCTGCCACCGTCAACCAGCAGACCAGCACCCGCCAAACCAGATTCATGGCGAGATTTACCTGCCCCGGCGCGCCGCTGAAATCATGCTCAAAGGCATTATCCGGCGCGCTGCCCACCGTGAGCGCGCCCAGCTTTGGCCAGACCTCTCGTGCGATATTTCGCAGGCCCGAGCTGGCAATCAGTTTTCGACTGCCGCCGGCTACCCGGTCAAAATCCCCCACCATGGCAAGACCAATACTCGCTAGTACCGCCGCCGGCCAATCCACCAGCGCAAGCCATCGTCTGCCAGCAACCCGCTGTTGATCGCTAAGCAGGGCCAGATTTCGCTGCTCGGCCAACAACGCGTGCAAAAACCGGAAAGCCACTGCGCCGCCGGGCCCGGCCACCAAAAACCAAAACAGCGCTCCAAACCAGCGAGCCAGGGCCTGATAGAACACCCCCTCAACCAGCCGATCGGTGCTGTCTTCCCATTGGGTCTCAGACGGCGGGATGTTGCTGTCATGCCCCTGGCCAGGGTTGTCGCCGTCATTGTCAGCAGCGCTGGCGTTGGGCTCAGGGGCCAACGACGCGTCCTGGTCTACGTCGGTGCCGGCTTCCATGCCCGGGCTGGCGGGTCGATAGTAATCCAGCAACAAACATCGGGCTGCGCTGCTCCGGGCCTGGGCACTTTCTGCCTGCAGATAATGCCTCACATCACTATCAAGGTCCCGTGAACCCCAGGCAAAAACCAGGGCCACCAGGGCCAGCACGGCAGCGCTGAAAATATAGCCGTGGCTCAGCAGGTAAAGGTGCGCCACCGCCACTGCCAGACCAGGAATTAAGGTCAGCACAACGGGCCTTAGCAGCTGGCCGTTGCGTCCCAGCAGGCGCTCGAACCACCAGTGAATCAGGCCATGTTTCAGGTCTCGGAGCTTGCCACCGGCCAGCCAACCCACCATCAGAGCGATCAGCGCAATCAGCAGTTTCATCGCTGCCAGACTCCGTTGCCCCAGCTGCTGATATCGCACTGGTGCTGATCGGCCATGAACTGAGCAATCAGGTGCCAGGACACCGAGGAGCGAAACGGCAAGACCAGTTCGCCGCTGCGCACCAGCTGCTCCAGTTCCGATGGCCCAAACCAGCGGGCATCTTCCAGCTCATCGTCACAACAAATTTCCACCGTCTCAGCCTGACCAATGAAACCCACCATCAAAGATGAAGGAAATGGCCAGGGCTGGGAAGAGTGATATTGCAGGTTGCCCACCGTCACCCCGCTTTCTTCCGCCACCTCCCGCCGCACCGCATCTTCCAGCGACTCACCCGGCTCGACAAAGCCGGCCAGGGTTGAATAGCGTTTTTCCGGCCAGCTAGGTTGCCTGCCCAGCAAGATTGACCCCTGATGACCCACCGCAACGATGACCGCAGGGTCGAGCCGGGGAAAGTGCTGTCGAGCGCACTCGTGGTTGGTGCAGCGGGTTCGAAACCCCGCCTGGTCAACCTCACAGGCCGCGCCGCAACGGCCGCAGTAGCGGTGTCCTGCCTGCCACAAATCCAGCGCCCGGGCGTAGGCAGCAAGGCCTGCTCTGGCACCTTCGAGCTCGCTGACGATGCTGCGCAGGCCGCGCAGTCGGCCGCCGGCCTGTTCGGCCAGCTGCTGCGCCATGGATGCCGGCAGACTGGCGGCGAACCAGAGCTCAGATCCAACTTTGCCCAGCATAGCCCGGTATTCAGCCCGGTAATCAGCATGGGCGCGCAGCCCAGCGGGTAAATTGACGAACTGGGCTTCGGGCCCCTTGCCCAACACTGCCACCCGTCCTTCGGACACCAACATCACCCGGGAGCTGGGGTCGGCGTACTGCTGGTCCAACCACTTAAGGTCGTTGCGTTTTTCCGCCAGCCGATTAACGGGCAGGCCGCTCATAGGGTTAACGTTCATGGCCTGCTGTCCCTGGGGAGGTGTCGTCCAATACTGGCCCATCTTTCAGCAGCCCGGTCACAGGTCACTAGTGGGCCCACTAGCTGGCTCAAGCATTTACGGAGTTGAAGAGGGGTTTGGCGAGGCATGGTTTGATGGTGTCGTGAGTTCACACTGGGCTGAGCTTTTCGGCGGCCTTCGCCTTGTCTCGCGCTGGGCTGAAACTTTTCAGGCAGTCTGCTATTGGCCGGCGGAAAATTCATGTCGACCATCCATGTCGGCCATCCAGGTAGACAATCCTGACCAGAATCGTCAAAGATTTTGGCCAGCCGTCGGCAGCCATCAACCGGGGTGATGGGTTTGATCGGAACATCGACCGCTACTGGAACCGCCAGCGGCTGGGCTTAAGATCAGACCGAAAACGACGATCCGCAGCCACAGGTAGTGCTGGCATTGGGGTTGCGAATTACAAACTGCGCGCCCTTCAAGGACTCGGAGTAGTCGATCTCTGCACCAAGCAGGTATTGCAGGCTCATGGGATCGACCAACAGCATCACCCCTTCCTTTTCCACTTCCAGATCGCCATCAATAATTTCCTCATCGAAGGTGAATCCGTACTGAAAACCCGAGCACCCACCGCCGCTAATATAGACCCGGAGTTTGAGCTCTGGGTTTTCTTCTTCCAAAATCAATTCGCGGACCTTTCGGGCGGCGGCGTCAGTAAACTCTACAGTGCTGGTATCCATTAGAAGAAGGTAGGCCTATGCAGCGAATGTTTCAAGGGCTGCCGGCTGCTTGTTTTGACCCAGATCCGCCGGTGGCCGACTTATTGCCAGCGCTGTTGCCTGACTTTTGCTCGCTGGCGCCGGGCCCGGAGGACGCCGCTGAGGCGCCAGAATGACCTTTTGACAACAGCTGGCCGTTTACTTCCGCCCCCAGGCGCATCTCAATGGCCTTGTAATGTATGTTGCCGGAAACTCTGGCGTTTTCCCGCAACTCAATCCTTTCTTCTGCGTGGACATCGCCGTCAACTTTGCCATTGACCACAATCACCGGGGCTTTGAGCTCCCCTGAAACCACTGCCGATTCGCTCAGGGTAACAACACCGGCGCCTTCCGCGGCTGTCACACTGCCCTCAACCCGACCGTCAATGTGAAGCCCACCGCTGAAGCTTACGTCACCGATGATACGGGTCTTCTCGCCGATTAATGTCTCGATTTGGTTGCCGCTGTCGCCGGCTTCATTTTTGAACATTCAGCGCTCCTGACTCATGTTTTTCATTAATGATAGCAGCCTGCAGTGGACAACTGTGCGCCCCTGCAACAGTCCTGATGGCTGCGCTAACCCAGCGTACTGGAGGCCATCAGGGGGCCGGCACTTCAGCCGCCGGGGACTCCGGCACTTCAGACATGGCCGCCTGCCACGGGAAGGCCTGCTGCGCTGAGCGGCTGCTGTTATCTACCTCAGCTCTTACCACCACTTCCGCTGGCGCAAAACCTTCGGGCAGGGTCAGCGTTCCTGCTAACAGCTGATAATACTTGAACTCAAAGGCCTGTTCGGCGGGAACCTGTCCAAGATCCGCCGCCTTCAGCTGCACCGCCCGATGATCGGTTATTCCGTTCACAGACAGCCTGACCGTGCCATCAACTCGGCGGGTCTTTTTCAGATTTTGGGTTAGCACCAAGCGATAAGAAAAAACCCGGGGCGATGAGGTTGGCGCCAGCTGAAACTCATGCACTGCCAGGCCCTGCACGCTGCCACCAGCGTCCAACAGGCGTCGATAAAAGCTGACTTCCTCGCGCTGGCTGGCCAGCTGCTGATCCATGTCAAACAGGGTTTGCTTGAGGGCAGCCATGGCGTTGTCGCTGACCTGGCGGGCTCGCTCCGCCACCGCAACGCGCTGATTGAGCTGATCGCTGCTGGCCTGCAGCCGGGCAAACGCCGAGGAGCTGACGCCAGTGTCAACAACCCTGGGAGCTGCGCTAAACCACCCAACCAGCCCGCCCACCAGGGCTCCCAGCAGGCCATAGGCAGCCAGCACCGGCGGGCGCCTTGGCGCACTGGGTTGTCCCAACACAATTCGGGGTTTTTCCTGGGACATGGCTAAAGCTTGATCTTTCCCTGGTCGATCTGACAACACTGCCAGCGGCTATCTTGATTGGCGTCGGCAACGTCGGTCAAGGGTATCGGTCCCGACAAACGGTTGGCGTGGCCGGCACAAGACAGTAGATTGCGCCTTTCACAGTCAACAAAGAAGGACATCCGTTGCTCTGGATCAAGGCGTTTCACATTATATTTATGGTCACCTGGTTTGCCGGACTGTTCTACCTGCCAAGGCTGTTCATCTATCACAACAGCGCCAGCGACGGGCTGAGTCTGGAGCGCTTTCAGGTGATGGAGCGGCGGCTGTTTGCCATCACCTGTATCGGCGGCGCACTGACCATCGGATTTGGTCTCACCCTGGTGGTGATGCTGGGCGGTACCAAAGCGGCGCTGTGGCAGTTCGGCTGGTGGCATACCAAACTCGCGCTAGTGGCGGCGCTGGTGGTCTATCAACTGTGGTGCTGGCGGTTAATGCAACAGCTGGCCGCAGGCCAGGGCAAGTACAGCGACCGATGGTACCGATGGTTCAATGAGGTACCGGTGCTGATGCTGGTGGGGGTGGTGGTGATGGTGGTGGTTCGGCCTTTTTGATGTGGGCTGCAGCGCACAATACGTGTTGGCCAGACAATGCTATATTTATCAGCCGTTTGCTGTGCCTATTGAGACAGAAGTGAAAGAACGCTCATGCGATCAGCTCAACCCTTCAGCCCGCCACTGTGGCGGCGGCCTTTGTTGGCCGATTAAATCAACATGAGCAGCGACTCTCAACGTAGCCGAGACGCCCAGCTGCGCAAGGCGTTCCAGAAAACCCTGCCACGGCGTATTGGCGGGATTCAGCGGCGGCTTCGCGCGCTGGCGGAAAACGGCTGGGATATTAACACCCTGCACCTGATCTTCGTCGAAGTTCAGCAACTGGCGGGCTCCAGTGGAAAATACGGCCTGGTGGAGGCCAGCGAGCACCTGTCAGCGCTGGAAATTCTGCTCAGCGGACACCAGCAGGACCTGGGCCTGCCCCAGCGCGAGCAAAACGATGAAATTCTCAGAGTCATTGGCGAGCTGGATCAGATCAGCGGCGGAGCTGATCTTGAAGAGCTGGACACCAGCAGGCCAACGGTGGTGGCGAAAATGTTCTCCACTCCGGCGCTGCCGGAGCCAGACATTGCCCCCTCTGGCCTGCCAGCCATCGAAAATATTCCCCGCATGGTCAGCCCACCGCCAGACTTTCTGCCCTTTGACCCGGCGGCGGTGCGCCCTTTTCACCAGCTGAGCTTTGGTCACTCCGACAGCCTAAGCAGCGAGGCGCCGGGCATCGCAGACCCGGAACTGCACCGATTGGCAGGGGCCAATGTTGAACTGGAGCTGGGTGACATCGCCAGCCAGATCATCAGCGGCGACGAGCAATTCAACATCCAGGAGTCCGAGCACGGCAACAGCGATTGGCGACAGTCCTCAGCCAAAAAGAAACCAGCCAGCTCGCCCCAGGTCACTAAAATCCCGACGGAGGATGTATCAGCCTCAGCTGTCCCGAGCTCGGCTGAATCCGCGCCCGCGCCCCGGAAGCGGACCCTTTACTACCTGCACAGAGGGGATCTGCGCTCGGAAAAACTGGTGAAAAGCCTGGGCCGGGATTTCGCCGTCAATTCCTTCGCCGACGTGGACGATTTTCGCGAGCATTTGCAGTCCATGGCCCCGGATGCCGTGCTGGTGGACGGCGTGTTTGTCGATGAGGTGGAAAATCTCGGCACCTTGGTACAGAAGATTCGTCGCAAGCAGGACCGCCCCATGCCCATGCTGGCGTTTTCCGAGGCCACAGACGTGGCCCAAAGACTGAAAATTCTGCGGGCCGGCGCTGACGCATTCCTAAAGAGCGACTCCAGTGGTAAGGAGGTGTTGCAGCGCCTGCAGGAATTGATGCGCGACTCCCAGGACGATCCTTACCGCGTGCTGATCGTGGAAGATGATCGATCCCAGGCGATGTTTGCCGAATCCATTTTGCGCAAAGCCGGCATGGCGGTGCAAATGGAGCGTGATCCCATGCAGGTGCTCGATCACCTGGAAGATTTCAACCCTGAACTGATCCTGATGGATCTCTACATGCCCGAGTGTGACGGCATGGAATTGACCTCAATCATCAGGGAGCGAGACGATTTCATCAACACCCCCATCGTCTTTCTGTCCGGAGAGAGCGACACCGATAAGCATTTCGATGCCCTGCTGGCCGGTGGCGACGATTTTCTCTCCAAGCCCATCAGGCCGCGGCATCTGATCCAGGCTGTCAGCAACCGAATTCAGCGCGCCCGCGCCCTGGCTCGTCGCCAGCTGACCCGGGCAGAGCCGGATATCGTTTCGGGTCTGACAGAGCGTCCCCAGCTATTGGAGCGGGTCAACGATTTGCTGGCAGAGACCGACAAAGCCAGCCCGGATTATCCCGGCGGCGTGCTGTATGTGGAAATCGACGACCCCTTTGAACTGCGTCAGCGGCTGGGCCTGGGAGGCTTTGAGCAAGTTGCCGATCAGCTGGGCCCGGTGCTGGGCGGCGAACTCAGCGACAAAGACCTGGCGACACGCTACGGCGACAACTCTTACTGCCTGCTGCTGCCCGGGCGCAGCGTCGCAAGCCTGAAAGAACTTGCCCAGCAGTGCACCAGCCGAGTGGCAGCAAGGCTGTTTCGGTCGGATGAAAGCAGCGTCAATATGACCATCTCCATCGGCATATGCCAGCTAACCAGCCAGTTTGCCGACGCCGGGGCGCTGATTTCGGCGGCGGAACGAGCCTGCAATCTTGGCTATAGTCAAGGCTCATCGAGGGTCAATGTGCAGGAGCTGGCGCTGGACTTCTCAAGCGAAAGCGACGATTCAGTGGCCATCATCCTGGAGGCCGCCCTGGACAACGATGATTTGCAGATCCTGTTCCAACCCATCGTTTCCCTGCGCGGCGATGCTGACGAACAATACCAGGCCCTGGTGCGGGTCAACGGCGATGACGGCAAGCCCATCGCTGCCTCCCAGCTGATCCCGGCTGCCGAACAGCATGGTTTGCTCGGCCGGATCGACCGTTGGATGCTGCAAAGGGCTATTACCGTGGTGGACGAGCGCCAGCGCCTGGAGCGCCCCATCCGGCTTTTTGTCAACCAATCAGCCCGATCGTTGACGGACAAACAGATGCTGCCCAGGCTCTACAAACAGCTGCAAACCCGCGGTCTGGAACCGTCTTACCTGGTGGTAGAGTTCAAGCTGCCAGAGATTGCCAATCGTCTCAAAGCGGCGGTGGAATTTTCCAAAAAGCTAAAACAGATTGGCGTTCGAATGGCGCTGGGAGCCTTTGACGGCAGCAATACGGCCTTCCAAACCCTCAGCCACCTGGCGGTAGACTACGTCAAGCTGCCGGCAACCGATGAAGATGGCGCCGTAGGCAAAGACCTGCAGGCACTGATTCAGCGGCTACATGATGCCGATCACAAGGTCATCATACCCGCCATTGAAGATGCCAGGACCGCCGCTATGCTGTGGCAAACCGGGGTAGATTACATCCAGGGATATTTTGTTCAGGCGCCTGAAGCAGAGCTCGCCTACCAGTTTAACGAGTCGCAAATTTAACTATTGGGGACACCACCTATGGCGCAGGACGGGCTTTACACCTCCACTGCTGACGATCAGCACAGCAAGCGACTGAGCGCCGAACGAGTGCGGTTCATGTACCGCATGTCTGGCTTCGGCACCTTTGCCGCCACCGCAGTAGCTGCGCTGGTCGGTCTGTATTTCTGGATCGTAAAGGACAGCGGCGTTGCCCTTGCTTTGGTTGCTTACTTCCTGCTGATTGCCGTGGCGCGGGTGGTGATTTACCTGCAATACCGCAAGGCCGAAGACATCGACACCAATCCAGACTCCTGGATTTTAGCCGCCACCATCACCATGGCTGCCAGCGGCCTGGGCTGGGGCGCCATGGCCTGGCTGCTGTTCGACCTGGACCTGCCCAACAGCGCCTTGATCGTCTCCGTAGTGACCACCTCCATGATTGTCTCGGGGATCCTACTGCTGGCGCCGTTTTCCCGTCTGATGGTGGCCTTTGCCCTGCCCTCGGCGGCGCCTTTGCTGATTAAGCTTGCCACCAGCGGCGACACCGCCCACTGGATCACCGCAGCGGCCTTTGTGCTGGTGATCGGCGCGGTCTATCTGTCTGCCCTCAGGCTGCAAAGTGGGCTGCGGCAGTCCTTGCATCACGCCCTTGAGAACCGGCGCCTGGCCCGGGTCATGACCCAGTCCAAGAGCGAATTGGAGAGTCTGAACGAGGAGCTGTCCAACAACATTGACCGCCGGGCGCGAATCGAGGAAGAGGTCAGGCAGGCAAAGCGCGCCGCCGAATCTGCGGTGATGGCGAAAGACGAATTCCTGGCCACCATGAGCCATGAAATTCGTACGCCCCTTAATGGCATCCTGCCCATTTTGGACATTCTGCGCAGCACCGAGCTGAACGAAACCCAGAAAGACTATCTGAACACCGCCTTTCAATCGTCCAAACATCTGTTGTCCATAATCGACGATATTCTGGACTACTCCAAAATTGAGGCGGGCAAACTCGAACTTGAGCAGGTCGGCCTGAATCTCCGCGAGCTACTGGATTCGGTGGTCAGACTGATGAATTCCAGCGCCCGGAAAAAGGGCCTGGAGCTGCGGGTGCGGCTGGAGCCTGGGGTGCGGATCGCGCTGCGCGGCGATCCGGTGCGACTGCGCCAGGTGCTAACCAATCTGGTCAGCAATGCGATCAAATTCACCGACTCCGGTCATGTTGAAGTGACGGTCAGCAACCGCAGCGAAACTCGGGACCAGACCGAGCTGCTGTTTGCGATCAAGGACACCGGCATCGGCATGGACAAAGCCACCTCTGACCGACTGTTCAGACCGTTTTCCCAGGCCGACGCTTCCACCACCCGCACCTACGGCGGCAGCGGACTTGGCCTGGCCATCTGCAAACGCCTGGTAGAGCTGATGGGCGGGCGGATCGGGGTCAAGTCTGAACCGGGTTCTGGCTCGGTGTTTTGGTTTTCCATCAAGCTGAAAAAATCCCTGGGCGACATTCAGGCCGACCGCAAAAACCTGCAGGATGCGCGGATTCTGCTTGGCTGTGGCGACGAAGCCCTGCGCCAGCGACTGGGAACCTTCTTTGAGGGCTGGGGCTCAGGCACCACCCTGGCCCCCAACCTTCGGGAAATGGCGGCAAAAATTAAAGACTCTTTGACCCTGGGCGGAACCTGGGCCTACGACGTGATGGTGGTTGATTCGCCTACCCTGGGCAATCAGTCAGCAGAGCTGATTCGGCGTATCCGTCGGGACTCTCGGTTTAACACCATGAACATTCTGGTGCTCAACCGGGACGGCATCCTGCCCGAACCCCTGGCGGACTTCAACGACATCGACGCATTGGATCGCAGTAGTGCCCAAGGTCAGTTCCACGAAGCCATCGAAGCCCTGCTCAACGGCGGCGAGGAGGCCAATGAACGACCGCCCACCCTCAGCACCGATGGCATGGGCTATGGCGATGACTACTACGAGGAAGACAACGACCCAGCGCCGCTGCCCGCCGCCGAGCCCACTGGCAAACCTTCCGGCCGGGTCTTGCTGGTGGAAGACAACCCGGTCAACCTGCACGTGGCCCAAAAGCTGCTGTCGCTGATTGGGGTGGAACACGACGTGGCGAAAAACGGCAAAGAGGCCCTGCGGCAACTTCACGAAAACCATTACAACGCGGTCTTGATGGACTGCATGATGCCGGTGATGGATGGCTATTCGGCCACCAAACAGTGGCGCAAACATGAGTCAGAGAGTAACAACGAACGGGTTCCAATCCTGGCCATGACGGCCAATGCCATGGCCGGCGACCGGCAGAAGTGCCTGGATGCCGGCATGGACGATTACATGGCCAAGCCGCTGAACCGACAGCTACTTGAGCAGATGCTGAACCGCTGGCTGGCCGCAGCCGCGGCACCCCAGCTGGTGGACCCGGTTGACGACGAAGACGGCCACTATGAGCACTCGGAGAACGACTCAGTGCAGGACGACCTGCCGCCGGAAGTTGCTGTGCTGCGGCCAAGAAGCCGCGCCCGCGGCGTAAAATCGGTACTCGACCGCCAGGTGCTGGACGACCTGATCGACATCATGGGCGACGAGTACGTTGACCTGATTGAAGTCTATCTTGAGGACACTCCCAACTGCATAGGGCAACTGGTCGACGCAGCCGATGCCGACGATATTGATGGACTGATTGCTCCGGCTCACTCGCTGAAATCCACCAGCGCTAACCTTGGCGCCATTGGCCTTTCAGAGCTGGCCAAGTCCGTTGAGCACGGCGCCCGTGAAGGCACCATCTCTGACGTGGCACAAAAGCTTAGGGAGATACAGTCGGAGTTTGATCAGGTTGCTGCAGAGCTGCAGGACATCAAGGCATCGTGAGGGGCTAGCGGCAGATCATCGGACCCAAGCCACCGCAGGGCAGCCGCCGGCTCATAACCGGCGGCTGCAGACTGAGCAGCAGGCAGTTTTCAGCCTTCCAGAGAACCGATCTGGGTCTGCAGATAGTTTTCAAGTCCAACGGTCTTGATCAGGCCCAGCTGAGTTTCAAGAAAATCCACATGCTCTTCTTCCGCGTCCAGGATGTATCGGAACAGGTCGCGACTGACAAAGTCCCTGACTTCCTCGCAATGCACCATGGCATCACGCAGATCCGGCACCGCCTCCATTTCTAAATCCAAATCACACTGGAGTATTTCTGGCACGTTTTCCCCAATTCGCAGCTTGCCCAGATTCTGAAGGTTGGGCAGCCCCTCCAGGAACAGGATGCGTTCTATGAGTTTGTCGGCGTGCTTCATCTCGTCAATGGACTCGTGATATTCATACTCGCCCAACCTGGTCAGCCCCCAGTCATTAAGCATGCGGGAATGAAGAAAGTATTGGTTGATGGCACGTAATTCGTTGTAGAGCACCTTGTTCAGGTGCTCAATGACTCGGGTATCACCCTTCATTTCGGCAAATATCCTATAAGTAGGCGGTGGTAACAAAGCGGAATATACCGTAACGGCGCTGGCCATGACGGAACGCAAATTGGAATGAGTCGCAGTGAGATTGCTAACTGGGCAGATCGTGCCGCCGGCACGGCAGAAATTGGGCCGGCGTCTGGTGCTCCAGCTCCCGGGCGGCAGCACAGCGGTTGTTGGCTAGGTCGGATCAACGTGAATAAACGACGGCTGCGACGCGAGCCGGCGGTTAACTCCTGGCGGCAGATGACCCTCAGGCCAGAGAGAATCCAGAATCAACGCCCAGGCCGGCCATGCCGTCGCTGTGCTGGTCGATAATCTGCACTGCCATGGTGGTGCACTTACCGCAGGTGGTGCCGCAGCCGGTAGCAACTCGAAGGTCAGCCATGCTGGCGGCACCCTGGTTGACGGCCTCTTTAATCTGCCGATCTGACACGGCGTTGCAGATACAAACGATCATGTTGTAAATATAAATGCAAACGCGAATGATTGTCAACAAGAAATAGATCCGGCCTCAGAGGCTCCAGGATTTGCGCCTAACACCTCACTAAAATGGGCCAACGCCTGACGGTAGACGGGCCGCTTGAAGTGCACCACGTTTTTTACCGGGTACCAAAAATCCACCCAGCGAAAGGAGTCAAACTCAGGTTGATCGGTGTGAGCCAGGTTAAGGGCGCTTTCATCGGCCAACAGACGCAGCATAAACCACACCTGCTTTTGACCCAGACATTGGAGCCGCTCAGTTTGTCGTCGAGCGCGCTGGGGCAGGCGATAACGAAGCCAACCCGGGGTGGCCCCCAACAGCTGCACGTGACTCTCGGTCAAACCTGTCTCTTCGCGCAACTCCCGGTACATGGCTTCCTGGGGGGTTTCATCACTGCGCATTCCACCCTGGGGGAACTGCCAGCCATCCCGGGTGATTCTCCGGGCCCAGAATAGCTTGCCATCTTCCCGGGTAAGGATGATGCCAACGTTAGGACGGAAGCCGTCCGGATCTATCATTAGTACCCTCCCAAGCTTATGTGGGAATTGTTCCATGCCCGACCCGGTTCGAGCAAGTCGTGTGCCGAAGCTACCGCCCCGACACACTGTCAAACAATGTCAATGGCAATAGCTGTTGACGAATCAGCAGGTTAAAGCTGTTATGCTTGTGGCCGATATCAGGCCGACAACAGGCTGCAAACTGCGCCCTCATCAGCAACATGTCTAATCATCCCAACAACCCTAGCCAGAACCCGACGCCTGCGCGGGCCACGCTGCCGGAACGACCCACAGAATTGCTGGGCGCCTGTGAGCGGGATCTGACCAAACATCTGCTGACCTACATCACGCCGGCCTTTGAAGACGCTGACAAAGCCCTGTTTGACCAGGCCGCAAAAGCTGCCAGCACCGAAGGTCAAAATCGTCTGTTTGAGGCGATGAACACCATCAAAGGCAAAAAGACCCTGTTCACCGAGGCCCTTAGCCAGGAGATCAGCAAAACCTTCTCGGATTTTATTCAGGGTGCACCGGAACCGGCCCACCACGGTCTTACCTTTGCCCACAATGAAATGAGCCTACTGGAAGAGCAGGATCTGGAAGAAGGCTTGGCCATCACCCAGATGGTGAGCAAAGCGGAAATTCGCAATACCCAGGCAATCTATGCCCTGAATCAACGTTTTTCTGTGCTCAATCGTGGCCTGCCGGTAAAAAATGACACCAATCCCTGCGGCCCCCTGAAACTGGGACGGGCGATCCGCGCTGCGGCCAGCTGTATCGAGGTGCCATCAGGGCCCAAAGTACTGCTGTTCAACGCCATTGATCGGCAGATGCACGGACAGATATCCGCCTGCTACGAGGCGATGAATCAACGCCTGATCGAAGCCGGAATCCTGCCCAACCTGAAGTTTGAAAAACCGACCCAGCCGGCCCGCAGAGCGCCACCGCGAAGTCCTGAGGGCACCCCCACTGCGCCGGAGCCAACCCCGGACCTGGTTAGCAACACCCCGGAACTGGATTTCTTTGGGCGAGCCACCCAAGGGGTGGCAGACGCCAGCGGACTGCCGCAAAACGCCAGCGATGCCGGCCTGGTGCAGGACATCCGCAATATGCTCAGCGAAATTGCTGGCCCCGCGGCACAGGTTCCACCGGCTGGCGTGAGTTTTGCCCCGCCGCCGGCGCTGCAGACAGCACTATCGAGCCTGCAGTCCGAGATGGCGTCACCCGGAATTTCCCAGGACGACCAGCTACTCACGGCTACCCAGATTAAACAGTTGGTGCGTAAAGCCCTGGGCTCCGACCCCTCGGGCAGGCCTATGGCTTTGGCCAATCATCACGCCCAGACCATCGACATCATGGGCATGCTGTATGACCACATCCAACAGGAAAATCTGCTGCACCAACCGGTGCAACAGCTGCTGCAGAAACTACAGGTACCGATGATCCGGGTTGCCCTGCAGGAGGAGGCGTTCTTTGAAGAACGTGACCACCCGGCACGCCAGTTCTTCAACACCATCGCTGACGCCGGCGAGCTGTGGTTGGAAGACGAGCCCCAGGAGTCGCCAACCTTTTCCAAGATGCAGGTAGCGGTCGATCGAATTTTGACCGAGTACCAGGACGACCTGAACGTCTTTAAAGACCTGATCGGGGATCTGGACAAACACATTGGAACCCTGAGCAAAAAGGCCCGACTGGCGGAAAAACGTCAGGTGGAACGGGCTCGAGGCCAGGAAAAACTGGAGCTGGCAAGGGAACAGGCGCGCAACGAAATGGAGCGTCTGGTCAAAAAGTATAGCCCACCACGGTTTGTTGAATCTGTGCTGGAACATCCCTGGACCGACTTCATGGCGCTCACCGCGTTGCGCTACGGCGACGAAGGTGAACAGTGGAAAGAGGCCCGAAAAGTCGCCAAGACCCTGATTTTTTCGGTTCGCAAAGGCCTCTCAGAAGGGGTCAAGAACAAGCTTCGTGGAAAGGTCATCTGGCTGACCCACAAGCTATCCCATGGCCTCAGTCAGGTAGGTTACTTCGAGCAGGACGTGAAAATCGTTCTGAATAACCTTGAGACCTGTCACCGCTGGTCCCTGGCGCCGAAAAAACGCAAAAAACCCAAGCCGGCGCCAAGCACGAGCAAGCCTTCGGCGGCGGAGCATCAGCCCGTTGCGGCCAGCGCTCCGCCGCAACCTGTAAGCGACAGCGATCCGCCACAAGCTGTCACGGGGCGTCCATCTACCGATGCGCCGGTGACAGCCGTTGCGGCCCAGGCCGAGGCGCCACAACCGCCACAGCCGGCCCAAGCGGCCAAGGCCACAGCGGCTGAGGTGTCCACTTTTGCTGCCACGGTGGCGGCTAGCATGGCTGAGAGCGCCGCTGAAGCTGAGCCACCGGAGGTGCTGAATCAACCGGCGCCCCGCAGCCAGGCCAGCAGCAAGGTGGCTGAGACCACCCTCAAGCCGGTAAAGCTGGCTGAGCTGACCATCGAGCAAAAGCACAACCTTGCCAAGGTCAGACTGATGGCCTTTGGAACCTGGTTTGAGCTGAAAATAGGGCCCAACGAGAAATGGATTAAGCGCAAGCTATCCTGGTATAGCCCGGTTTCCGGGCGCTGTCTGTTCGTCAACAACCGGGGCGGGCTGGCGGAGGAACTCAACCTTCACGACCTGGCAATTGCGATGTCTGAAGATCGCGCCCGGGTGTTTGAAGCCAGCGCGCGACCGTTGATGGATCGCGCCTTCGAGTCGATTTTTGGTCGACTGAAATCGCTGATGCAAAAAAAATCCACGGTCTGAGGTGAGCGGCAGGAAGCCGTCAACCCCAGCTAAAAAGTTAATGCAGTAAACAGAATCTGGATCGGTGTGCACCACTGACAGATCCTACAAACAGAGGACAACGAGGATTTCGCCGGGGGGAGCTGGTGATAGCCCAGGGAACAGGTGTCTGAAAATGACTCAGGAAGTAATAGCTGAACAACGTTCGGCGTCGCGTAAAGAATTATCCACCATCGTCAGCGTTTTTGACGCTATGTCCGGTGAGCGGATCGGCCACATTGGGAACATCTCTCAAACTGGCATGATGATTATCTGTCAAACCCAGGTTGGGGAGGATAATCTCTATCAGTTGAGTTTTACCCTGCCAGCAACCGGCGAGACTGCCGAACGACAGCTGAACGTGGGTGCCACCTGTCTGTGGTGCTCTGAAGCTGAGTCCACCGGCACCTACTGGGCAGGTTTTGAGGTGATCGACATTGCAGACGAAGATGCAAAGGTACTGGAGGGCATTGTCGTCACCCTCTGATATAAGCCGTTTTGCCGGACTGCTGGCCCTGCTGACTTACCTGCCTATCAGCCTGATCAGCTGCCATCAGAGCACTCCGGTAAGCCAATCTACCTATTACGTGCTGGGCACCGAAGTCAACATTCAGATTCGCGGGCTGGGGCAGGCAGACGCCAGCAGCGCCCTGGCAGAAGCCCAACACACCCTACGTCAGATCCACCAGCAGTGGCATGCCTGGGAGCCCGGCATGCTGGAACAGCTCAACCTGGCCCTGGCGGCCGGCCGGTGCGCCGAGATTGATGAGGGGCTGCGCCGGGTCCTGCACCAGGCCAGAACTGCAGAACGCCTGACCCAGGGGCACTTCAATGCCGCGGCGGGAGGCATCATTCGCGCCTGGGGTTTCCACACCAGCAACTACCCATTGACCTCAGCTCCCCCATCCGCCGATGTGCTGGCGCCGCTGCTCAATGCCCGCCCAAGCCTTAGCCAGGTAGACCTGGAGCTGGCCTGTGTCAGCGCAACTAACCCGGCGGTGAGAATAGATCTGGGAGGCATCGGTAAAGGCGCCGCCGTTGACCTCATTGTTGACCAGCTCAAAGCCGCTAACGCAAGCCATGGGCTGGTTAATGCCGGCGGCGACCTCAGGGGCTTTGCCAGCGGCGAGCAGTCCTGGCGTATCGCCATTGCCAATCCGCTGGCGCAACAGCCTCTGGCGATTTTGACCCTGGCTGAGGACGAGGCGGTTTTCACCTCCGGCGGCTACACAAGGTACGGAGACTATCAGGGCCAGCGCTATGCTCATATTCTGGACCCACAAAGCGGTCAACCGGCCAGGGGCGCCGTCAGCGCAACGGTGATTGCCGATTCTGGCGCTGTTGCCGACGCCGCAGCCACCGCCCTGGTGGTGGCCGGTCCCCAGGGAGCGGCCCAAATCTATCGCGCCATGGCACTCAAACACCTGCTGTTAATCAGCGCTGATGGCTGCCTCACCATGGATCCAAATCTGGCAGCGCGTTTGGACTATACCCAAA
The DNA here is from genome assembly GCA_964351665.1 of uncultured Gammaproteobacteria bacterium. Taxonomy (GTDB): domain Bacteria; phylum Pseudomonadota; class Gammaproteobacteria; order Xanthomonadales; family SZUA-38; genus JANQOZ01. The sequence continues at coordinate 8,661 of CAYGPO010000051.1, read as the reverse complement.
AGGCCCCTGCCTGCATCAATGTTGTTCCAATGTAGGCGCTGACCGGATCCACTGCCGCTATAATGTTGGCCCGACACCAGGAAGCCAGCCATGAGCGACGACGTCAATCATTACGCCCACCATCACCAGCGCCTGATGGCGATCTATGAACAGGCCCTGGACGGCCTGGGTTTTGACGCAGTGGCAATCTATGCCGGCAGCCCAAAGGTCGCATTTCTGGACGACTATCATTTTCCCTTTAAGGCCAATCCGCACTTTCTTTGGTGGTTGCCACTGGAACAACATCCAGACAGCTGGCTGCTGATTCGACCCGGCCAACGACCCCAGCTGATCTACCATCAGCCGGCGGACTACTGGCATCTGCCACCCACGGATCCCCAAGGCTATTGGACCGACCTGTTCGATATCACGGTCACCGGCGACAGCAAACAAGCCAGAGCCGCCTTGCCCCAGGACCTATCCCGGATAGCGGTCATCGGCGAAGCGCCCCCGGACTGGTCTTTTGCTGCCATCAACCCCGATACCTTACTCAACCGGCTGCACTGGCAGCGAGGGACAAAAACCGAATATGAGCTAAGCCTGATGCGCCGCGCCTCACTCAGCGGAGCCCAGGCTCACCTGGCCGCCGCCGATGCCTTTGCCGACGGCCACAGCGAATATGAGATCCATCTGAAATACCTGGCGGCCTGTGGCCAGGCAGAAAAACAACTGCCCTATAACAATATTATTGCTCTGAACGAGCACGCTGCAGTGCTGCACTATCAGAATCTATCCCTGGAGCGGGACGGGCCCAGGCACAGCTTCTTGATAGACGCCGGTGCCAACTGCTGTGGCTACGCCAGCGATATCACCCGCACCTACGCCGAGCCGGGCAGCGATTTTGCTGAACTGGTGGCCGCCATGGAAAACCGCCAGCAGCAGATGGTGGACGGTGTGCGTGCCGGAGTCAGCTATCCGGATCTCCACATCGCCTGCCACCAGCACGTGGCTGAGATGCTGGAAGAGTTTGAGGTGGTCAAACTGCCGGCCCAGGAAATTGTTGAGCGGCGCATCACCAGCACCTTTTTGCCCCATGGTCTTGGGCATCTGATTGGGCTGCAGGTACATGACGTGGGTGGCCACCAGGCAGGTCCTGATGGCGGCAACCAGGAACCGCCGCAAAGCCACCCCTTTCTGCGCACCACGCGGACCATCGAAGCAGGCTTTGTGCTCACCATTGAGCCAGGCCTGTATTTCATTCCGCTACTGCTGGACGAACTCAAGGCGGGTCCCCACGGGTCCAGCGTGAACTGGCAGCGAGTGGAGCAATGGCTGCCCTACGGCGGCGTGCGGATTGAGGATGATGTGGTGGCCCGGCCCCAAGGCCCGCCGGAAAACCTGACCCGGGACGCCTTTGGGTCCCTGGCCGCGGCTGACCTTGCCTAAGCCAAGCAGGGCCGCCCTATTTGACCCGCGACTTGTTCGGCGATTAGATTGGGGAGCCCGGTGGCACGGTGACCCTGGATGGCAGGGCTTCAGGATCCGGCTCGGCCAGCAGTCGGCGTATTTCCTGAGCCATCTGACGGGCCTGATCACCCCGGCGCATACCGCCGGCAAGTTCGCTTAGCGCTTGCCGCGCCGCCATCCGGAGTGGATCTGGCGCATCGCTGACCGACAGCCGCTGCAGTTCCCGCAAAGCTACCCAGGCCACTTCCACGGCGATGGTGTCTGGCTCCCGCTCAGCCACCGGCGCGATCAGCGTGTCCACATAGGCGCTGAGCAGATCCGTCAGGGACAGCTGCTGTGGGTCTACGCTGAGCTGCTGATAAACCCGCTGCAGACGGCCGGGCTCAAGGATCATCTGGCTGATCAGCTGGGCCAGGGCCCGGGCCGGGGCAGCCTGATCAAACTGGTTGGCCGTGCGATGGGTGAAATACTCGCGGCTGCGCACATCGCCTAAGGCTGGCGGGACCAAATTTGGCAGCAGCGCTGACGGCAGCACCAGCTGGTCTGCGGCCAGGGCATCTAACAGAGACTCAAGAGCCTGACGCTGCTGATCGCCGCTAACCACTGAGACGCCGGCCACGCCGTCGCCCCGCAGAGCGTAGTCATAATCCACCCCACCGATCAGCTTGGCCACTGCTTCGGCCTGGTATCGGTGCAGCAGATAAACCGGCACCAAGGCCTCTTCCAGGGTGGCCAGGGGTTGGCCCGGCCTGATCGCATTGGGCGAAAACCCCTGCAAGGCTGCCCTGCGCACTGCGCTCAGCTCAGAGAAACGCTGCAGAACGCTTTCGCCGTTATCCCAAAGATGGGCTCCAGCATGGGCCGTTGCCGGCCCGCGCACCTCCGGATCAGAGATGAACCTTAGCCCCTGCTCTGAGGCCTGGTTAAGCACCGCCTGCAGGCCAGCATCTTCGGCAAGAGGGCCGTCATAAACCCGATAGCCGTAATTAATGGCCAGTTTGTCCCACTCGCCAATACCCACGTCGTAGGCGTTGTTCAGGTTGACCCGGCCATCATCGCCCACGGTCACGTTGGGATGGGGGTAGTCCATCACCGAAGCATCGTTGGCAGCGCTGGCAGCAAAGTTATGAGCCAGCCCCAGGGTGTGGCCCACCTCATGGGCCGACAGCTGACGTAATCTGGCCAGGGCCATTTCCCGGGCCGCAACACCGCCGTCACCGTCCTCGCCAAAGGGTGAAGTCAGCCCCTGGGCAATCAGCATATCCTGACGTACCCGCAGTGAACCTAGGCTGACGTGGCCTTTGAGAATTTCGCCGGTGCGGGGGTCGATAATGCCCCAGCCGTAGGACCAGCCCCGGGTGGACCGGTGCACCCACTGGATGACGTTGTAGCGAATGTCCAGGGCATCAGCCCCCGGCGGCAGCACCTTAACCTGGAACGCGTTGCGAAAGCCCGCCGCCTCAAACGCCTGATTCCACCAGCTGGCGCCCTCCACCAACGCTGACAGCACCGGCTCCGGCGCGCCTCGGTCGACGTAATACACCAGGGGCTCCACCGCCTCGCTAACCGCTGCGCTTGGGTCTTTCTTTTCCAGTCGGTGCCGCACCAGCAGGTGCTTAGCCACCGATTCATCCAGCCCGGCGGCATAGTCCCGATAGTCCACCGACCAAAAGCCCGAGCGAGGGTGATAGGTTCGGAGGGGAAAATTTCTGTCCGGCAGTTCAATAAACTCATGACGGGTCTTGACCGTGACCGAGTCCGGCGCCGGCACAACGCTGCTGACCTGGGTACCGGGCTTGGTCCCCGCCAGGGTAACCCAGGATTCCATCAGGGTATTTTTGGGAAAACTCTTGAGCATCTGGGGGTCCGGCGCTGAGCGGTCCCCATCAACCACGTAGGTTCCTTCCTCCAGTGCCGCCAGCCGCACAGCCACCCCGTAAGCGTCGCGCACCAGCAGCGGCGTCATGTCCACCAGCGCGCCATCGCCGTCGCTGGCCAGCACCTTAAAGCCCGCCAGCACGCTCTCGGCAAAGGCTTCCGCCACCGCCCTACGCTCATCCGGGTTTTCCGATTCAGCCCGGTACGCCGTGTTGCGCTGGACCAGCAGCACCTTGGGCCCACTGCGCCGAAAGTACACAACCCGGGTATCGCTAAGCTGACCGCGATCAAGGCCAATATCGTTGGAGCCTATGCCCGTGGGCAGGGATACCAGATAAAGCATGTCCTGGTTGAAGCGGCTGATCTCGGCCAGCACTCGGCCTTTTTCCTCATCCCACCAAAGAGGGATAAATCCATCGATGGCCGTTGCGCCCTCAAGTTCGCTGGCTTTATCCGCCATCACCCATGTGGGCAACAAAACCAGGCTTAACAACAGCATTGCCGAACGAATCATTTTCTCTCCCGGGGTTAGTTATCGATGGATTCAAGTCCAAGCCGGAAGCCAAAATCTCCCGGCGCATTGGCGCTTAAATAGGCAAACACGCTGTAGGCCGCGACGTTCTGGGCCAGGTGTTCAGGATTGACCTTATCCAGGGTGTCGTTGGCGGTGTGGTGATAGTCGAAGTAATCACTGCCGTCCTGGTGCAGAGTGGCAACGGCCATGCCGGCCCGGCGCATGGGCACCAGATCCGGGCCGCCGCCGGCGTTGTTGTTGCCTCGGACTATCCCCAGGGGTGCCAGCACCTGGGAAATTTGATCCATTAAGCCCAGCGCCTCGGGTTTAACCCGGGACGAAAACTGGTAAATAGGCCCAGCGCCAAAGTCTGACTCAGCACCAATAATGTGCTTTTCCATTTCCGTCAGGTGAGCCTGCTGATAGGCCCTGGCGCCATACAGGCCCTGTTCCTCATTGGCGTACAAAATGACGCGTATCGTTCGTCGGGGCTTTTGCTCCAGCTGGCCAATCAGGCTGGCGGCGGCCATGGTAATGGCGCAGCCGGCGCCGTCATCAATGGCGCCTGTGCCCAGGTCCCAGGAATCCAGGTGGCCACCGATGATCACGTATTCATCGGGTAATTCACTGCCTAAAATATCCCCGATCACGTTATAGGACGTGTAGTCGCCGTCCCAACGACTGGTCAGGGTTAAGGCTACCGTGACCGGCTTGCCCCGCTGCACCATATTCACCAGCAGATCAGCGTCGGGGTTGGATAAGGCTGCGGCGGGAATCCGGCGCACGTCCACCGAATACGACATATTGCCGGTGTGGGGCAGCCGATCCTGGTCGGTGCCGATGGACCGAATCAAAATGGCGCTGGCGCCTTTCTGCGCTGCTGTCACCGCGCCGGAACTGCGAGCCGCCACCGCCGCGCCGTAGCCCATGCCGTCACGGAACCGTTCCATCCGATTGGAAATAAAGACCACTTTGCCGCCCAGACTGTCATCGGGCACAGCTTTTAGGTCTGCAAGGCTGGCAAAGTGTGCAACCTCAGCGGTCAGCTCCCCATCGGTGGCAATGCTGCCGCCCAGGGCCGTGACCACCAGCTTTTGCGCAAACGGTGCCAGCACCCGGGCCTCCTCTACCCCCCGTCGCCAGGCCGGGAAGGTCACGGGTTCAATGCTAACCCGGTCAAAGCCCAGGGAATCAAATTTCTCCTGAGCCCAGGCCACCGCCCGGGCGTCCGCCGCTGAGCCAGCCATTCTAGGCCCCACCTCGGTGGTCAGACTTTCCAATATCTCGATACCCAGGGAGCTGCTGCTGGCCTGGTCACGCAGTGCGGCGGCCTGCTCAAGAAATTCTTCACTGAGCAGCCCCTGAGAGCCCGCGGTTGAAACCGAACACAGCAGGCCCAGGCCCAGCAGGGCCGCCTTTGTCATTCTCAAAACATCCCCACTTCCAGGCGCGCTGCCTCGGTCATCATGCTTTGGTTCCACGGCGGGTCGAACACCAGCTCAACATCCACCACCGCAACGGTGGGAATAATGATCAGCTTGCTGCGCACGTCAGCCACCAGAATGTCCCCCATACCGCAGCCTGGCGCGGTCAGCGTCATGTCTACCTCAATACGCCGCTGGCCGTCGTCCTGGCGGTCGATATCACAGCGATATATTAGCCCCAGGTCGGCGATGTTGACCGGTATTTCCGGGTCGTAGCAGGTGCCCAGCTGGACCCATACCAGCTCTTCAAAGTCGTCGTCGGATGCGCCCTCGGGCAGCTGAGGCCGCGGCAGCGGTTCCTTGCCCAGGGCATCGGCATCCATGCCATCGACGCGGAACAGATTTCCTTCCACAAAAATCGTGAAGCTGCCCCCCAGCTGCTGGGTAATGTATCCGATGGTGCCGGCGGGCAGGGTGACCTCATCGCCGGCGGGCACGATGATGGCCGGGCAGTCCCGTTCCAGTTTAATGGGTTCACTGTTGTGGCTGTACATAGCAATACCGCGGTTATTGACAGGACATTATATGGGGCCTTGGACCCCAGGTGTTAAACCATTGGCCTTTGGCTGTCATCCAATTCAAAAGAAATCGTCTTGTAGGGAGAAACCCATGAAAACCGCTGTTTATCTGATGACATCACTCGCCGTGCTGCTGAGCCCCTTCATCGCCTCGGCGGAAAACGACTGTGAATACCAAAAACCCCTGGGTTTTACCGTATCTGCTGACAAGCTGACCACCCTGGACCTGAACGCCGGTGCCGGCAAACTCAAGGTGCAGGGCCTGGGCCAGGCCACTCAGGTGCAGGTCATTGCCACCGCCTGCGCATCCAGCCAGGGGCGGCTGGACGACCTGCAAATTGAGCAACGGGTGATGGACCGCCGGCTGGTCCTGAACACCCGCCAGCCCGATAGCGGCTGGTCCTTCGGTATCAACAACTACGCCTACATTGACCTTGAAATAACCCTTCCAGAGGGGCTGGCGGTTGAGCTGACCGACGGTAGCGGAGCAGTCAGCATCAGCCAGGTCGCATCAGCGGTGATTGATGACGGCTCCGGCGAACTGGAGGTCGCCCAGGTCAGCGGCCCGGTCAGCATAGAAGACGGTTCTGGATCCATCCGGCTGGCCAACATCGGCGGCCCGATTTTGATCACCGACGGCTCCGGCGGGATTGAGATTATTAACGCCGACGGCGATGTGGTGATCGATGAGGACGGCTCAGGTGGGATTGAAATTCGGCGTGCCGCAGGCAACGTCACCATCGAACAAGACGGCTCGGGCTCGATTCAGATCAGCGAGGTGGGCGGCGATGTGCACATCGGCGAAGATGGCTCTGGCGCCATCGAGATCGCCGACGTCACCGGCAGTTTTACCGTCGACCGCAACAGCAATGGCGGTATCAGGCACAAAAACGTCGATGGACCGGTATCTGTCCCTGAGGGGGGCAAAAAGCGCTACTAAGAATAAATCCTCGCCCAGGGATGGCTGGGGCGAGCAGCCTGGAATTGATCAGCGCCTGCCCAAAGTCTGCTAAAGTTTGTTCCCGTCAGCGGTGGGCCGAGATCACTTAAGGGCCACTCACCGCGCTTCTCGGGACCGGTCTTGCCAAACGCTGAACAATCAGAGGCTGAGTCTGGCAGCAGCCGGCTTCACTGGATACTGGGAGTGCTGAGCGCGGCGGCTGTCGCTGCGGCCAGCACCGCCCTGGCCAGCCTGCTGGGTGGCGGCACCCTGGGGCTGACCATCTCACCCTTCAGCCCCATCATGCTGGCGATAGTACTGGGCGCCCTGCTGGCCAACCTGAAGCTGGTACCCCAGCAATGGCTCAGCGGACTGAAGTTTTGTACCAAGGGCGTTTTGCAGCTTGGCATCGTGCTGCTGGGATTTCGGCTCAGCCTGACCACCGCCGGCAGCATTGGCCTTAGCGCTTTGCCCGTTGTTCTGACCTGTATCACCACCGCGCTGCTGGTTGTGATTGTGGCGGGTCGAAGCATGGGACTGCCACCTCGCCTGACCGGTCTGATCGCCATTGGCACCAGCGTCTGCGGCTGCACCGCCATTGTCGCCATGGCGCCGCTGATCCGGGCCCGGGATGAAGAGGTCAGCTATGCCATCGCCGTGGTGGCAATCTTTGGCCTGATTGCCATGCTGGCCTATCCCTGGTTCGCCCATGCAGTATTTCCTGAGCAACCCAGACTTGCCGGCTATTTCCTGGGCACCGCCATCCATGACACGGCCCAGGTAGCCGGCGCTGCGCTGATCTATCAGCAGCAGTTCCTGGCGCCCATAGCGCTGGATGTTGCCACGGTAACCAAGCTGGTGAGAAATCTGATGATGGTGGTATTGATCCCCGCGGTCGCGCTGCTGTATCGCCAAGGCCTGAGCGGCCAGGATGGTGCGGGGACAAAACCCTCGATGCTGACCCTGGTGCCGCCTTTTATCCTGGCCTTCATCGGCATGAGCGCCCTGCGCAGCTTTGGAGACGCCGCCATTGCCACGGGCGGGCCAGCCCTGGGCCTGCTGGAGGCGGCCCTCTGGCACCAGCTCACGGACCTGCTGGGCAGCGCCGCCAAATGGCTGCTGGCCATTGCCATGGCGGCCGTTGGGCTGACCACCCAGCTGGGGGTTTTACGCCAGCTGGGCATCAAACCATTTTTCCTGGGCCTAACCGCCGCCCTGGCCGTTGGTGCTGCCAGCCTGATCTATCTGAACCTCATGTTCTGAGATCCAGCAACACAAAGCAACTAACCGATTGTTTTTATTTATATTTTTTCACCGTTAGAAAAGCGTTAGCTGATCGTCAAGAAATTCCCCTCCGCAGAGCACAGAATTTGAGAGCGTTTTGAGAGTTGCTGCGTCTGGTAAGGGCAAGCACTGCGTTCGGCTTACGGAGAACATCATGAAATCATCTATCCAATCCCTTTGGCCCTGGTCCACCACAGCTGTTATTGCACTATGTCTGCTCTGTCTAACAGGCGGGCCAGCGCTGGCTGGGGTAGCGCCGGAAATCACCATCGCCAGCGCGGATACCGCCGCCGATGAAGCTGGACCGGACAGTTCTACGTTCACCGTCACCCGAAGCTTGGTTACCACGACCTCGCTGGTCGTCAATCTAGACTTCGCGGGTACCGCCAGCCTCAACGGTGACTACAGCCTTCAGGGGGTTTTTACCGGCGCGCCACTGGCCATCAGCATTCCAGCCAATCAGGCCAGCGCCCAGTTCACGCTTGTACCCAGACAGGACAATCTGGTGGAGGGTGATGAGACCGTCATTGTGACCCTGCAGGCCGGCAGCGGATATACCCTTGGGGTCGACGATTCCGTGACCCTTACCATTGCCGA
>CAYGPO010000050.1:14061-29699 GCA_964351665.1 uncultured Gammaproteobacteria bacterium | reverse complement strand
TTTTTCAACAGGCTGCTAGTATCGGATCAGCGCTGAGCCCCAGGTAAAACCGCCGCCAAAGGCTTCCAGCAGCAGCACCTGGCCGCGCTCTACCCGGCCCGATCGCACCGCCTCGTCCAGCGCCAGGGGCACCGAACCGGAGGATGTATTGCCGTGACGGTCAACGGTGACCACCACACGCTCCATGGGCAGCCCCAGTTTTTTGGCAGTCGCCTTGATAATTCGCAGATTAGCCTGGTGGGGAATCAACCAGTCCACATCGCTGCGCTGAAGGTTATTGGCGGCCAGGGTTTCGTCAACGATGTCGCCCAGGGTATTGACCGCCACCTTGAACACTTCGCTGCCCTTCATCTTGATTTTAAGGCCGCCTTGGGGCTCTGCTTTAAAGCCCCGGGAAACGCCTACATCCACCTTTAACACGTCTTTGTGAGCGCCGTTGGCGTGCAGATGGGTGGACATGATGCCGGGCTGCTCACTGGCCTGCAAAACCACCGCGCCAGCGCCGTCGCCAAACAACACGCAGGTGGTGCGCTCGGTCCAGTCCACCATCCGGGTAAGGGTTTCAGCGCCCACCACCAGAACCGTTTTGGCGTCACCGCAGCGAATGAATTTATCCGCTACACCCAGGGCGTAAATAAAGCCTGAGCAGGCGGCGTTGACGTCCATGGCGCAGCCACCGTAGGCGCCCAGGCGATCCTGCAACAGGCAGGCAGTGCTGGGAAACACCAAATCAGGGGTGGTAGTACCAAGGATAATCGCGTCCAGGTCGCCGGCGCTGACGCCGGCCGCTTCCATCGCCTTGATGGCCGCTCGCTCGGACAAATCACAGGTGGTTTCGCCTTCGGCCACTATCCGTCGTTCGCGGATCCCGGTTCGGGTCTGGATCCACTCGTCGGTGGTATCGACCAGCTTTTCCAGATCTGCGTTGGTAAGCACTTTTTCCGGCAGCGCACTGCCAGTGCCTTTTATCATCGAGTAAAGCAGAGCTGCGCCCTCTTAATGGATAGCGAATCCTGAAGGTTTCAGGGGGCCTGAGTCAACCGCTCACTCAAAGCAGCTGAACGACATCCGCGGCAATCTGTTCCGCCAGCCCACCGCGAGCCTCGCTGGCCGCGGTGGCAATGGCGTTCACAAATCCGGTTACATCAGCGCCGCCGTGACTTTTCACCACGATGCCGCCTAGCCCTAACAGGGATGCGCCATTGTAGTGCCTGGGATCAAATTTTTTCCGCATCATGGCAAATGCCGGCCGCGCCGCCGTGGCCGCCGCAATTCCCACCACGCCGCCGCGGCCCAGATGGCGCAGCTCCTCCATCAGCAGTCGCGAGATCCCCTCACTGCACTTAAGGGCAACGTTGCCGGTAAAGCCGTCACACACCACCACATCAAGATCGCCGAGAAAAATGTCGTGACCCTCCACGAAACCCGCATAGTTCAGGGAGGACGCTGACAGCAGCTGATCGGCCCTTCGAACCGTATCGTTGCCTTTGATGGACTCGGTGCCGATATTGAGCAGCCCAACTTTCGGTGTTGGTGCGTTGCCGGTGATGCGGGCAACCGCGGCGCCCATGTGAGCAAACTGATACAGGTGGTCAGCGCTGACCGAGGCGTTAGCGCCCAGATCCAGCACCATGGTGAGTCCTTGCCTGGAGGGCAATCCTGCGCAAATGGCGGGCCGGTCTACCCCAGGTACGGTTTTCAGCAGGGTCCGGGCCAGGGCCATCAGGGCGCCGGTGTTGCCGGCGCTGACGCAGGCATCAGCGCTGCCCTCAAACACCAGCTCCAGGGATCGGCCCATGCTTGAACGGGTTTTACGCCGCAGGGCCTCACCCACGGTCTCGTCCATGGCCACCGCTTCCTCGGCAACCACCGCGGTCAGGCGCTGGGCCAGGGCTTCGGGCAGGGCCTCGGCCCAGGGTGAGATCGACGATTGGGGACCCACCAGCTGCAGATGCAGCTGGTGATCCGCTTCCAGAGCCTGCCGGCAGGCAGGCAATGTGGTTTCCGTGCCGTGATCACCACCGCAGGCATCCACTGCCACTACGATCCGATTCACGACACAGGTGCTCCTTTAACCGCAGTGATGCCCTCGGTAAAGCCTTGAGGTGAACGCGTTAGGCTCCAGGAGCCCGCGCCACCGCCAACAGCTCACTCCAGGTCTTCTTCGACTTCCGGTGCGGTATTAATCACCTTACGCCCACGGTAATAACCGTCAGCGGTAATATGATGGCGCAGATGCGTCTCGCCGGTGGTAGGGTCAATGGACAAGGCCGGTGCCGTCAGCTTGTCGTGGCCGCGGCGAGCGCCTCGGGTTGATGGGGTGCGTCTGCTTTTCTGGACTGCCATTTCTATCTCCAATAGTTATTGACGTTTGCCAACATTGAGCTTCGAGAGCGCAGCAAACGGACTTTCCTGTTCCGGGGCGGCCGGACCAAATCCGACCTCCACCACCTCGTCTGTCGCCGCCGGTATTAGCGGCAGCGCCAGTATTAACTCATCTTCTACGATGTCCGTCAGGCTCACACTGCCATCGCTCACCACCAGCGGTTCGCACTCTGCCGGCAGGCTAGTATCGCCTGCCTCATCGCGCAGCAAGCCCAGCCGATTGCTCTGGCTCAGCAGATAAATAAACCGCTGCAGGGTCCGCTGACACAGCAGCGGCACCTCGGCTTCCAGCGTCACATCCACCACCGGCGTGCCGATAAGGTCGCGCCCAAACTGAGCGGTGAAGGCGACTTCACCGTCCACCGGCGGCGCCAATAAAGGCAGCAGCCGACTCAGTTTGTTCAGCGGCCAAGTGCCGCTGAAGCTCTGACCGCTGTCAACCATACGCCATGGATCGATACTGGCTGGAAAGTCACGGGACATAACCGGCGAATGTTATCTTTATGGGCCGTCTGTGGCAAGTTCAATCCAGCGAGGATCTGTCAATCGGGTGCTGCCATCACGCTCATGGATACGCAGCTGCAATATATACCGCCCCGCCGGCAGGCCTGTCAGGTCAAGGTCAGCGCTGAATCCGATATTGGGGTGGTCCGGCGTTGTGGCCAGGCCAAAGTAGCCAGCCACCCCCGGCCGTGGGTCGCCGTAGTGGCCGGGCTGGAAAAATTCCCCGTCCAACATGACGTCCACCGAAGCCACGCCCTGGAATGCCTCCAGGGCCCAGCCACGCAGGGCAAGCCGGCCAACATGCACCGAACCCGGGCCAGGCTCATCCAGATACGAAAAAGCCGGCTGGTCGCAACCCGGCGCAGCCGTCGCATCGGCTTCAAGCAGCATCAGCAGGACCCGCTTACGGCCGCCGAACAGGCTGACTTCCTCCAGTATCCGGCCCTGCCCCAGCAGCCCACATAGCTGCTGCATCCAGGCCACCCGCTGTTTTAACCCCAAAGCGGTAATTTCCACTGCCAGCAGCGCACTTTGGCCAGGCTGGCGGTGGTAGATTCGATCCCAGATCATCAGCTGCCGGGCCCGACCATGTTTATGGTTTAACGGATGATCGAGACTGTCGACCTGGCGCTGCAGCTCAAAGCTCAGCTCTACCGCCAGCATGAAATTATCGGCCACCAGATCTGCACGCGGGTAGCGCCGGGACAGCTGGCCCATCCGATCGGCAATCTGGGGCCAACCCAGTAGATTGTCCGGCACCACATCCGCCGATGGCGGGCGCTGCTGGGGTGCCAGCGCAGCCAGCTGCCAGTAGCCAAGCGCCGCCGTGGAGAGCGCCAGGCCTGGGACCAGCGCCAGCAGCAGGGCCCAGCGCAGGGTGTTGGGTTGATAGCGGGCAGCCAGCTGCTGCAGGGCCAACGGTATGCCTGCGCAGAGGGTCAGCCAGCCGCCCAGGGTCCAGTGAAAACTCACCCGCTGGGTATCCACCAGGGGCGACAGGCACCAATAAATGAGCACCGGCACCGCGCCCAGCCAAAGCAACACGGCTGCGGCACTATGCTGGCGGCGTCCCAGCAGCGCTTTGACCGAAACCAGCAGCAGCCAGCCCAGCACCGGCGTCAACAGCAGCAGGTCCAGCAGCGGCAGCTTCAAGCCCGCAAGATCAAACTGCCAGGGGTGACGATCAACGAACTGAAAATTCAGCGCGGCAAAGTCTTCAGCGGCGTTGAACTGCCACTGAGGCCATAGGGCCAGCGCCGCCATCAGCGCAGCGGTCCAGGGTCCGGGATGGACCAGACAGCGCCGGGCCGGCGGGTGAAATAGCAACAAGCCGGCCAGCCCCATCAGCAACGGCGCAAAACGGTAATGGGTCAGCAGACCGCCAGCCAACACCAGGCCCAGGGCCGGCCATAGCCACCAGCGCGAGCGGCCCGTGAGCAGTAACGCCGTCAGCGCCGCGGCGCTTAGCCAAAGCAGATTGATAATCGCTTCGGGCAGGGCAAAGGGCGCGGTGATGCCCTGCACCGGAAGCGCCAGACTCAGAGCCCCGGCCCACAGGCTGTGGTGACGTCCGGCACCGGTTAGCCGGGCCAATCCCACCACCACCAGCGGCAGGGCGAAGCCACAGAGCAAAAAAACCCCTCGAACGCCAATGTAGCTGAGCCCAAACAGCTCGCTGCCGGCTCGCGTCAGCCAGGCGGTCATCGGCGGAAGATCGCTGTAAGCCAACGCGGGGTACCGGCCTTCCTGCCAATAGAACGCCTCGTCGCCAAATAGGGGCAGATTGATGGACAGCAGGATGCGAGCCAACGACAATGCGGCCAGGCAGATCAATCCCCAGCGAAGGTCGAAACGGAAAGGCTCGGTACCCGGTTGCTCCAGCAGCGAACCGGACTCGGCCTTTGTGCCGGCGGCTTTAGCGGTCATGGGGCGATCACCGGAAAATCATTGGCTGACGGGGTAAGGAAATAGCCGGCAACGGCCGATGAGCAGGTATGGCGTTATTGGAATGCTGATCACGTTTTGTGGTCGCTAGTAAGGAGTGTAAGTTGCATGCCCAGTCAGGCCCAAGATTCTGCAGCCCCCCAGGGGATCACTAATCTGAACCAGGCCCATGACAGCCTGCGTCAAGCGATGGATCAGGTGGGCGCTATTGTCGTTGGCAAGGAGCGCGTGATCAAGCTGGCTCTCAGCTGCATTGTGGCCAACGGACATCTGCTGCTGGAAGATGTCCCCGGCATGGGCAAAACCACCCTGGCCCAGGCCCTGGCAGCCACCACCGGCCTTGAGTATCAACGCATCCAGTTCACCAGCGACATGCTGCCGGCAGATATTTTGGGCATCACGGTTTACAGCCGCGCGCGGGAGGCCTTTGATTTTCACCCAGGCCCCATTTTTTCGCAGCTGGTGCTGGCCGACGAAATTAATCGGGCCACCCCCAAAACCCAAAGCGCGCTGCTGGAAGCCATGGCCGAGCGACAGGTCACCATCGAGGGCGAAACCCGCAGTTTGCCCACGCCATTTTTTGTCATCGCCACGCAAAACCCGGTGGACCTGGCCGGCACCTTCGCCCTGCCCGACTCCCAGCTGGACCGATTCTTAATGCGTCTGCACATGGGCTATCCAGACCCGGCGGCAGAACGCCGGCTGCTGGAGGAAAGCGATCGGCAGCTGCTGCTGAAGGAGCTCGACAGCTGTCTGCCCATCGACAAGCTGATGGCCCTGCAACAGCGCGCCAGAGACATACACGGTTCACCGGCGTTGCTGGATTACCTGCAGGCCCTAGTGGCCGCGACCCGAAGTTTCGCCGGCGTGCAGACTGGCCTGTCTCCCCGGGGCGCGCTGGCCGTGCTGTCCTGCGCCCGGGCCTGGGCGCTGCTGGAACGTCGCGACCATCTGATTCCGGAAGACCTGCAGGCGGTGTTTGTCGCCGTCACGGCCCACCGGCTGCGCCTGGGCGCCGACGCCGGCGCCGACCAGGAGGCGCTGGCGGCCCAGGTGCTTGAGCAAGTACCCATCCCCTGATGGCCAACAGCCCGAATCAGGCTGCAGCCAGCACTCGCGGTGATGCCTTTGACTGGATTTATCGGATGCTCGGCAAGTTCGGAGGCCACCGGGCGCCCCATCAGCTGCCGGTGGAGATCGACCGCCGGAAGGTCTACATCGTGCCGACAAAGTTTGGGGCGTTCTTTGGCTTTGTGCTGCTGGTGCTGCTCATGGGGGCCCTTAACTACAACAACAACATGGCCCTGCTGTTTACCTTTCTGCTGTCTGCCATGGGCCTGCTGACCCCGCTTTACACCGTGCGTAATCTGTCGGGCCTGGGGCTGCTGCAGGTGAAGTCGGCGCCGGTATTTGCCGGCGGCCAGGCGGAATTTGTGGTCACGGTAATGAACCCCAGCAGCACACCCCGGCCGATGGTCTGGGCTCGGGCTCATGGCCCAGCCACCTTTGCCCAGGTGGCGGCCCAGGGCCGGGCTGACCTGGGCATAGGCGTACCCGCCCCGACCAGAGGCTGGCTAACCATGCCCCGCAGCCGGATATACACCACCTATCCAGTGGGCCTGTTTTACGCCTGGACCTGGCTCAACCCCGCCACCCGCTGCCTGGTCTATCCCAGCCAGGAACTGGACGCACCAGAGCTGCCCCTGGGCAGCAACCGGGGCACCGGAAAACCGGAGCGTAGCGGCGATGAGGAATGGTCAGGTCTACGCGACTATCAGCCCGGCGACCCGTCCCGCAGCATTGCCTGGAAAGTGGTCGCTCGCAGCGATCAGATGGTGACCAAAACCTTTAATGATCATCGCAGCGAACAACTGCATCTGGACTTTGACCGGCTTGATGGACTGACCGTCGAACAACGCCTTTCGCGGCTGTGCCGCTGGATTGTGATGGCGGAAGATCAGCAGCTGGACTATGAACTCATTTTGCCCAGTGTTCGGCTGGGCCCTGACCGTGGCACCGACCACCAGCATCAATGTCTGCGAGCTTTGGCCGAATATCCCAGCTGAAACCGGCCCCGGACTGGCAAACCTTTTGCTGGCTGGTCAGCTCCCTGGTGCTGGCTGTGCTGCCCCATGTGCCGCGTTTGCCCTGGTGGCTGCCGCTGGTATTTGTGCTGGGTATCATTGAGCGCGGCAGTCACTACCGCTGGCGGCGCAAGCCGCTGCCCAGCTGGGTTCGCCTGCTGCTAACCCTGCTCTGTGTGGCCGGGGTTATGCAGAGCTACGGCACCATTGTTGGACGCCAGGCAGGGGTCGCGCTGCTGTGCACCATGTTGGCTCTGAAACTGTCAGAGACCTTTCGCGCCCGGGATGTGTTCCTGCTGATCTCCCTGTCGTATTTCATCGTCATTACCCAATTTCTGTTTGATCAGTCGATCTATCTGGCCGCATATCTACTGCTGGTGGCGGTGTTGATCACAGCAACCCTGATCGTCAACGAGGGCCAGCCTGCCCGTGACACCCAGTCCCTGGCCGGTGACGGCAGCCGGGTTCGCGACGTGCTCAGCCGCTCTGGCTGGATACTGCTGCAAAGCCTGCCTTTGATGCTGGTGTTGTTTTTGTTCTTCCCGCGCCTGGCAAGCCCCCTGTGGGGAGTGCCCGAGGATGCCCTGTATGGCAGTACCGGCATCTCCGATCACATGGAACCTGGCAGCATTCGGGACCTGTTCATTGATGACTCTCCGGCCCTGCGGATCGATTTCAAAGGCGGCGCCAGACCAACCCCGGACCAGCTGTACTGG
Organism: uncultured Gammaproteobacteria bacterium; assembly: GCA_964351665.1. Lineage (GTDB taxonomy): Bacteria > Pseudomonadota > Gammaproteobacteria > Xanthomonadales > SZUA-38 > JANQOZ01. The sequence continues at coordinate 22,066 of CAYGPO010000050.1, read as the reverse complement.
CGCGGCCCGGTGCTGTGGCACTTTGACGGTTCGGCCTGGTGCCGGGAGGCCCCCTGCAGCAGAGATTCCGGCAAAGATCCTGAGCCCCGACGGATGGGCAAAGTGACGGGAGAGATCCGCAACCCGGTGCGCTACACCGTCACCATGGAACCCAGCCAGCAGCTATGGCTGTTCGGCCTGGACACCCCGGTCACCCAGCCCCCGCGCACCCGCATCGGCCTGGAGCGGGACTACACCCTGCATCGCACCCCACCGGTGACCCGAACTATCTCTTATGAGATGACCAGCGACCTGAGCTATCGCAAGAACACCCAGCAAGATATCTGGATGAAAAGGCCCGGCCTGCAGCTGCCCACGGGCCGCAATCCTCGCACGGTAAAATATGCTGAGCAGCTCAGACAACGCCACGGCGACGACGACAGGGCCCTGGTGCGTGAGGTTCTGCAGACCTTCAGACAGGAAAACTTTCAGTACTCCTTTACCCCTCCGCCCCTGGGTTATCACACGGTGGACGACTTCCTGTTTGAAACTCGCGAGGGCTACTGCGAATACTATTCCTCATCGTTCACCTTTCTGATGCGCGCCGCCGGCATCCCGGCCCGGGTTGTGACCGGCTATCAGGGAGGCGAATACAGGGGGTCGCCAGAGTATCTGTTGGTTAGGCAATCTGACGCCCATGCCTGGTCGGAAGTCTGGTTAGCAGACGATGGCTGGGTGCGGGTTGACCCCACCGCCGCAGTAGCCCCGGATCGGGTTGATCTGGGCGCGCTGGCGGCCATGTCGGGCCAGCGCCGAGGAGCCTGGGACTATGCCTGGGTGCGGCAGTTACGGGGCCAGTTTGATTCGGTGCACCGGCTGTGGACTGACTGGGTGCTGAAATTTGATCAGGCCCGGCAGCGCGCGTTGCTGCAGCCGGTGGGTGTTGAAGATCTCACCGCCAGCAACGCCGTGATCATCCTCACCCTGCTGATTGTGCTGCTGTCCACGGCGGTGATGTGGGTGCTACTGCGAGCCCAGTGGTTAAGTGGCCTGGATCCGGCGGCCCGGGAATATGCCCGCTTCTGCCGCAAACTTTCCCGCCGCGGCCTGCCCCGCGAGGTTGCCGAAGGCCCACAGGATTTCGCCAGCAGGGCGGGCAAAACCTTTGCGAATGCGGCGGACGAAATTAACCGCATCACCGGACTTTATATCGATCAGCGCTATGCCAATCCCGGCATCAAGGACGGGACCAATTCCGGCCTTGCCAGTTTGCGCAAAGCGGTGCGTGGATTTCGGCTGGGAAAGAACACCCAAGCTCCATCAACGCGCTCCTGACACCTGCCGCAACGTTAACGGGGGCCTGCCGGATAAAAATAAATTGAAGGAATGTTTTGCGTTCGAAGAGGCGGTACTGTATAAATAACCAGTGACTCAGAAACTAACAAAACGCCAGCAGGAAATCCTCGATTTTATTTCCGAGGTTCAGCAACGCAAAGGCTATCCGCCGACCCGGGCAGAAATCGCTCGGCACTTTGGTTTCAAATCACCCAATGCGGCAGAAGCCCATCTACGAGCGCTGGAAAAAAAGCAGGTTATCCAGCTTAAAAGTGGCGTATCCCGAGGTATTCAGCTCACTGAGATGCAGTCCAGCATGACCACCAACGGACTCAAGCTGCCGTTGGTTGGCCGAGTCGCTGCCGGCCACCCTATTTTGGCGGCCGAGAATATCGAACAGCATTTTGCCGTTGATCCTCAGCTGTTCAGACCCTCACCGGATTATCTGCTGAGGGTACAGGGCTTGAGCATGCGCGACGCCGGCATTTTAGACGGTGATCTGCTGGCGGTGCATCGTACCCCTGAAGCCAGCAACGGGCAGATTGTGGTGGCCCGCATTGATGACGAAGTCACCGTCAAGCGATTTTACCGGCGCGGCCTGAAGGTGCTTCTGAAGGCTGAGAACCCGGATTTTGATCCCATCGAAATAGACCTGCGCAAACACGACATGGCCATCGAAGGCCTCAGTGTTGGCGTAATTCGCGCTACCTCCTGAACGTAGTACGGGTTCGCTTTGCACATGGTGGCCCGCCAGAACCCTCTGCCCTCCGAGATTCCCTCCGAGATTGATGCAGCTAAACAGCCGGCAGCAGCGCTGTCTTTAGTAGCGTTGCGGGGTCTATCCTGTGTCTGATAGCACCGTGCCTGACCTTCAGCTGCTGAAAAAAAAACTCCGCAGCCTCACCCGAGCCGGCGGCAAAGCGCGGCTCAGTCTGCCCTGTGAACACCCCCAGCTGAGCCAACAGCTGCCCCAGGGCTGGCCCCGGGGTGAGCTGACAGAAATCCTATTGCCCTGCCTTGGCATTGGCGAATTCAGCCTGCTGGCACCGGCGCTGGCCAGGTTGACTCAAAACGATGAGTGGCTGGCCTTGATCAACCCACCCCACCCGCTGCAGGCCTCAGCGCTGAATCGCTGGCACTGGAAAATGCAGCAGGTGCTGATTGTCAAAACCGCCGGACAGGCAGACACCCTGTGGGCCATGGAACAAAGCCTGCGTGGCGGCGCCTGCGGCGCGGTGCTGGCCTGGGTGGCACAGCCCGATGACCGTCAGCTGCGCCGACTGCAGCTGGCAGCAGAACACGGCGCCAGCGCCGGCGTGCTGTTCCGGCCACTGCATACCCGCCAACAACGATCACCCGCCGCCCTGCGCCTATGCCTGCAGCCCCTGACCCAGCGCCGGCTGCTCAGCACAGTCATCAAACAGCGTGGCAGCCGGGGGCAGCCAGAGTGCACCCTGCAGCTGCCCTGAATTCTGGTGAGCAGTTCTGCAACAGCAGCCGACAGTCTCTGGCTGTGTATCCATCTTAAGCAACTGGCACTGGACGCCGTCCTGCGCAGCCTGCCTGATCAATCCACGCCAGCCCAAAGGGATCTGATCGCGGTGGTGGACCAGCGCGGCAGTCAGCGCTGGATAGCAGACTGCAGCCCGGTGCTGGCACAACAGGGGGTTCACAGCGGCCAGGGGCTGGCCGCCGCTTATGCCCTGGCACCCCAGCTGCGGGCCCTGCCCCGTCAGCCCAGAGCCGAGCGCCAGGGGCTGTTACAGGTGGCTAACTGGGCCTGTCAGCTCAGCAGCCGGGTCTGTTTATATTCACCGGATATGGTGCAGGTGGAACTCCGCGGCAGCCTGCGCATGCTGGGTGAGAACTGGCGCCAGCAGATTAAACAGGGGGTGCTGGAAACCGGTTATGCCGTTGGTCTTAGCGCCGCTCCCACCCTCACCAGCAGTCGTGTGCTGGCACGGGCTGGACACTATCTGCTGATCGCTAAACTGGCCCCCTTACCAACGGCCTTAAAACAGCTGCCCATTGAACACCTTGAACTATCCCCGGAGATGATCAACGGGCTTTCCAGCCTGGGAATTAATCACCTGGGCGAACTGCTGCAGATGCCAACAGACGGCCTGCTCAGGCGTTTCGGCAAGCCCCTGCTTAAGCACCTGGATCAACTCTGCGGCAAGGCGGCAGAAAGCCTGCCTGCCTACCAACCACCACAGCAGTTTGAGTCCATCCTTGAGCTGGCCAGCGAAGTTCACCAGGCCCCTGCGCTGGTGTTTGCCGTGCAGCGTTTGCTGAAGGAGCTGGAGGATTTCCTGCGCGCCCGGGATCAGGCCCTGGCTGGATTTGAGCTGGGTCTGCAATACAGTCATGGCGAAACCGTCTGGTTGAAATTTGGTTTGCTGGAACTGGAGCGCGATGGTCAGCGATTGCTGTCGCTGAGTCAGGAACGGCTTAATCAGCTGAAGCTGAAGGCGCCGGTGCGTCAGATCATCCTACGAGCGGCCCGCTTGTTTGATCACGCGCCGGTGGCGGTTGATCTGTTCGCCAGCAACCAGCCTCTGGGCAAGCTGTCTGCGCTGCTGGAAAGACTGCGAGCAAGGCTGGGAGAAAAATCCGTACACGGGCTTAGCCAGTGGGCCGATTACCGACCGGAAAAAGCCAGTAGAGGCTGGCCGGTCAACGAGCCGGTCGCCGAGGGTATCCATACCTTGAATTCAAGGCCGGTATGGATACTGGAACAACCCGAACCTCTGGGGGGCTGTCCGGGGCAGATCATCAACGGGCCTGAGCGCATCGAATCAGGTTGGTGGGACGGCGGCGATATCCGCCGGGACTACTACGTGGTGGAGAAAGCCCAGGGCCAACGACTGTGGGTTTATCAGGATTGTCGCTCCAAGGCCTGGTTCAAACACGGTCTGTTCAGTTGATGTCCACCGCCGCATCTTCCAAAACCTCAAAGTCTTTCAGCTCAACCTCACCCAACGCCCGGCGAAAGTCTGCCACGTAATTTTCCAGCACTTCAAAATACTCAGGGCCAGAAATTTCCCAGTTATAACCCGTGGCATCGGTGAGCTGCACCCGCAGCGCGCCAATTTTTCCTAGCCTGGAACCGGTGACTTCGCGTTTTTGTCTGCGCACCCAAAGCTCGCGCCGCTCCAGGGCCGCCAGATCGCCATAGTCTTCCTGCAGGTCCTGAAAATGCTGTTCAGCCAGCGACTGTTCGTCTTCTCTCAAGGCCAGCCGGACCTCGTCCCTGGCCGTTGCGATACCCCCATCACCGTGGCTGGCTGCCAGCTTCAGCCAGGCGTAAGCCCTGGCCCAATCTTTCTCAACACCGATACCCTTGATATACATCAGGGCAACGTTTTTCTGGGCCAGCTTGTTGCCGTAGCGCGAAGCCGCCAAAAACTTATCCAGCGCATCGCGCTCAAATCCATCTTGCAGAGAACGCGCAGCTCGAATCAAGTCCGCTTGATCCGGAGTCGCAAAGATTGGCGCTTTTGCCAATGCCCCACAGGCCATGGTCAGCCCCAGGGCTAGCAACGCCACTCGACTCACCCGGATAGGTAGCAAAGCCACTTTTTTCACTATCATCATCATGGGTTGTTCCTCGACGTATTGTCGTAATCTGGCCCGGATCACTCATTAACTCCTGGCTAAATTGGCTCTCAATCGAGATATCCCGCAGGCGGTTTAAACTACGAAGACGTTAAGCCTGCCAGCAGATTTATCGCCAATCAACCGCGACATCAAACGGCTAGTGCGCAACCTTATCAGAGACCAGAGCTGGCTGAGGTGCGCAAATGCACGAAAGATGCGGTAGAACGTCAATTCAGGGACTTTTCCCAGCCAAAAGCCGGCCGCTGACCGGAACGAAATGGTTCCAGGCCTGGGGTGAAAAGTTCGCCAATGTCTGGTCAAAAACCCATGATGCTCAGCGCTGGGGTGGATACTCCACATAGCTGCTGACCCTGCTGGCCAGCTCCTCACCCAGCTGCAGCGCTACCAGATGAAGCGCTAAATCCAACCCTGCGCTGACCCCGGCTGCAGTGAGAATGCGCCCATCAACAACATAGCGCTGACCCTCTACCACCTCACAGGCCGGCGCCACTACGGCAAGCTCATCGAGAAACTGCTGGTGGGTGGTGGCCCTGACCCCCTGCAGAAATCCCGCCGCGCCCAGGGCCAGCGCGCCGGTGCACACAGAGATCAGTTTCTGGGCCTGTTCGCCCCGGTCAATCAGCCAGTTCATTTGCGAAGGCGTCTTCATCACCTGACGAATGCCTGAGCCGCCGGGTATCAGCAGCCAGTGAAAATCCGGGGCATCGTGGCGGCTGCAATCGGCTTCGACGTTAAGACCGTGGGCGGTGGTAATGTTGACCGAATCAAGGGCCACGGTGAGCAGCCGAAATGGGCTATTCGCCGACAGCTCAGCGGCCGCACTGAAAACCTCCAGGGGCCCGGCAAAGTCCAGCAGCTCAACCCCGTCAAACAGCACTATCCCAATGGTCAGCTGGCTCATGGGGTCGGCAGCCGGGCCAAAAACAGACGGAACAGTGCTTGCAGCGGAACTCGGCTGGCAGACAGCCGGTGGGCGTCGTTAAGGATATGCAGTGGCGCTGAATGCTCCGCAGCCCATCGCTGCACCTGGGCCAGAGGCACTACATCATCATGCCATCCATGGACCACCTCTATCACCGGCACTTGGACCGAATAGTCCAGATGTTCATAGCCAGGCCAGTGCACCGCCGGCACCATCAAAAACAGTCCACACACGGGCAGCTGCCTGGCGGCCATCACCGACACCACCCCACCCATGCTGGAGCCCACCAGCACACAGCGCCTGGGCCCTGCCTGTTGCACCACATCAACCAGCTGCTCCACCCGGGCTTCTGCCTCCCCATCGCCGTAGTCGGGCGCAATCACCGTCCAACCCTCAGCCTCAGCCAGGGGTCTGAGCCACTGGATCTTTTCTGCCTGGGGCGAGCTGTGCTGGCCGTGGGACATCACCATCAGGGATGGGCTCATGAGCCGTCGCCAGCTGGCATCTCAGCCCCAAGGTGGGCTTGCCCCCGCTCCTTTGCCAGCCTCATCTGCCGCGCCCGTTCAAGCAAACCGGCTCGGCGATCCTCGTCTACCCGACGGTAACAGTGGTGACAGGATACGTGTTGCTCGTAATGTGGACCCGCCAAATCCTCCTCGGTCAGGGGCATCCGGCAGTTGAAGCACTGTTGATGATTGCCCGGCTGCAGCTGGTGATCCACCGTTACCCGGTCATCAAAAACAAAACACTCACCCTGCCAACTGCTGTCCGGCTCGGGCACCTGCTGCAGGTAGTTGAGAATGCCCCCTTGCAGATGATAAACCTGCTCAAAGCCCTGGGCTTTGAGCAACGCGGTAGCTTTCTCGCAGCGGATCCCGCCGGTGCAAAACATCGCCACTTTAGGCTGGGTTTTTGGGTCCAGGTTTTTTTCTGCCCAGGCCGGGAAATCCCGGAACGAATCGGTCTGCGGGACCAGCGCGCCGGAGAAACTGCCAAGGCAGGTTTCATAATGATTACGCGTGTCGACTAAGGTCACAGCCGGGTCTGAAATCAACCGATCCCATTGGGTCGGGTCCACGTAGTCGCCGGATGCACTGGCGTCAATATCGGGCCTGCCCATGGTCACAATTTCCTTCTTTACCCGCACCTTCAGGCGATGAAACGGCGCGCTGTCGCCTCGGGTATTGCGACGCATCAGCCTCCCAAAGCCCTGGGCTGCCAGCCACTCAAACACCAGGGTCACAGATTCACTGCTGCCGGCTATCGTGCCGTTAATCCCTTCCCTGGCCACCAGCACCGTGCCCAGCAGGGGCCGATCAGACCTTAAGGCTTTGTCGTCAGCCTGGACCCCCTTCATAAAGGCCGTCACCTCCACCACCAAAGCCACGGGATCGGGCACGGTTTGAAACTGATAAAACGCACTAATGTGCCAGGGTTGGGTTGCTGATCCGGTGTCAACGGCGGTCATAGGCGAAACTGATGGGCCAGTGGCTGGAGCGGTATTTTACCATCCGCGAGCGGGTTATCATCTTCTCCATGGATTCCATCAACCCCCATCTGCTTGAGTATGTCAGCGCCCTTCAGAGCCGAGCTCTCAGCGACGTGACCCTGGTGGTGATTCATTGCACCGAACTGCCGGACCTGGCCACGGCCCGGCAATATGCACAGGTAGTCCATTATCGGCAATCAGGCACCGGCAACAGCGGGCATTTCTATCTGGATCGAAACGGAGCCAACGACCAGTACGTTCCCCTGGACCGGGTGGCCCATCACGTGAGCGGTCACAACCGCCATTCGGTGGGCATCGAGTTGGTCAACCTGGGTCGCTACCCTCACTGGCTGGACAGTCGACACCAAACCATGTCCGAGGACTATCCCGAGGCTCAGATCAGTGCGCTGATTCGTCTGCTTCGATGGCTGTCACAGACCCTGCCAAATCTGGCCCATATCGCCGGCCATGAAATGCTGGACCAGCGTATGGTGCCGGCATCGGATCAACCTGGTCTGCAGGTTCGACGCAAAATGGACCCGGGCCCCCGCTTTCCCTGGACTGAACTGCTGGGAAAGATTGCACTGACCCGGCTGCCCGAAACAGGTCCAGATTGATTGGCTCCGAAGGGCCCTGCGTGGCTCGCCCCAGACTTAGCC
>CAYGPO010000050.1:0-13961 GCA_964351665.1 uncultured Gammaproteobacteria bacterium | reverse complement strand
TAGACCCAACAAGGGGTTCGCCGCAGACACTCAGCAGAAGGAACATTTTGAGGTAAAATAACGAATGCGTGATACCTCCGTTCCCATCACCCCCCCAGGCTTGCTGGCCTTACCCGCATGAAAGACCACTCAACCATTCGGGTGCTGCAGACCGTAAAGCACCGCTGCGGCTACTACGGCGATCGCTATACCCGAAATCTGGTGGTGGATCCCGGCGCTGACCATCTGGACGTAATTTACGACTCCCTCACCGCCAGCGGCTTTCGGCGCGCCGGCGCGCTGATCTTCAGGCCACACTGTGACACCTGCAATGCCTGCATTGCGACCCGAATAGCGGTGCCGGACTTTAAGCCCAGTCGAAGCCAGCGCCGAGTTCTGTCGGTTAATGCAGATCTCAAAGTCAGCCAGTCTCCGGCCCGCTTTTCCACCGAAGTTTTTGGCCTTTATCGACGCTACCTAAGCGATCGACACCCCTCGGGAGGTATGGACAATCCCTCCCGGGAAGACTTTGAAAACTTCCTGCTCAGTCAATGGAGCCGGACCTTCTTCATGGAAATGCGGCTGGATGAAAAACTGCTTGGGGTGGCGGTAACCGACCGGATGAGCAGCGGGCTGTCAGCGGTTTACACCTTTTTCGACCCTGACTACGCCAGTCGCAGCCTGGGGACCTTCTCTATTTTGTCCCAAATTCGGCTGGCCAGGGAATTACGGGCCCACTACCTGTTTCTGGGTTATTGGATCGAAGGTCATGAAAAAATGGACTACAAAACCCGCTTCCAGCCCATGGAGGTTTTTCGTGAAGGTCGCTGGCAGCCTCAGCCTCGGCGTTGAGAAACTACCCGCACAGGTCCGCTCACCATCAGCGCTGGGGGGCTGTTACCGCCAATTCCAGGATTTGTTCAGTGCCGTCACCCAGGGTTAGCAGTAGGGGTATCATCTGGCCCGGTGTCAGCGGCTGACGGGCCCCCATCAGCATGAAATGAAAACCGCCGGGCTCAAGCAGCAGAAATTCTCCCGGCTCAATGGCAATCCTTCGCACTTCGCGCATTTTCGCAACGCCGTCGACAATCTGGCTGCGGTGGATTGAAACACTGTTAAAGGCAGGGCTGGAAACCCCCACCAGCTCAACGGTGCGGCCGCTGGGATTGGTGATCCGACCAAAACCGGCGGTCATCTTCATCCCAGGTGGCGGCATCCGCACATAGCCATCTGCCAGGTTTAGGGGCGTAACAGGTTCGGCACAGGCAACGCTTAGCGCAGCAATCAGTCCCAACAACACGATCAGCCTGGCAGGTTTTTTGGTCAGTTGTTCAGTGAGTTTTTGCATCTTCTTCATGATTGCTCCAATGTAGCGACTCCGGCAGACATGCCCCTGGATCGCGGAGAACCCTGTGTCGATTCGAACCTTACCGCTATTTCTCCTAGCTACCATGCTCAGCAGCGCCATTACAGCACAAAGCCGTGACAGCCAGAATGCGGCGGAGGCCGATGTCATGAACGAACACAGCATCACCATTTACAGCCGGGCCCAGCCCGGCGCCGTTGATCCCTCGGCCTTTTCCGGCCGCGGCAATAATTATCAGCAAAATATTCCTGGCTATGCGGTGGTTCGCACAGTCAGGGGCATGGATTTGTCCAACCCTTCGGTGGAATTCACCGATGTGGCGGCCTCCATAGACCCCACCACCGTGGCATTCAAATCCCTTAGCCATCCCGATAGCACCCGGGTGCTGGAACAAAATTATCGCTACGATCTTGTGAGCACTGCGCGAATGCTGGAGCAGTTTGTTGGCCAGCAGCTGACCCTGCGAAACGTGCTCGGCTCGGAGGTAGAAAACTACCAGGGCACCTTGATGGCCAGCAACGGTGACAACATCGTGCTGCAACTGGCAGATGGCAGACTGGTCAGCCTTTCCGACGTAGTCAACATTACCTTCCCCAACCTGCCGGGAGGATTGATTACCCGTCCCACCCTGCAGTGGCAAGTCGCCACCAGCGAGCCACGCCAGCACGATATAGAGGTCAGCTACGAGACTGCAGGGATGACCTGGTGGGCCGATTACAACCTGGTGTTGGACGAATCCAGCGGCTGCCAGATGGATCTTCAGGCCTGGGTCAGCATCGTCAACCAAGCCGGCGGCAGCTTTGCCAACGCGCGCCTCAAGCTCATCGCCGGTGACGTTAATCGAGCTCCCAAACTTAATAATATCCAGACCACCTCGGTGCGCCGCAACATGGTGATGGCGGAAGCCCAGGACGCCGGCTTTCAGGAGCAATCGTTCTTCGAATATCACCTGTACACCCTGGGACGGAGGGCAGATCTGCCAGACAGATCCCTGAAACAGCTGGAACTGTTCCCCACGGCGCTGGGGGTTGAATGCGAGAAACAACTGGTTTTCGCCGCCGGCTACCGGCCCTATGGGATGTTTTCCGAGCCCTACACCAAAACCAATCATCCCCTGCCCCTGCGCGGCGACGTGGCGGTGAACCTCAGTTTCGTCAACAGCGAAGCCAATCGTCTGGGGCTGGCGCTGCCGGCGGGCCGGGTACGGGTCTCCCAGAGAAATAACGATGACGGCAATATGGAATTCATCGGCGAGGACGTCATTGACCATACGCCGCGCAACGAACGTCTGACCATCGCCCTGGGCAACGCCTTTGACGTGGTGGGCGAGCGCCGCCAAACAGATTTTCGCTGGAACGCTGGCCAGCGCTGGATGGAGGAGTCCATTGCGGTGGAAATCCGCAATCAGAAAACCACCGAAGCAACGGTTTTGATTAAAGAATCCATGCTTCGCTGGACTAACTGGTCGTTTACCCAGCAAAGCGATGATTTCGAAAAAACCGACGCGGCAACGGTTGAGTTCACTATCAAAGTTGCCCCTGAGGAAACAAAAACCGTCAGCTATACCGTGCGTTACCAATGGTGATGGCTGAGCTACCGGGTTAACCCCTGTTTATACGTAAACCTCAGCCAGCGATCAGGTCCCAACCCCTGTGGCCACGTTATTGGCCGGGTTTGAAATCCACTCGCTCCAGGAGCCTACGTAGAGACTGGAGCCGGATAGGCCCAGGTGCTCCATACAGGCCAGGTTAAAACAGGCGGTAACGCCGGACCCACACATGTGGACCACCTGGTCAGGGCTGGTTGCGCCCAGCGTCTGCTGCCACGACCCACGCAGAGATTCCTCAGCCATCAATACGCCGTTCTCAAGAGATTCGCTAAAGGGTCGGTTGGACGCTCCGGGCACGTGGCCCGCCACCGGGTCGATGGGCTCAACTTCGCCGCGAAACCGATCCCCGGCCCGGGCGTCCAGCAGAAGTCTGTGATCACCGGTTATCCAGCCCTGCAACTCATCGACGCTCATCACTGGCATATGCCCGGCGGCGGTGGCTGGCTGGGTAACCCTGGGCTGGGGCTCATCGTTGGCCTGGGACATAGCGCCGCCGGCAGCTCGCCAGGCGTCGATACCGCCATCTAAGATGTAAGCCTCCCTAACCCCAATCCAGCGCAGCATCCACCAGGCTCTGGCCGCAATGGCGCCGCTCATATCGTCATAAACCACCACCGGCGTTGATGACCCAGAACCTATGCCCCAACTTTCACAGGCACTGATAAAATCCTTTGCCCGGGGCAAGGGATGGCGCCCGGCACCCAACGCCAGATTGGCCAGGTCCTGGTCAAGGTCAGCAAATCTGGCCCCGGCAATGTGCTCCTGATCAAACAGTCGCCGGCCCTCGTCGGCCTGGCCTATGCGAGACCGGCAGTCCAGCAGTATAGGCTGGGCGCAATCGCCAAGCGCTCCGCTCATCACCTTGGCAGGTGAAACAAAAACCTCGCTCATCTAGCCGTCTCCTCGAACCCGTTGGGCAAAATTTAACAACATGTGTGCCGTAGCACCCCATATTCGCCAGCCTTCATACTGAATAACAAAATAAGTGCCGCTGCGGCCGGGCATACTGATGGCTTCCTCTCGATAGTTGCCTCTATCCAGCAGGAAATCCAGCGGCACCTCAAACACCGACTGTACCTCACCGGGATCCAGCTGCAGTGTTGGCTGACCGCTAATCAGCCCAACCACCGGAACGACGCCAAAGCCCGTAATCACCGGTGTGGAATCCAGATAACCCAGCAGAGAAACCCGTTGGGGATCCAGTCCGATCTCCTCCTGGGACTCGCGCAGGGCTGTTTCGACAAAGGAACCATCCTGGGGCTCACGACGGCCGCCGGGGAAGCTGATTTGGCCTGCATGGTGGGTTAGCTTGTCGGTGCGCTGGGTCAAAATAACCTTCCAGCCGCTGCGAAAAATCAGCGGCACCAGCACCGCGGCGGGCACCAGCTGGGCCGGCAGGAACTCGTGCAAGGGGTGTCCAGCCTCAATCACCGGAACGTCAACCGGTGAATCTATGGATATGAGGGCCCGATCCATCTGGTCCCGAATCTGAAGTTCAGGAGACAGCGCTGCTATCGCCTTCCCAACGGGCCGCCCGCTGGCTGTCGGCAGTGATGCCGTGGCGGCCTTCCCGATAGATTTCCGCCAGGGTCTGTCTGGCCTGTTCGCACTGATTGTTTGCGGAGGCTTCAAGCAAGGCCAAACCGCGCTCAACATCAATCTCAACCAGCTTGCCGCTCAAGTACATTTTTCCCAAGGCCCAGCTGGCCATGGCGTGGCCGCCGTCGGAGGCCTTGCGAAGCCAGTGGACGGCTTTGTCATGGTCGGTATTGCCGCCTTTGCTAGCAAGATGATTGACCCCTAGATGCCACATGGCCTGGCAGTCATCGCGCTCTGCGGCTTTTAAGTACAAAGCATTGGCGTCGTCCATGGATTTACCGCTGACCGCGCCACTTTCATAGATTGCGCCCAGCAGCACCATGGAGGGCGTGTGTCCAAAGGATGCCCTGATCCTTGAAAACAGCCGCAACAGCGGGTAACTGGGTTTCCCGTTGGCCCCCAAAGCAAGGTTCCGCGCTAGGCGGAACCGACCCCTTCCAGACGATCCATAATGGCATCACGCTCGGCACTATCCATCACGGCCCATCGGGTGATCTCATCCGCGCTGCGAAGACATCCCACGCAGATGGCGTGGGAGTCCAGGGTGCAAACACCGATACAGGGGCTTTCGACGGGTTCCGGCAGGGTCTCCGGCGGTGTCACAAGAGACCTGAAAATCAGCTCTTAACCTCAACCAGGTTGATATCAAAAACCAGCACTTCGTTGGGGCCTACCGGAGGCTGACCGCGAACGCCGTAGCCCATTTCAGGCGGCACGAACACCTGCCACTTGGCACCGGGCTTCATCAGCGGCAACACTTCCTGCCAGCCCTTAAGGACCTGATTGACCTTAAAGTTAACCGGCTCTCCGCGGGCGAAGGAGCTGTCATATTCCAGACCTGACATGGTGGACGAACGATAGTGAACGATGACTTCACTTTCCATCGTCGGCCGGCTTCCGTCGCCTTCCTCGATGATCCGATACTGGACGCCGCTGGGCAGCACCACAATATTTTTCTTCGACTTGTTCTCAGCCAGGTAGGTGTCGCTCTTGCCCTTGTTCTCTTCTGCCAGAGCCTTGAACTTTTCCAGTTGGTCAGCGCGGAATTCCTGTTCCAGCCGTTTCAGCAGAGCCACCATTTCCTGTTCAGGAACACGCGCTTCATTGCTGCCCAGCGCATCGCGCAGAGCCTCGACCACGGTGTCGACGCTGACGTCCAGATCACGCAGCTTCAGATCGTTGCCAAACTGATAGCCTATGGAGTAGCTCATCTTATCTTTGTCGATGGGGGCTTCGTCCTGAGCCATCGCCAGTGGAATGGCCATCGCGGTGACCATCAGGGCGGTTAGCTTAGCCGCAAATCGTACCTTCATTATTTATTCTCCGAACCGTGTAGCCAGTCAGGGTGTTGACCGGCAAAAAAGTCAGCCTGCAGCCTGCGCAAGCATCGAAAGGTGCGCCATTCTACTGAACACTGCCTGCCCTTCAAAGCGCCACAGCATATCGATGATCAGATTGGCACCAGGGGCGGGCCCGTAATTCGGGGTATTTGCCCAACTGTTAGTTAAACAGACCACAAAACCGGGCCTGGGTTCCCTCCTTTGGAGCACCAAAAAATCCATGATAGACATGGTATTTCAATGACTTAGACCAATCGCGGAAAATTGGCACAGAACCTGTATAACAGCTTAACAACCGAAACACGCGGAGCACTTAGCAAGTGGGCATATTTACCCGACTAACCGACATCATCAATGCCAATATCAACGCCGTTCTGGATAAAGCCGAAGATCCCGAGAAAATCGTCAGGCTGATGATCCAGGAAATGGAAGACACGCTGGTGGAAGTCAGATCCGCAGCAGCCAAAGCTATTGCGGACAAAAAAGAACGCACCCGTGCGCTGACCTATCTTGACCAGGAAGCGCTGGATTGGGAGCAGAAGGCGGAACTTGCCCTCTCTCGCAACCGAGAAGACCTGGCCAAAGCCGCCCTGGTGGAAAAATCTCGAGTGAATACACGCTCCAATTCGATCCAAACCGAACTGGCGACGGTAAACGAACATCTGCAGAAGCTGAACGAAGACATTAGCAAGCTGCAGGTCAAGCTCAGCGACGCCAAAGATCGGCAGCGGGCCCTGGGCCTGCGTCACAAGGCGGCCCAGACCCAGCTCAAAGCGCGCAGCCAGATTCACGATTCGCGGATTGACGAGGTGCTGCACCGATTTGAACACGCCGAGCGCAAGATCGATCGGGTTGAATCCGAGGCTGAATCCCTGGACATGGGGCGAAACAAGACCCTTTCCGACGAGATCGCAGAGCTGGAACGGGGCGACGAGATCAAGCGCGAGCTTGATGCGTTGAAGGCCCGGGTGTCCGGTGGTGACAACACCAGTAAGAAAGCCAACAAGGAATAATATTCATGAGCGAAGTCCTGGCTATTTTATTCCTGACCATTGTTGCGCCCACCTGGATTGTCAGCCATTACGTCAGCAAGGCCCGTTCAGCCAAAGGGCTGACCCCGGAAGACGAAAGCATGATGTCTGAAATCTGGGACAGCGCGAAGGTGATGGAAGATCGGATCCACACCCTGGAGAGGATCCTTGACGATCAGGCGCCGGGCTGGCGCGGTATGCAATCGTGAACGATGGTCGCAGACCTTCGGGCCATCGTCGGCCCAGTGGGCATCGGAGCGGCCAATCTCGGCGCCTTTACCGAGATCCCAGCCGGCGCTGGATTGCGGGAATTTGCGCCGGCATTGCCAACCATCTGGGCGTTCCGGTGTTTTGGATCCGTCTGCTGGCCGTGCTGCCACTGATGTCACCCCTGCTACCCCTGATGGTGCTGACCTACGTGGTGGCCACTTTGAGAATCCCCCTGGAACCCGACACCCTGTATGAGGACGTAGAAGAGCAGGAATTCGTGCGTTCGGTGCACAGCGCGCCCTCGGCAACCTTTGGACAGCTGCGCCATCAAATGCGAAGCCTGGAGTACCGGTTGCGCAGGCTGGAAGCCTATGTCACCTCGCCGGAATTTAATATTGATCAGGATCTGAAGGCAGAACAACGTTTGAGGTCAATTTGATCCTCAGTCTGGCCTGAGGCCCACGCAAGAGCCGATTCCGATTCGCCACCTCGGGGCACAAGCGCGGCTGCCTGCGGCCGCAGCACCAGCCCGGCAAACACCTTCGCCCTGGCCTTGTGGGGTGGGTTCAAATTCAAGATACTGGCACCTAGGGACACTAGTTCGTCGACTTAAGATTCGGTAAAACCATTTCATGAGTACTCCCCAACACCTGGTCATTTCTCTCATGGCCGCAGACCGACCTGGCATCGTTGACACCGTTGCGCAAACCGTCACCGCCTGTGACGGCTGCTGGCTTGAGTCCAGCATGGCTCGATTAGCCGGGCAGTTTGCTGGTGTCCTGCTGGTCAGCGTACCGGTACAACGCCAGGCTGAACTGATCGCCGCTTTGGCCGCCCTTGAGGCCCAGGGAATCCGCGCCAGCTGTGCCGACACTCAGCCGCCGCCCGCGATCAGCGCAACCTTGTACGAAATCGATCTGGTAGGGGCCGATCGGACCGGTATCGTTAAGCAACTCAGCGCCCTGCTCAGAGCACACGGGGTCAACGTTGAACGACTGGAAACTGACCGACAAGCGGGCTCCATGTCCGGCGCCCCGCAGTTTTTTGCCCGGGCCATTGTAAATCTTCCCGCCGACCTGGATCCGAACCTTCTGACCCGTGAACTGGAGGACCTGTCGGAGGATTTACAGGTATCTCTGGAACCTCAATAGGCGCAACTAGCAGGCCCTGCTGATGTCGCCCAAAACCACTGGAATCACCAGATTCCCGTAAATATAATAATGGCGCTGAAGACAGCACCATCCACCGGCAAGGTGGCTTTTTTTCTTTGCTAAGAGTTAGTTGCGATGTCCAAGGAAACCGGAACCGTCAAGTGGTTCAACGACGAAAAAGGCTACGGCTTCATCAGCCGTGAAAGCGGTCCTGATGTGTTTGTTCACTACCGATCTATTGAAGGTACAGGCCGCAAAACACTGCATGAAAACCAGCGGGTTGAATTCAACGTAGTGCAGGGTCAAAAAGGCCCCCAGGCGGACGAGGTCGTCCCCAGCTAAAGCGGTGAGACGGCTGATGGGCGGCGGCAGGGGTCGCCCATCAGCCGCAGCTTCACGTTGGCGCCCATGCCATGGCGTCTTCTGGCGATTACGCTTGATAGCGAACGTTATTGGGCATCTTGCCAGCTTGCTGGCGGGTCGCCCCCGGGTCTTTGGTGCGTTTCCTTGGGGTTTTTCGTCTCACTGGCCAAATAAGCGGCTCAACTTCCCTAAATATTTCCCGGCTGCTGCCGATCTCAGAACTTAACCTGAGAGCAGAGCCATCAGCCGTGACCATCAATAGCCCCGACGCAACCGCCAGCGTGAGCAGATCGCCGGTGTCCATGAATACCTCCGGATACTTCAGCCGGATTTACGCCGATATTCAGTCCGGCGAGATTCCTCTGCCCAGCCTGCCGCACCTGGCACTGCAGCTGCGCAGCGCGGTGAAACAGGACAATTCAAGCTTTCACACCATCTCAAGAGTTATTCAAACCGACCCTGGGGTTGCTTCCTACCTGTTGAAGCTGGCCAACAGTCCGGCCTTCGCCTCTCGCAATAAGGCCATTGACCTCAACAGTGCGGTGAACCGTTTGGGCACCAGCAGCCTGGTCAACGTGGTGACCACCTACTGCCTGCGGCAACTTTTTCGCAGCAAATCTCCGGCCCTGCGCCAGGCGCTGCGAAACATCTGGGTGCGTTCAGCGAAGCTTGGCGCTACCTGCGCCGTGATCGCCAAGGAAATCACCAAACAAAACGCCGACCGGGCCCTGCTGGCAGGACTACTGGCCAACATTGGTGCCTTGCCCTTGATCAGAGCTGTCGCTGATCGTCCGGCAATGGCAGACAACCCGACCATTATTGATCAGGTGATGGAACAGTATGGTCGCCAGGTCGGCGTCATGATGCTGACCAACTGGGAATTTGATGATTGGCTGGTGGAGGCCGTTCGACAATATCGCCAGTGGCACCACGCCAGCGAGGAAAAAGGCTGCTACTCGGATCTGGTGATTGTCAGTGACGTACTGCTGAGGAAACTTGAAGAGCCAGACTTTGCCCAGCCATCCCTGCAGGCGGTGCCCGCCATCAGAAGTTTCTCCGCCCAGTGGCCCAACGTTGAATGGACCCCGGCTCTGCTGGAATCCCTGGCCCAGCAGGTGAAAGAGACCGAAGCCAACCTTAGCGGCTAGACCGCATTCCTAAATGAATAATGCGGGTTAGGAGTCTGCGCCACCAGGACCAGTGGCTGCCTTGCCCGGTTCAGCATTTGATGGCTTCTGATTTTTCAACGTGGGCTTGGCTGACGGTTTTGGGTCGGGCTTTTCTGCCGGTTTTGCTGGGGGCTTTGCCGGCAGACTTACCTGGGATTGGTCCGCCGTTGTTGCACCCTCGCGGTCAAAGATAAAAATGCTGTCGCCCACCGCCAAAGCGCTGCCCGCTGTCGCCAGTGTGACTACTGCGATGAGGCAAATCCCAACTATTTTCAGTTGTTTCATGGACCCACATCCTAAGAGTGTTGGCGGTGGTGTGCCATTATGCGATAAATGCCAAAACGATGCGCAAAATTCATGTCCGATAGCACCTTTGACCCTTCACCTTTCCGAACAATCGTTGCTGAGTTGACCGCCACCGATCCGGCCCACGATCTGGAGCATATATTGCGGGTGGTAGCCAACGCAGGCCGCCTGGCCGAGGCTGAAAACGCCAACCTGCAGGTGGTGATGCCGGCGGCCTGGCTGCACGACTGCATTAGCCTGCCAAAAAACTCCCCTGACCGCGCCCAATCCTCGCGCATGGCAGCAAAGCAGGCCAAACAACTGCTGCGCGCCATGGACTACCCGACGGCCCTGATCGAACCCATTGGCCACGCCATCGAGGCCCACAGCTTCAGCGCAGCCATCGCGCCCCAAACCCTGGAAGCTCAGGTGGTGCAGGACGCGGACCGACTCGACGCCATCGGCGCCATTGGCATTGCCCGTTGTTTTACCGTTGGTGGAGTCATGGGCTCGGCCATCTACCGGGCCGAAGACCCCTTCTGCCAACATCGAGCGCCGGCGGACCGGCAATACAGCGTCGACCACTTTTATCAAAAGCTTTTGGGCCTGTCCGAAACCATGCAGACCGCCGCTGGCGTCCGCGAAGCCCGCCGCCGAACCCGCGCCATGGGGCTGTTTCTGCACGAACTGGGTCGAGAAATTGGCCAACCAGCGAGCGTCACATCATGACGAAGACCAGCCTGCGAGTGGGCGGCGTCCCGGAGCACTTTAATTATCCCTGGCATCTGGCTCTGCAGCGCGATGCATTCGCCCAGGCTGGCCTGGACCTGCAGTGGCAGGACTATTCCACCGGCACCGGCGCCATGGTCAAAGACCTTGCCGCCAGTGAGCTGGATCTGGCCGTGCTGCTGAGCGAGGGCGCGGTGGCGGCCATCAGTGGGGGGGCAGATCTGCGAATACTGGGCTGGACCGTCAACAGCCCGTTGGTCTGGGGCGTCCATGTGGCACCGAGCATCACGGCAAGCCGCCTTGATCAGATGACCGATCCGCGCATCGCCATCAGCCGATATGGTTCTGGCTCGCACCTGATGGCCTTTGTGCTGATGCAGCAACAGGGCCTTGCCCAGCGCTGGCAAAACCACCAGTTTGTAGTGGTGGATAATCTGCCGGGGGCCGCGCTAGCCTTTGCAAAGGACCGGGCCGATCTGTTCATGTGGGAACAGTTCACCACCCAGCCCAGCGTTGATCAGGGCCTGATGCGCAGGCTAGCTACCTGCCCCACTCCCTGGCCGCCCTTTTGCCTGGTAGCCCCAACAGCGCTATTGGAAAATGACCCAGACTCGGTCAACCAGCTGCAGCAGATCTACTACCAGTCGGCCCAGCAGGCCGATCAGCTGCCCGACCTGATCGAGCGTCTGAGCGAGTTTTACCAGCTACGGCCGCAACAGGTGAGTCAATGGCGGGAGATCACCCGCTGGGCCATGGACACCCAGATCGAGCCGGCCCAGGTCGACCAGATCATTCAGCAGCTGTCTGCTCTGGGGCTGGCTCGCAGCGATCTGCGCCCGGAGCACTGCCTGGCCCCCTGAACCTGGTGCTGAAACCTGTAGCTGGAGCCGTCAACTGAGACCCAGAGCTAACCAGTCAGCCAGCCCGGCAGCGCTGCCTATAGACCTGCAGCAAAGCCTGGGCACTGGTTTCCTGGTTATCCATGACAATCCTATGGGCGCCGGGCAAACGGTCTAGCAGCTGGGCGGCAGCCTCGGTCACTGGCACCTTGGGCCAGCTCTGATCGGTGGCAAAGTGGACAAACTTCATCGAGGTGAAATTATTAAACCAGCGCTGCACCCGGGTCACAAAGGCCTGCCCGCTGGCCGTATTGGCGGCAATCTCCTCAAGGCGTTCACGCCACTGATAGCTGTCAAGAAAGCGTTGGATATTGTCCGGCATTTTGTCCATCAGCGCGTCTCGGTCGCCCTGATAAAACTGCGGGATTGCGGCTAGCCACTGGGACATTTCGTCGAAGATTTGGGGCGCGTAGGTGGGCCAGTAGCCGCCGTCCCAGCTCTCCATCGCCCGACCGGTGCCGAAGGGTACCCGCCAGGATTGTCGGGAGGACGGATAAACCGTGGTGCCCGTCAGATCAGAAAAACCTCCGGTGGCCGCCAGTTTTTGCACAAAATAGTAGTCCTCGCCGGCCTGGCGCCGGTTCATGCCGCCCTGGGACATGTACGCCTGGGAGCGCACCACCATGCAGGAACCCACGGTATGAAACACGTGGGGCATTCCGGCGTAGCGCAGGGCGTGGACAAAGTAACGTAAATGCAGCTCATAGCCGGCAATGGCGTCGGGCTGTTGCGCTGGGCCCAGGGGATGTTCGAAATAGATGCTGGCGCCGACACATTCAGGCTTTGATTGAAAGTGTGCCTCGATGGCGATCAGATAGTTTGCGTCCACATCACAGTCGGCATCCAGACTCACCAGCAGACCCTCGGCGCTGCGGGATTCCAGCAAACGCTGCAGCCCAAGGTCCAGTCCCAGTTTTCGCGCCAACCCTACCCCGGCGTGGCGGTCCGGCAAATCGCTGCACAGAACAACGTGCTCAGGGATGTCGCCCTGGCCTCTTTCCAGACACTGCTCAAACAAGCGCTGGTTGGCTTCGCGAACGGCGCCTTCTGCGGCCATGGCATTGTTGATCAGGACCACAATCTCTACGCCACAGGCGGGCATTTCACAGCACTGCAGCGCATCCAAGGTGGACAGCAGATCCGGCTCAGCCAGGGCTGGAATCACCACCACCATCCCTAACTGGGGATCAACGGCTGCCTGCAAAATAGCCGCATCTTGGTGCACCAACGAAAGCCCATGCCTGCTAAAATACGACTTTGCCCGCTGCCGCTGCTGCGCCGCATCACGGGCCGACCAAAAATCAGAAGTTGCCATGACCCGACGTTCCATTGATCTTTGTACGCCCACCCATCCTGACTGGGTTCAGGTGGTGTTGGATAACTTTGATGAATTTCTCGCAGACCACGCCAACTGTGAGCGCAAAGCCTCGGCGCTGGCCATGAGCCTGGTGGTGAAGTATCCCGATCGCCAGCCCATCATTCCCGCCCTGATTGAACTGGCGCGGGAGGAGTTGGTCCATTTTCAACAGGTTTACCAACTGATGAGCCGTCGCAGCGTTGCCCTGGTGGGCGATGCGCCGGACCCCTATGTCAAAGAACTGCAGACCCTTATGCGCCATGGCAGGGACGAGCGATTCATCGACCGCCTGCTGATTTCCTCGGTGATTGAGTGTCGGGGCGCTGAGCGTTTCGGCATCATTGCCAAGGCCCTTAGCGATCCCGATTTGAAAGCCTTTTATCACGAGCTGTGGGCGGCGGAGACTAAACATGGCCATCAGTTTGCTGATATGGCCAGAACCCTGTTCGGCGACGATATTTACCCTCGGCTGGAAGCGCTGATGAGCGCAGAATCGGAGATTATCCAGCGGCTTCCGTGGCGCGCATCGCTCCACTGAGAGCCAGGATAACGGCCCCTCGGTAACCCACGGCAACCTAATGGGGGCGGCATTCAGCAATGGGCCGCTAATAGTGGGGCGGCGGCGCAGTGTCTTCTGAGCCTCCATGGCCAGCGGACTGTTCCAGGGACATTAGCCGTTGAGCCAACAGCTTCAGGCTACGCTCAAGTTTATCGATGCGCTGTTCCTGGGACACCACCACGGTGTTCAGCTGATGGATTGTGTCATCCTGAAATGCCAGACGGGACTCAAGCTCAATAATCGGATCGTGGTTTTCACTCATGGCCCATAGTGTAGTGGCTGTTCCGGCGGTTGAATATCCATCAATAGCAGTAA
>CAYGPO010000049.1:0-29761 GCA_964351665.1 uncultured Gammaproteobacteria bacterium | reverse complement strand
CTAGACAGGTGCCATTTTGAGATAAGAGGCACGTTGTTCACCCGACTGCTGGCCAAATAGACAGCGATTAGCTCCGAGCGCCAAAACCGTTGATGTTGTTCCCGAAATCCTTGCCATCAGTCAACACCAGGATGGATGGACTCAACCCATGCACTCTATTGGACGGACAACGCATCCATCTTACGATCGACATCCACGTGAATCTCCATTTGCTCAAGTGAATCTTCGGCGCCGATGAAGGTACCAGCTACGGGCATTGCCTGGCGAATGTGCCTTGCAACGGCCACCGGGATCAAATTGAATCCGCCGACGCTGCGATTTGTTGGATCAAAGGTGATCCAACCGGCACCTGGCACATAGACCTCCGCCCAGGCGTGGGTCGACCCGGAACCCGCTGAGCCGAACGAATTTTGATCCGGATCATATAGATAGCCCGAAACGATCCGTGCTCCAAAGCCCAGACTTCGAACGGCATCAACAAAAAGTACCGCGAAATCGCGGCAAGACCCTCGGCCCCTCGCAAGTGTTTGCTCTGGCGACTGTGCATCATCTTCGTCACGAGCTTCATAAACAATGCGCTCGGCGACACCAGAACTGATTTCCCTGAGCAGGGTCAAAGTGTCTACTGATTGCCCCCCGACAAATTCCTGGGCCCATTGGCGTAGGTGTCCCGCTGTGTCGAGATAAGCCTGCAACCGCAATGCCCCCAGGTCCGCCATGTCATCTTCAGCCAATAAAAACGGATAATTTGCGGCAGAGGCAGCGATGCTGAATACAGGCCAGCGGTCAACGTCGAGCAACAGTTCGGAAGAGCTATTGATGATCAGGATGTCCGAGACGTCATGAAAGGAAGCCGTCGCAACGGCATTACCAAATACGTCGTGGGCCCAGGTTACTGTTGCCGCAGGCGTAATCGTTAAATCATGCGCAACCAGGCGTACATTGCGGCTTTCGCGTGGGCGCAGCATTAATCTGTGCGAACCAAACTCAATCGCCGTTCGGTACCGAAAGATTGTTTGATGCCTAATTGAAAGCTTGGTCAAGAAATCTCCTGGGTCAAACGGTCTTTGCTTCCGCAAAAATGGACATTGGCGAGTTCGTTGGGCATCAGCGCTATTTCACCGAGCCCGAGTGCTTTACTTAAAGTGAGACTTAAAATAATTGAACAATTTTTTGAGCGCCCACCAGACATGCTCGGATTCATCCTTGAATTAATCCCATTGCTCCTTACCCGCGTCACGCCCTGCTGCCAATCGCTCCAATGTCTGTGAAATGAAGTCACAGTTAAACCCTATTGGCTCAAATCTCGATAGCCAGAAGGTTTCCTATCCCTGGAACCTTACACCGGTTTCGAGACGTCAGGCGAGAAAAGTCAGGAGGACCTTTCCAATAAATCGTTTTCACGCCTTAGTTTAGTTGTCCAAACTGAACCCACATCGCAGACACAAGAATACAAACATGGAAATCCCACAATCTGGCTTTCTTCGCTTGCGGCAAATTATTGGTTTGATCCCGGTTTCCGAGAATGGGACTGGCAACCGCGCTCGTCGTCCCGCTTCATCGACTTCGATACAGATTGTGGCATTCCGCGCAGGTGGACAGAAGGTGTCCATACAAGCGGGCCCGACTTTGGTAGCGGGCAGTCTTGCGGGCCTGACGCCCCAGTTCATGGACGCGATTGGTAAGGTAGTCTGCACTGCCCTTATCTTCGCCTAACACCTCGCGGGCACTTAATGGTGCCTCTGCGAGTGCTTCAGCACCTGCGTACCAGGCGTCATCTGAGGGGCCGATCAAACCTTCCCATAGTCTGTCAGCAGCCCATTGATGACGCGCCATTCGACTAACTAGTGATGTTCCCGCCGGTGGCTCCGTACTTGGCGTGAACCATGTTCTTGCTTCAAATTGCTGATGACAATCACCGCAGGCGCGCGCCATATCTGCCGTGGCCCCAGCCGCAACGATAATGGAGGTGGTGTGCTGCACCTCCATAGCCAGCTCTTGCAGCGTCTGCACATAGGGCTCCCAGCCCTTGGGGAGACTGTCAGGTGGAACATGTTGCACCAGCCATTGGGAGCGCTCTGCAGCGCGCTTAAAGTCACCCGCCACCACGGCCGATTGCACCTGTGTAGCACGGGCAAAGTGCTCTAGCATATGAGATTGAAGATTATCCTCCTGGGCAGCAGTAGACGAAATGAATCCAAGAGCCAGAATTACAACACGCATGTCAAACTCTCCTTTTCTTCAGTCTGTTGCCATTGCGTAGGTCGGGTCCATACGGACTTATACTCAGGAAAAACAATCCCAACTCCTATTATCAAGAGATAGGGCAAATAAGCGCCCTGTCGCAGTAACGGTCTCACCCTCAAGATCCACTTTCACCATCCCACACAGCCGCTTTGGGCGACCTGCGACCTGGATCGGTGACCCCTTTTCCGGCGTTCTACGCTCGCCGGGGTATCCGCCAGGCCGTATTTCCGAATTCGGGGCGATGCCCAGCCTGCCGCTCGCAGCACTGTCCTTGTTCTTTTGGCGATGGTCGTCCCTGATCAGTCACACAGACCCGGCGGTCCGCGAGCGGGCGGCCGGCTCTCCGGGGCATCGCGCTCGCTCAGATGCTTCAGGATATGAGTGGTGACGCCCGGGTCCTCAATCGCTGCGATGACTCTACGGAGCAAATATGCCGTGATTTCGCCCCGCTGCAGATTCTTGCCGTATCCCATCCCGCGCATGAACTGCAACAGCGCCATATTCGATAATGGTCGGGCGCTGCGGCTCCCAGGAAACACATGAGTATTGCCTTTCAATACCGGCACTGACTTCAGCACCTCCATCGCAGCATCAACCAGCGTAGTACGGTGTTCGCGCCGATCCTTCATCCTCTCTGCCGGGATGGGCTAGACCGCTTCTTCCAGATCTATCTCTGACCAGCGCGCGCTCAGCACTTCGCTGGTGCGTGTAGCCGTCAGAATCAGTAGCTGGAGCGCTTTCGCTGAGAGACTGCCGTTGTTATTTAATGCCAGGAAGAACCGCCCTACTTCGCTATAAGGCAAGGCAGGATGATGAACCACCTTCTTAACCCGCGACGGTTTGGGAATTAGCTGGTCCAGGTGGCCACGCCAACGGGTTGGACTCATCGGATCACGATAGTTGTGCGCGGCAGCGCAGTCCAGCACGTTCTCAATTCGTCCACGTAAGCGTTTTGCTGTCTCGGTCTTCGTCGTCCAGATTGGTGTGAGAATCTGCAGCGCGTGGTCGGTACCGTTGGAATCAACAGATAGCGCACCGACTTTTGGACGGGCGGAGGTCTTCAACGTGGTGACCCATTGACGTCCATGTTTGATGTGTTGTGTCAAAGGCAGGTGCTTCATACATGGAGTATCCAAACTTGCCCCACCGATTTATTGCCCGGCCCCGTTAGATTGCTGGTTTCTAGCTATAAAACGCTTCCCTAAGGGTTTGAAACCCTTGCTTGAGAGCTAGGTTGTTCGTTATTTCAACCCATTGCGTTGGTCCGACCCCGGAGACTGGTAAAATCTTACCGGTAACGATGCTTACTGCCCGGACTAACGATCTTTGCCGGCACCTCGTTAGGCAATTGGGCCTGGAGCCCTCCTGGCTGCGCATCTTCAGTAGCCCAGTCGTGGCTGGGCCTTTGGCGTTGGATTGAGTACGATCGCCACCGAGTGACTGAGGCTGAAAGTGAGCTAAATCACTGCCCATAGCTTGGCCAGAGGTTTGTATGACACACGAAGAAGAACACAGATCACACCGCATTGGCTGGTTACGAGCGTCGGTGCTCGGCGCCAATGACGGCATCGTATCCACCTCCAGTCTGATTATTGGATTTGCCGCTGCCAGTGCCTCACAGGAAAACATCCTGTTTGCCGGAATAGCAGGCCTGTTTGCTGGCGCCATGTCGATGGCGGCGGGCGAATATGTCTCGGTAAGCTCGCAGCTGGATACAGAGCAGGCTGACCTGGCGCTGGAGAAGAAATCTCTCAAATGTGATTATGAGTCGGAGAAGGCGGAACTCGCTGAAATTTATGTCGGCAGGGGCCTGGAAGCGGAACTTGCTTTACAGGTAGCGAGCCAGCTGATGGCCCACGATGCACTTGGCGCCCACGCGAGAGACGAAATTGGCATTTCAGACGTGGCCAGCGCCCGGCCCCTGCAAGCCGCCCTGTCTTCCGCTGGGGCCTTTTCTGTGGGTGCCCTGCTTCCATTGCTCATAGCCTGGGCGTTACCAGGAGCTCAACAGATTCTCGCCGTCGCACTATCATCGCTGGTCTTTCTGGGTTTACTGGGCAGCATCGGTGCTTTTGTCGGTGGTGCACGACTATCTGTTGGCGCTCTCAGGGTGACGGTCTGGGGCACCCTAGCGATGGTTTTGACGGCCTCAGTGGGGTATTTTTACGGCTGATTTCTCCCTTGGCCCTAAGAAAGGGGCCTATCAACAGGAACGCGTTCCTGACTTCAACCCCACCGGAAACGTAGACGGTAGTATGGTCTTTATTGGAAGGCTTAACGTCTTGCTGAACCAAACCAAGCGACTACTGACCACTGCGCTCCCTGGGTCAGTCGTGTTCTGCAAACCATCGAGTATTTACCTTTGCGCTTAGCAGCCTGTTAGTCAATTCGGCGACGTCGCCACTGGATAGTTTCTTATGTAAATACCCCTATCGCATTAGTGGTCAGACCTGACATCCCGCCTGCACCATCCTTGCTAACCTGATTTCTCCACCTTGGTCGGCAGCGAAAATCCTATGAGCCCAGTCATCGTTATTGGTTTTGACGGCAGCGAATCCAGCCTCAAGGCGGTTACTTTCGCCAAGGGCCTGGCTAAAACTCATAAAGCCAGCCTCAACTTGGTGCACGTAATCGATTGGTCTCCCTTTGAGTACTACACACTGGAGGAGACCGCGACCCAGGCCAGGAAACGCAGGACGCAGATACAGCAAGACCGTGAGTCGCTGTTCCCAGCGGTACTCGCTGATTTGAAAAAAAGTGGTGTCCGCGCAGGATCCAGAGTGGTCTTTGGCAATCCAGCACAGGTGCTGGCTCGGGCGGCTAAAAACGTTGACGCGCTGATGATTGTTGTGGGTCGTCAGGGCACCTCAAAAATTCGCCGGCTACTACTGGGCGGTGTGGCAAATGCAGTTATCAGCCATGCCAGTTGTCCCGTGCTGGTTGTGCCCTAGTGGGACTTTTGGAGGTCAAGGTAACTTTAGTGAGTACATGGGCCGGTTTGAAAAGGCTCGGCAAGCAGCAATTGGCCGGGCCCCTGGCGAAAGTCGCAATAGGGCCAGGGCGGCCCAAGGACACCCAATCCGACTTACTGGTTAGCCCACAAACAAAACCCAGGCCACCAGTTATCTAGGGCCTGCCTTACCGCCTCCGCCGAACCCGCAGGCGACGCCTCACTTTGTTGCTCAAGAATGAACTGTCGGGTCCTGATAACCCCGCCAGCGGCCTGTTGACGATGGCTGGCGAGCAACACCACCGATTGGGTCGCGAGCCTCGAAATATCGCCTTCAGGACCAACCCGCAACTCCAGCTGTGTCATCTCAATATCGATAGTCGGCGCCTCAGAGAACCCGCCAAACCGGGGCAGCAGATAGCGCTGGAGAAGATCCTGCGGCGGGGCTAACCAGCGACTGATAGCGTAGGCCATGGGGGAATAGGGCCGGCCCTCATGCCGATACCACATCCGGGTTCCCTGCAGAGCGCTGCTGGCGTCTATGTTCCCCAATCGAGCGTTGGCGACACACTGGGGCAACTGCCCTGCCCCTGGGCCAAAATCGTAATAGCCAATCGCCTCGTGGGAGCTGCCCGGCGCCAGCGCGCAGCCGCCGACCAGCAATACCACCAATGCCAGAACCGCCTTGGATATCCTCACGGCCGTTGCTCCCCGGAGACTTCACCGGGCCCCCTTGGGGTGATGGGTGAGCCCAGCAGCAATCGTTGGGGATCATCTCGCAGATCCTCCAGCAGCCGCCGCACCTCGCCATTGGTCTGACTCAGATCATGCAGACTTTGATCAAACTCAGTGAGGGTCTGGGTATGGACATGGCTTGCCAGCTGCTCAACCCTGGCGCTGGCAGCCGCCAAGGCGGTTAAGGTTCCGTCCAGGCCGCTGGATTGTTCGGCAATCAACCTGGCAAGCTCCCCATACTGGACCAGCGTATCGGAGACCTGATCAGCCAGCATGGGAAGTCTGTCCAGGGTTGGCGCCAAACCCTTTTCCAGGGCGACAACGCTGTGGCCTGCGTCAGCCACCGCCTCCAGCGTCTGCAGCGCCTGGTCCCGGTTGTCGTCACTCAACAGCTGGCTGACCCGATGGCTGATATCGCTGATATCAATCAAAGTACTCTCCAGTGATTCGGTGATTTTGGTGATGTACTCCGAGCGCATGGTTATCACCCCTGGGCTTTCAACGCTGGTTGGCAGCAGATCGCCCAGCGGTCCGTCGTTATCCAACCTCAAATCGTACTCTCCTGTAATCCCCCGCAGGGCCAGCTGGGCGTAGGTGTTTTGGGCAATAGGAATAGTTTCGTCCACATGGATAAGAATTCGGACACGGTCAAAATCATCGGGTACGAAGTAGATGTTTTCCACCACTCCCACTTCCACCCCCTTGTAGTAAATTCTGGCTTTCACATCCAGGCCGCTGACCGAATCCTGGCTCATGACGACAAAGGGTTTGTAGGCAAAACCAGCGTCTTTGAACACCGTCCAGGTCAACGCTGTCAGAACAATAGCGCCAATAACGAACAAGGCTGTACGCAGCGCAAACCCATCAGATTCCATGACTACCTCCCACCGCCGGCGGGAATTCCCGCAGGGTTCGAAAGTACGACTGAATAAAGGGATGAGGGTTGGACATCACCTCCTGCGCTGTACCCAGGGCAGCAATGTTTTTGTCCGCCAGTACCGCCACCCGGTCGCTCAGCGCGGTCAGCGTGTACAGATCATGGGTCACCATCACCACGGTCAGATCTAGAGCTGAGCGCAGGCGAGAAATGAGGCTGACAAACAGTTCCGCCGAGACCGGGTCAAGCCCAGAGGTGGGCTCATCGAGAAACAGCAGTTCCGGGTCAAGGGCCAAGGCTCTGGCCAGGGCAGCCCGGGTACGCATGCCACCGGACAACTCAGCTGGCAGCTTATGGCCGTCAGCGCTGGCCAGGCCCACCATATGAATCTTCAGCTGAGTTAGCTCCCGGCGCAGGCTTTTCGGCAGCGTGTGCAGTTCTTCCAGGGGAAAACCAATATTTTCAAACACCGTAAAGGCGCTGAACAACGCGCCGGCCTGAAACACGACGCCTATGCGATGCCGCAGAGCCCTACGCTGCTGATGGCTGGCACTCATCATTGGCACACCCAATAGCTCTACCTGGCCCTCGTTGGGCTGGTGCAGGCCAATCATGGAGTTCAGCAACACAGTTTTACCGCTGCCTGAGCCTCCCACAATGCTGAGTATTTCGCCGGGCCTGATGGTCAGGTTGATACCGTCATGGAGCAGGTGGTCACCAAAACGATTGACGATGTTTTTAATCTCCACCGGCGCTTTTTTATTCATTAACTCAAGTCCTTAAAAACCACGGCAAAGAACGCATCAAGCACAATAATGGCCGAGATGGAAAGCACCACGGATCGGGTGGTGTGGGTTGCCAGGCTCTGGCTGTTGGGCCTGGAGCTGAGTCCGAAGTAGCAGGCAATCACGGCGATGGTGAGGCCAAAAATCATCGACTTAAAAAGTCCGATGGTCAGATGCACCATGGCCACGTCGTTCCGCAGCCCGGCCATGTAGGCGGCGGAGGACAGGTCAAGCTCCGCCCAGCCAGACAACATACCGCCGGCCAGCGCCGCAATGTTGGTGCAAACCACCAGCAGGGGTGTCATCAGGGCCAGGGCGATGGCCCTGGGCACCACCAGCCGTCGCGAATGGCTAATGCCTAAAACAGAAAGCGCATCCAACTCCTGGGTCAAACGCATGGCGCCAAGGCTGGCGGTGATGGATGAACCGGAACGACCGGCAAGCACAATGGCGGTTAACAGCGGGCCCAGCTCCCGCAAAATGCCCACCCCCATAACCAAGGGCAGGAACGATTCGGCGCCGAAGTCCCGCAGGGTCAAGGACGACAGGTAGCTGAGCACAATGCCAATCAGGAAGCCAACAATTACAGAAATCGGCACCGCGGTCACGCCACTTCGATAGCAAGCGGCGCTGATCTCTCGAAGCGGCCATAGCCGGGGGTGGCCCAGCAGCAGTCCTAGATCAAGCAGCAGTCGGCCGAATGTGGTTAACAGCCCTATCGCTGTTCCAAACAGAGAACTGCGGCTGGCCCGCTTAGCGCGCAACTCCCGGGTAGTAGGAAAGGCATGCAAATCTGCCGCAGGGGTTTCACGGATGTAGTCAAACAGCGTGCGCTGCTTTTCTGTTAGCCGGGTCTGGGGAGGCAGGGAGCTGCCCCAGTATTCCCACAGCACCATGGCCGCCGCGCTGTCCAGCTGCTGTGCCTTTGTCAAATCAAACGGCTGCCGAGGATACCCAGCCAGGATCGCGTTCAGCATTGGCACGGTCTGAATATCCAGCCGGCCACGCAGGCCCGCGATTCCATCAGCGTGCTCGATACTTAGGTCCATGGCAGTGATGAGCTTGGAAGAATTGAGGCGGCAGCCCATGGACTGCCTCGATTCAACTGATCAAAGCTTTTGGCGCACACGCCGGAACGCCACCCCAACCTGCTCCGCCAGCAGCTTGGTGGCCTCCCAGACATCCTCACCGGCATCGCCGGCCTCGTCGGCCACCTCAGATAGATGCTGGCCGGCACTCTTTGCCCGAGTCTTCAGATGGCGAAACTGTTCTTCCGCCTGTTCCCACTCATCTTTCAACTCCATGCTTGCCAGCTTTGCCCGCACGCGCAGTTCATCACGCTCCTGAGCAAGCTCTTCCAAAATCGTGTTGACCTTATCTTTAGTACTCAAAGCGCTCTCCCATAGTTTATGGCTCACGACAGGCATCGGATTTTGCAACAATTGAGCAGTGAGCGTTTGACTGCTATTAAGCCGCCATCGGAAAGGCTGACGCTAT
This sequence comes from uncultured Gammaproteobacteria bacterium, assembly GCA_964351665.1. Lineage (GTDB taxonomy): Bacteria > Pseudomonadota > Gammaproteobacteria > Xanthomonadales > SZUA-38 > JANQOZ01. The sequence goes on along the minus strand of CAYGPO010000049.1, from coordinate 20,670 downwards.
CGGATATTACCGGCAGCCTACCTCGGAATGTGCTTAGTAGGCCTGCGCCCTTCCATCCAGTTGAGCCGGCGTCGAAGGGTGTCTACCTCTTCCATCAATTCAACCACCAGCGCCACGCCGGGGGCGTTTATTCCCAGGTCGCGCTGCAGCCGCCCGGCCCGCCTAAGCTGTGACACACTCACGCCGATAAAGCGCCAGCTGTCCGGGCCGTCACCCGCAGGCTCCAGCAACCCTACTTCCACCCATTGGGTTACCAGTTCGGGGGACAGGTCACAGGCGCGGCATAGTTCGCCGGTTTCCCACTCAAGCTCCTCACAGGGCGTTGGCGTTAGTCGGTTCATCTGTCGGCTCCGATGGTTGGGATGGGGCAGTAGAAAACGCTTGCTGGAACTGTTCATAGGCCTTTTTGGCCGCGGCGGTGTCGGCGGCGGGCAAGACAATCTCGATGTCCACAAAAAAGTCCCCCGGCGGGCTGCTGGGTATCCCTAAACCTTTGAGGCGCAGACGATCACCGGCGGCGCTGTTGCTGGGGATGGTCAGGGCGATCTTTTTAGTCGGTGCGGCCACCGTGATGCTGGTGCCCAGGGCGGCGTCCCAGGGCGCCAGCGGCAGCGTCATAAAGACGTCTTTGCCTTCCACGTGATACCGACCGCGGGGTGCTATCATCACTTCCAGATAGAGATTTCCCGCGCCCCCTGGTCCAGGGCTGCCCTGGCCAGCCAGCCGAATTTGCTGACCTGAATACACGCCGGCGGGGATTTTCACCGCCAGTGATCGCTCACGCTGCTCAACCTGGCCTTGCTGGTTTAGCACTGGATGGCTCAGCTTAATGGTGCGGCTGCTGCCGGCGCAGGCTTCTTCGAGGGTCACTGAAATCGTGGCGTGGGTGTCAGCCCCGGATTGGGGTCGCGGCCGCTGGCCCCTGCCGTGTCGACCAGAGCCAAACATCTGTTCGAAGAACTCACTGAAGTCTGCCTGTCCTGGCTGATCATATTCGTCGGTGGATCTGGGCTGCTGCCATCCAGGCGGTGGATTAAACGGCTGCCCGGACTGCCAATTGCTGCCTAGCTGATCATAGGCGGCCCGTTTCTCCGGGTCTTTGAGCACCTGATAGGCCTCACCCAGGGCCTTAAACCGGGATTCGGCGTCAGCTTCTTTGCTGACGTCCGGATGGTATTTTCGAGCAAGCTTTCGATAAGCACGCTTGATGTCGTCCGCGGTTGCGTCTCTGGTCAGTCCCATCAACTTGTAGTAATCGGCATATTCCATAAAGACTCGGGTGCGTCCGGATAATTGCAACAGTGTGGATTGGCAAAGCGCGGAGCGCTATCCGTAGTTATCCCAGGTTGAGATGCCTGGACCCTGGGACCCGCCCATGGGCTGGCCTCGACAAAGGGTCTTATTGACGGGCCAGGAACAGTCGGGCCAGCTGGCTGCCAATCAGCATAGACACAACGAACAGGGCCGGCTCCATGGCGCCGCTGGCCAGCGCCGTAATCGCCGGCCCGGGGCAATAGCCGGCCATGCCCCAGCCAACACCAAACACCGCGGCGCCGGCCATCAGTCGTTGATCGATGGCCACTGATTGGGGCAGATGAAATTGTGGCGAGAATAACGGCGGCGCCTTGAGCGCCAGTCGATATCCGACGGTAGCAATGGTTGCGGCGGCGCCCATCACCAGCAGCAGATCAGGCTCCCAGGGCCCAACTACGGTAAGAAATGCCAGTACTTTGTTTGGATCAACCATGCCAGATATGGCCAGTCCCAGACCAAACACGGTGCCTGAGAGTAAAGCCCCTAGGGCCGATGCAATACCCCTCACAGGCCACGCCCTATCCACCACAGGCCGCTTGCCACCGCCATACCCACACTAATGAAAACCACGGTGGCCGCCAGGGAACGCTTTGACAATCGGGCCAGCCCGCAGACCCCATGGCCGCTGGTGCAGCCACTACCCAGACGCGTACCAAACCCCACTAGCAGTCCGGCAGCGGCAAGCTGTAGCAGCGGGAAATCTTTTCGAATGGCCATGGGCTCGCCGCTTAGCCACTGAAAGATTAAGCCTCCCAGCAGCAGTCCCGCAATAAACATCAATCGCCACAGCCGACCCTCCGGGTTAGTTGACAGGGCGGCATTGACGATTCCGCTGATACCCGCGATGCGGCCATTGAGCTTCAGCAATAAAACCGCCGCGATGCCGATCAGCGCACCGCCAAGTAGGGGAGCAAACCCGATGGTGTCGTTCATTAATGATCTCCTGACAAACCGGTTTGGTCCCCACAATAGCTGATGGTCAACCCTCCCGGGGTGATCAAGCTAAAAATGATTGAGCGGAATCTTCAGATAGCTGATTCCGTTTTCCTCCGGCGGTGGAAATTGACCGGCCCGCATGTTGAGCTGAATAGACGCCATGATGAGGTTCGGCGCTTTTAGCTGTTGGTCTCTCGCCTTCCGCAATGCGACAAAATCCTCCAGTGAGGCACCATCGCCAACGTGGATGTTATAGCGTCTTTGCCTGGCTACGCTGGACTCCCACTGGTGTTGGCGGCGGCCCCCGTTTAGATAGTCGTGACACACAAAAAGCCGGGTCGCTTCAGGCAGATTCAAGATACGGTGAATTGATCGATAAAGAACCGCCGCATCGCCGCCGGGAAAGTCCGCACGGGCAGTGCCAACATCAGGCATAAACAGGGTATCGCCCACAAAGGCCGCATCGCCGGCCAGATAGGTTACACAGGCCGGCGTATGGCCCGGCGTTGACATCACATGCACCGCCAGTTCCCCCACCATGAACACTTCACGATCAGCGAACAAATAATCAAACTGGCTGCCGTCCTGGCAAAACTCGGGTTCCATATCAAACACCTGAGCAAAGGTAGCCTGAACCTGACGAATACCCTCACCGATCCCGATCAAACCGCCCAGCACAGATTTCACATACGCAGCCGCGGTCAGATGGTCTGCATGTACATGGGTCTCGACAATCCAGGCCAGCTGAAGGTTTGCGCCTTGGACATAGTCAATCAGCAGGTCCGCTGAGCCGGTGCGGGTGCGTCCCGATGCAGGGTCAAAATCAAGCACCGGGTCGATGATGGCGCAGTGGCGGCCGCCGGGTTCAATCAGAATGTGACTGGCGGTCTGGGTTACTGGATCAAAAAATGTTTTTACCTTCGGCGTCATCTGCTGGCTCCTGTTGCTGGCGTGGTCCGCCGACTAAATGACATGGCGTTTTTTGGCCGCAGCTCTTAGCGCCTGTCGATGATCTGGATGGGCGATGCTGATCAGGGCTTGCGCGCGCTGGGCATCACTGAGTCCAATAAGCTTAACGGCTCCGTATTCGGTGACCACCGTGTCGGTATCGTTGCGCGGCGTGGTAACCGGGCCAGACAGCTCAGGCACGATGGTAGAGACACTGCCATTTTTTGCCGTAGAGCAACACGCAATGATGGATCGGCCCCCTTTGGATGCCCGCGCCCCGCGCACAAAATCCAGCTGACCGCCAGCACCACTGTACTCCCGGCCCGCCAGGTTTTCCGAATTACAGGCGCCTGCCAGATCTACTTGAAGGGTGGCATTGATGGAGACCACCCCACGGTTCTTGGCGATGTGACGAGGGTCGTTAACCAGGTTTACGGGAAAACTGTTAATCGCAGGATTGTCGTCTATCAGGTCATACATGCGCCGGGTTCCAAGGGCAAAGGTAAACACCGTGCGACCCGGATAGGTGGTTTTGCGTCTATTGCTGACGGCGCCTATTTCCATCAAATCCACCAAGCCCGGAGACAGCAGCTCTGTGTGAATGCCCAGATCACTGCGGGAGTGAAGCTGAGCACAGACCGCATTGGGCAGCGCTCCGATACCCATTTGCAGGCAAGATCCATCGGGCACCATCTGTGCGATTGTCTGACTGATGGTGTCTTCAGCGGGCCGCGCTGGGCGCGGTTTGATTTCGCTGAGGGCAACGTCATTTTCCACCACCGCGTCAACTTCACTGATATGAATCATGGAGTCGCCAAATACCCTGGGCATCTGCGGGTTAACCTCAACTAAAGTCCGCCGGGCGCTGCGCGCAGCGGTAGAGGCATAGTCATTGTTGGTGCCAAAGGAAAAATAACCGTGGCTATCCATTGGCGACACGGTGGTAACAAAGGTATCCAGCGCCACATGTTGACTGAGTATCCTGGGTGCATCAGAAAATGCCGCAGGCACAAAATGAACCACCTTTCGCCCTTCACTCTCGCCTTTTTCCACCAGCACTCGTTCAGTGGCACCGAGAAACATGCAGTGAGGCACAACTCGGCCCATCAGCTCATAGCGCAACACGGTTTTTGCCGCCACCGGCATGGAGTGGAAATACCACAGGCGCAGATTGGCGATACCGGTTTGCTCGATGTGCTCAGACAGGGCGGCCAAAATGGCCGGCGGTTCGCCCAGGGCCATGCCCATGGCGATATCGGTGTCTCCGGTGATTTCCGCCACCGCGGCGCTGGCTGACAATAGCCGGCTTTGGTATTGCTGCTGGACCAGGTTCATCGTGCTCTCCCAACGAGTTCAGATGGGAAATGCCGCCAGAATCAGGTACCCATCATGTGTGCCACCGACGCCATACTGTGATCGACCATCGATACCGGGTCTGTAGGGATATGCCGAAGCTGGCTAGGCAAAGCCCCCAGCTTGAAACCCTGGCAAGCACCAGGGAGCGGGCGGTAGCGCTTAGAATCCGCTAACTCTCGGGCGAATCGCTATCACCGCCAGCTGGCTGCCCTGGGCTGCGGGGATCACAGATAAGGCGAGAACAAGGCCGCCGCAGAATCCCTCAGCCTTGCGGGAATACTGCGATCGTTCAGCAGACTTTCGGTGGCAGGCTGGCTGCGCTCCAGCACCTTTTCAAAATAGCCTTGAATGATCGAACAGGTGGTGGGGCTAAACACCTCCACCCCCACCTCAAAATTGAGCCGCAAGCTGCGCGGATCCAGGTTGGCTGAGCCAATCAGCAAATAGCGATCGTCGATCTGCAGCAACTTTGCGTGACAAAAGGGGGTGGGCTGAAAGTAGATCGACACCCCCCAGCGCAGCAACTCAGCGATGCCGTTGCGCTGAGCCCAGTCCATTCCGCGCAGGTTGCTACGCTCGGGCAAAATGACCCGCACAGCCACTCCTCGTAAAGCGGCACTTTGCAGCGATGCAGACAACGCCCGGCCCGGCAGAAAATACGGCACCATAATATTGACATGGTCTTGTGCAGCACTGATCGCTGTTGTGATGGTTAGCGCTAAGGCGTCCAGGCGCTCATCGGGTCCGTCAGCAATCACTCGACAGCGGACCTGGCCCGGCTGACTGGGTGACGGGGCCGAACTCAATAAAGTCTCGCCGGTGGCAAACAGCCAGTCGTTGGCAAAAATGTGGGCAAGATCCGCCACCACCGGCCCGTGAAAGGCAAACTGCACGTCCGCTGAATAGGGCGGACTGCCGGTATGGTCTTCGCTGATGTTGATGCCTCCACAAAAGGCGCAGTCGGCGTCGATCAGCAGCAGTTTTCGATGATTGCGCAGGTTCAGCCACCAGCCCGGCGGCAGCAGCCTGGGCGGCAGAAAACACACTACGGGCACCCCCAGGCGGCGCAAATGGGCTGACGGACTCACGGCACCATAGCGTTCCCCCACCCCGTCAATAATGACCCTGACATCAACGCCGCGGTCACGGGCCCGTTTCAGGGCTGCGGAAAACCGCTCGCCCACCTGATCAACTTTGAAAATGAAGGTGGACAGCCAGGCGCGCTGGCGGGCTTCATCAATGGCCCGGCACATGGCATCGTAAGCATCCTCACCCCGAAAGTAGGTTTCAATTTGATTACCGTCTGAGGCGCTCTGGCCGGTCACTCGATGGCCGATGCAGTCGATTCCTCGGCCTTCAATATTGGGCGTAAACTGCTGCGCTTCACCCACCTCAAAGGCCACCGACCAAAGGCTGGAAATTCGCCCGCGCCGGGCTATTCGGTTAATGCCAAAGGCAAAATAGGCAGCGCCTCCCAGGGGCAAAAACGCACTGACCAGAATCCAGCTCAGGGCAGCACGTGGGTCCCGCTTATACAACAGGCTGTGGTAGATCGCCGCAAGGGCAAATCCGCCGTGCAAAACCAGCAATACCAATAGCAGCTTGCCCATCATCGGAACTGGTTTCGCTGATTGAAGACGTTAGTGAGCCGTTGGGAAAAAAAGGAGACCTCAGAGCCGATCTCAGTCAGCAACATCTCGTGCTGCTGGCGGATGCCGAGAATCATCTGCACAAATCCCTGATCGACCCTATCGGACACCGGGTAGCGGATCGAATGAAAAATACCCCTGTGCTTGGCATCGTCGCACACTCCTAAATAGTGAGCCTGGCAGATAGATCTTACTGGGGGCAGTAGAACATGTTGATAAGCGGAAACCGAAACCCGGTAAGCTATATTCACCCTTTGCGCCAGTGGGTCACATGCCAAACCACTACCTCTACGACAATACCCAAACCAGCGCCCTGGACCGCCTGCACGGTCTGGAGAGCATCGAGGACGCAGCGTCCATAGCAAGGCTCGAACAGCTGACAGATCTGCAAGGCTGCCAGTGCCTGGAAATTGGTGCCGGCGCCGGATCCATCGCTTTATGGCTGGCGGGCAAAGTCGGTCCATCGGGCAGTGTTGTCGCCACCGATATTGAGCCGATACACCTGGAGCAGGATCTCTACACCGTCTGGGCCCACGATATTGAGCTGGACGAGTTGCCGGCAGGGGCATTTGACCTGGTGCATCTTCGCCACCTGTTGATCCATCTGCAAGATCCAGCGGCGGTGCTGGATAAGATTTACGCGAGCCTGAAACCCGCGGGCCTGATGGTTGTAGAAGAATCTGATCTGAATACCTGGGTCGCTGATGAACAAACCCCGGCCGAGTTGAAGGACCGCTTTCGTGCCGGCGTAAAGGCCATTTTCAGCGTCTACCGCAAGCGTCAGATGGCGATCGAATTGGGTTCAAGCCTCCCAGGCCTGATGGCGGAATCTGGCTTTTCTGACATCAGCGAAACCCGTTGCTGCCGCACAGTAGAAGGTGGCAGCGCCGAGGCCGCCTACCAAAGCCTGTCAGCGCGTCAGCTGGCAAGTTCGGTAGAGCAAAATGACCAGCTCAACCCACACGTATCCCTGGATCAGCAGACCCAATCCACGACTATGATCAGAGCGTTGGCCGATTGCCTGCTGGACTCCCGCTTAAGCTATCAGTCTCGCACCACCGTGTCGGTTTCAGGCCGCAGGACTAGAAATCTGGACTATTGATCATCGCTGCAAGGGTTTGTTGTGGCGGCACTAAAGCCATCCAATGCCCCTGCCCTGCTAACAGTTAAGCCTGTAGCGGCGGATTAGGACTTTTGTCATAATCGAGCCAGCTCCCTCGCTTGAACATGGCAAGCTCGGCTGACAACCACGGGGTTTCGACCTGCGCTGAGCAGACCTGACCGGAATGGAATAACGGAACACTGGATGGATACCTCGATAGACGAAACAACCCGGGTATTGCTGGTCGAAGAAAATCCCGATGACGCCCTGCTGGTCCAGGAAGTGCTCGATCATTCTTTCACACGCTTTCCGGTCACCTGGGTCAGCACCCTCACCGATGCGGTCAATTTCCTGGCCCAAAATGAAGTGGACGTTGTGCTGCTGGATTTGATGCTGCCCGAGTCCCAGGGCACAGACACCATCGATACCCTGCGCCAAACCGCGCCTGCGGTGCCAATTGTGGTACTGACCGATGCCGAAGGCGGGGAGCTGGATGCTGCAGGCAGACGCCACGGCGTTAGAAGTCTGCTGGCAAAAGCGCACCTGCAAGCTAAAGATTATTTGGCCGGCGCGCTGCGCTACGCCATTTCACGGCGCCAGGCAGACAGAGCCCTGGTTGCGGCTGAGCAACGGCTGAACTTTGCCCTTCAGACCTCAGGGGCCGGTAGCTGGTCCTATCAGGACCGCGACAAAAGCTGGGTGTTTGCAGGCCCGGTGCAGTTTCGCGGCGAGCCAGGCAGGTCGGCCATGGCCCACCCCAAATTGATTCAGGAGCTCGATGAATCAACCGTGTTAGATCTGGAGCGGCAGCTGGCGGCGGCGTTGCAAGGCAAATCCGAGGTCAAGTTGGATTACGTCATTGCCGACAGCGAAAACCAGCCACGAACGATTCGATTGCACGGCAGAGCGGGTCAGCAGGCCGGAGAGATTCTTGGCATTTGCTGGGACGTGAGCGAATCGGTGCGGCTAACGGAACGCCTTTCTAACACGCAAAAACTTGAAAGCCTGGAACTGCTGGCCGGCGGAGTGGCTCACGACTTCAACAATCTTCTCACCACCATTTTAGGAAACACCGGCCTTTGCATCGGCGAAGCAAGCGCTAACGGCCCGCTGACTAACTGGCTGAAAGAAATTGAAATGGCTGCCCTCAACGCCGCAGACCTGACCCGTCAACTGCTTGCTTATTCGGGCAAGGGGCGATTTGTGGTCAGAGATCTGGACCTGGTCGCTCTAGTCCAGGATACCGCAGCCCTGCTTCGTTCTGCCGTGGGTGCCCATACCTCGCTGCGATTAAACCTGCCGGCAAAACCGCTTTGGGTGAAGGGCGACGAAACCCAGCTTCGACAAATTTTGGTCAACCTGGTACGCAATGGATCGGAGGCTTTGCGCGGTACGGACGGCACGGTGACCGTTTCAATGTCGAACCAAAACAGCAACGGAGCCTCGGCCCCCTTTGTAGTCATGGAGGTGTCCGACAACGGCGAAGGCATGACCGAAAATGATCAGCGCAAAATCTTTGATCCATTTTTCACCACCAAGCTTGAAGGACGAGGGCTTGGGCTTGCCGCGGTCAAGGGAATCGTGAAGGCCCACGGGGGTGAGGTTCAGGTGCAGTCGACCATTGGCGAGGGGACCAGCTTTCGGGTCATGCTGCCTGCGGTCCCAGGTCCTGAAGGCACCTCACCCGATAGCAAAGGCCGGGTGCTGGTTGCTGATGATGACCCCTCTATTCGTAAGATGATCGGTCATCTTCTAAGGCACCTGGAGCTGGAAGCCATACACGCCGCTGACGGCCAGCAGGCCATCGAACTGTTCCGCCAGCACGCTGAGGATATCTCTCTGGTGCTGATGGATCTGTCCATGCCCATCATGTCCGGGGCCGACGCATCAGCGCAAATCAGGCAGGCCTCCTCCCACACCCCCATCATCATAATGAGCGGCTATTCTCAGGACGACCTACCCGCCACTGAGATCCACCAGCAGATGGCCTTTATTCACAAGCCCTTTTCCGCCAGCGAATTGAAATCCCACATCAACGCTGCCTTATCGTGACCGCCCCAGAGGGTGGCAGCGAACCAGCGACCCCCAATATCCAGCCGCCCAGCGTGGCGGTTGAAGATCTGCAGGACATTCTGTCAGCGGTGGTTCACGATCTAGGCGCGCCGCTTAGGGCCATGGACGGTTTTTCCGCCCTGCTGACAGCCAACTATCCAGAAAATCTCACGCACAAACAGCGCCAGCTATTGACCCGCATCCATCGAGCCACCGGCGCTATGCAGCAAAAGCTCTCGGCGCTGGCCCATTTTCAAACCGTCACCCGGCTAAGCCCAGAGGCGCAGTGGGTCAGCGCCCGGGAGTTGCGGGATCACGCGTTGAAAAAGATCCCAGGCTCGCCAGGGTCAAAGGTCATTGAGCTGGCGGACAACTGCCCTGACCTGCTGCTGGACCCTGAGACATTTTCCGAGGCCTTAGCACAGCCGATCAACAACGCCCTGTGTTTGCTCCAAAGCCGGGGCGAAGAGCCGCTGTTGCCGGGTGCCATTCAGATTTCCGCCTACACCCCGCTGGCCAACGAACCCATGGGCCAGGGGCTGGTGATCGTCGACCGGGGCCCTGGTATCTCAGCGAAAAACCCTCAGATGTTGTTTAAGCTGTTCCGTCAGGGAGATCCCCCCAGCGGTGAATCGGGGCTGGGGCTGACTCTGGTCCGGTGGATCGCCCGCCAACACGGCGGCGATTGCTGGATTCGAAGCAGCCGGCCCTGCGCCATTGTGCTGCTGGCCCAGTTGACGGACTGTTGACGGCTCATACCTGTATCATTGTGGAACAAAACAGAGTTTAAAGGGTCGAAAAACCTGTTACCCTTTCGGGCAATAAAACGGATCGGCGCCACCAGCCCCGATCTTGCCCTAACGAATTTTTAGCTGTTATCTGGAGACAAATAATGGAACAACCCTATTCCATGCAAACCGGCGCTCAGTCGGTGGTTGCGACGAACCGGGTACTTCGAAATACCTACTTGCTGCTGTCGCTGACCCTGCTATTCAGCGCCGCCATGAGTTTGGTCGCAATCAAAACCAATATGGCCCCCATGGGTATGTTGATTACCTTCGGCGGCTATTTTGCGCTGCTGTTCATCACTCAGGCGCTGCGCAACAGCGCCTGGGGCCTACTGTCGGTATTCGCTCTGACCGGCTTCATGGGCTTGACCCTTGGACCGTTCCTGAATATGTACATCCAGCGCTATGCCAACGGCAGCGAGCTGCTGATGATGGCCATGGGCGGCACCGGCGTAATTTTCCTGGCTATGTCCGGCATCGCTCTGACCTCCAAGCGGGATTTCAGCGGCATGGGTCAGTTCCTGTTTATCGGCATCCTGGTGGCGTTTCTTGCTGGCCTGGCAGGCTACTTTTTCCAGATTCCGGCACTGTCACTGGCGGTTTCTGCCATGTTTGTGCTGCTGATGAGCGGCCTGATCCTGTATCAGACCCAGGCCATAATTCGCGGCGGCGAGACCAACTACATCAGCGCCACCGTCACCCTGTTTGTGTCCATCTACAACCTGCTCACCAGCCTGATGCACCTGTTGGGCTTTGCCTTCGGCGAAGACTGACACGTCGATGTGACAGGCGCATGTGACAGGCGGATGTGACAGGCAGCTGTCATGAGCAAAAAAGCCGGGCCCAGGGCCCGGCTTTTTTTGTGGCTAGCCCACGGCCTCGGCAGGCAAGCTGAACTCACCCAGCCCCAGCAGCTTTCTCAGGAACGGCTAATGGTTTTCATGCCGCCCATATATCCCTGCAGAACCTTAGGAATGGCGATACTGCCATCGGCCTGCTGGTAGTTTTCCAGCACGGCAACTAAAGTCCTTCCCACGGCCAGGCCTGATCCATTAAGGGTGTGCAGGGGCTGGGGCTTGCCGCCGGTGGGTCTGACCCGCGCTTTCATTCTGCGGGCCTGGAAGGATTCGCAGTTGGAGCAGGAGGATATTTCCCGGTAGCTGTTCTGACCCGGCAGCCAAACCTCCAGGTCATAGGTTTTGGCCGCGCCAAAGCCCATATCTCCGGTACACAGCAGCATTACCCGATAACTCAGCCCTAACCGCTGCAGCACCTGTTCTGCATGGCCGGTAAGAGCCTCTAGAGCCTCATAAGACTGCTCAGGGCTAACCGCCTGGACCAGCTCTACCTTTTCAAATTGGTGCTGACGAATCAAACCTCGAGTGTCCTGGCCGTAAGAGCCCGCCTCTCGACGAAAACAGGGGGTGTGGGCCACCCAGCGCAGGGGCAGATCCCGCTCGTCAACAATGCGGTCTGCCACCAGATTGGCAAGGCTCACCTCAGCGGTGGGGATCAGATAATGGGGAGTCTCGTCAGCGGTGGCAAAGGCGTCATCGGCAAACTTCGGCAGCTGGCCGGTGCCAAACATGGCCTGGGAGCGGACCAGCAGGGGCACGTTGGTTTCCCGATAACCATGTTCGGTGGTGTGCAGGTCCAGCATGAACTGAGCCAGGGCTCGATGCAGCCGGGCAATATCGCCGCTGATGACGGTGAAACGAGAGCCGGAAAGCTGGGCCCCCTGGTCGGCATCTAAGCCGCCTAAAGCCTGGCCCAGGTCTACATGATCCTTCACCTCAAAACCGAAGCTGGGAATGTCCCCCACGGTTCTGACCAGTTGATTGGCGCTCTCATCGCCCCCCTCAGGCACCGACTCATGGGCCAGATTGGGCAGCTGCTGCAGCAGTTGATCGAGGGCCTGACCCACGGCTTCAAAGCGCTCTGCGGTGGTTTCAAGATCGACGCTTACCTGGGCCACCTGGTCCATCAGGTCCTGGGCGTCATCGCCAGCAGCTTTGGCCTTGCCGATGGAGCGGGAAAGGGTCTTACGTTGCCCCTGCAGCTGCTCGGTTCGCAGCTGCAGCTGGCGGCGCTGGCGCTCCAGTTCAATAAACGCATCGGTATCAAAAGACACCCCCCGCAGCGTCAGCCGACGGGCGGTTTCCTGCAGGTCATTTCTTAACAGCTGTGGGTCTAACATTCAGGTCAACCTGGCAAAAAGGACGGTATTGTCAGCAAAGCAGGGGCATAAAGCCAGAGATTAGGTCCAGACTATGGCCGGGACGACGCCTGGCAGTCGGCGGAAACCGACGTATTTCAAGCAGTACGCCTATTCAACTCCCTCCAGGCTAAACTCTTCCGCCGACAGCACGTCGACACCATCAGGCGGCACAAACTGAAACAGCGCGGGATCCAGGATTGCATTGCGCACCGGCTCTGAGAACAGAATTTTGGTCTGTTGGCCAAAGGCGTCTTGAATCATCAGCAGGGCCAATTCGCGGCCCCGGAATCCCAGTTCAATCCAGTCAAAGTCTGCCCGGGTTTCCCTGGGCATCAATCGCACCAGCTGAATGTCTTCCAGGGTCCCGCCCAGGGATACCGCGTACTGGGAATCCAGGGTCTCCGGCGCCATCAGCAGATACAGGGGTGAATCGTCCACGGCCTGATCCTGGCTCTTGACTGTGACCTGCTCCAGGTCCACATCATGATTCCAGACCTGCTCACCGTCAGCCACAATCAGCTGCTCAAACTCGCCCAGGTAGTGCCAGCGCAGCTGCCGCGGGGTGGCCAGGGACATCTGGCCCCAGGATCGCTCCAGCATCCGGCCCTGCTCGTCCACCACCTCCTGCACAAAATCCGCCTGGTAGCTCACCAGCTCATCACTGAACGCTGTGATCATGGCCGCTGCATCCTTGCCGGGAGCGGCCAGGGGTGAGGTCATAGCCAGCAGCATGGCCAGCATTATGACCAGGCCTGGCAAGGGTATTTTCAGCAGCATTTGATGCATCTTCATAGACTTAATCCTTGGGCGGCGGAGGCGCCAGTACTTCCCGGTTTCCGTTGTGCTCCGGGGTACTGACGATACCCGCTGCTTCCATTTCCTCAATCAGTCGGGCGGCGCGGTTATAACCGATACGCAGCCGTCGCTGAACGTTGGAAATAGACGCCCGGCGCGACTCGGTGACCACATAAACGGCCTTGTCATACAGCTCGTCGGTCTGATCGTCAGGGTTGGCCTCAGGCAAACCCGTAGCGCCAATGGTCTGACCATCAAAGGTGGTCTGCGCATCACTTAGAACATCATTCAAGTAGCTGGGTTCCCCGTGGGAGCAAAGATATTTCACCACCGCATGCACTTCATGGTCGTCCACAAAGGCGCCGTGAATCCGCTCAACGTTGCCGGTGCCCGGCGGCAGGAACAGCATGTCACCGTGGCCCAGCAGCTGCTCTGCGCCCTGTTGGTCCAAAATTGTACGGGAGTCAATTCGGCTCGATACCTGGAACGCGATGCGGGTGGGAATGTTGGCCTTGATCAGGCCGGTGATCACATCCACCGATGGCCGCTGGGTGGCCAGCACCAGGTGAATTCCCGAGGCCCTGGCTTTCTGCGCCAGTCGCGCGATCAGCTCCTCGACTTTCTTACCAACAATCATCATCATGTCGGCAAATTCGTCGATCACCACCACAATAAACGGCAGGGATTTCAGTTCCTCCGGGCCCTGGGATGGCGACAGCGGGTCCGGGGTGAACAGCGGATCTAAAATCGGTTCGCCGGCCTTGGTCGCGTCCTTCACCTTCTTGTTGAAGCCCGCCAGGTTTCTGACCCCCAGGGCCGACATCAGCTTGTAGCGGCGCTCCATCTCCGCCACACACCAGCGCAGGCCGTTAGAGGCCTCTTTCATGTCCGTGACCACCGGCGCCAGCAGGTGAGGAATACCCTCATAGACCGACAGCTCCAGCATTTTAGGGTCGATCATGAGCAGGCGTACCTGGTCCGGCGAGGCCTTGTACAGCAGGCTCAAAATCATCGCGTTGATCGCCACCGACTTACCCGCACCGGTGGTTCCGGCCACCAACAGGTGGGGCATACGGGCAAGATTAGCCACCGCAGGCTTGCCGCTGATGTCTTTGCCCAAGGCCAGGGTCATGGGTGAGTTGGCATCGTCATAGGCTTTGGAGCGCAAGATCTCGCTCAAAAAAACCATCTGCCGATTAACGTTGGGAATCTCCAGACCAATCACCGACTTACCGGGAATCACATCCACCACCCGGACGCTAATCACCGACAGCCCCCGGGCAATGTCTTTGGCCAGATTACTGATCTGGCTGCCTTTAACCCCGGCTGCAGGCATGAGCTCAAAGCGGGTGATCACTGGACCCGGGAACACCTCCACCACCTGCACCTCAATTTTGAAGTCCGCCAGCTTGATCTCCACCTGCCTGGCCAGCGCCTCCAGGGCCTCCGGGGAATATCCCTTGGCCTGCTCTCTGGGTTCATCCAGCAGATGCAACGGCGGCAGCTCGCCGCTGGGAATATCGTTAAACAGGGGCATCTGCTTTTCTTTCTTGGCCCGGGTACTTTTTTCGACTTTGTCCGGGGTTGCGCTGATCTTTCGCGGCGGCTGCTTGCTGCGTTTGGCCGTGTCAGCTTTGCGAACCTCGATTCGGCTACGCCGGGCCCGACGCCCCTCGCGCCACTGGGCCAGAGCCTCAGGGCGGGATTTGATCCAGGCCACCAGCTTCAGGGTGGCGGCGCCTATACGATCGGTCATCCGCACCCATGACAGGCCGGTAAACAGGGTGATGCCCGCCAAAAACAGCGCCAGGCAGACCAAGGTAGAACCCAGAGCCCCGGCGATGGCGTTAAGCAGGTCGCCAATGGTGGCGCCCAGAATGCCGCCGCCGCCGGCTCCCACCATGGGATGGCTGGTGGAAAAGTGTAGATGGGCAAGAGCCGTGCCGGTGACGACAATCAGGCCAAAACCCGCCAGCCGGATCAGCAGCTCGGCGCGCTGGGAAGTGCCTTGTCTTGCGCCGCGCAGAATCAGCCAGCCCCACCAGGCCAGCATCACTGGAAACAGGAACGCCAGAAAACCAAACAGCAGCAGCCCAATATCTGCCAGCCATGCCCCCACCACGCCGCCGCTGTTGCGTACGTTGTCCGTGGAGGCACTGTTGGACCAGCCGGGATCCGCAGGATCGTAGCTCAGCAGGGCAATCAGCAGGTAAATCGCCAGGGGCGCCATGATGATGAAGGCGCTTTCCCGCAGGCGCAGCACCAGATGCTGGGCAAGACCGCTGGATTTAGGTTTCTCGATGGTTTTAGGCAAAGTAGGCTGGAGCGATCAGATAACGGTAAAGTGTAACCAGTTGCCGGTGCCTGGCCAACGTTGATGACGTGATCGACCCGGCAAGGCACACCGAACCACCCTTATAAGAGGCACCACCGATCAGCTCCAAGCCCAATCCGAACATCACCCTTCGGCAAATTTCCCGGATCAACGAGATCGATTCAGCGGCCTGGAATCGCCTCACCGAAGGCAACCCTTTTATCGATCACCACTACCTGTCCGCCCTTGAAACCGGCGGCGCGGTGGATACGGTGTCTGGCTGGACGCCCTGCCACCTGCTGGCCGAGCAAGATGGTCAGCTGGTGGGCGCCGTGCCGCTGTATGAGAAAACCCATTCCTACGGCGAGTTTGTGTTTGACTGGGCCTGGGCAGATGCGGCCCAGGGCGGCGGCCTGCCCTACTACCCCAAGCTGCTGTCAGCCTCACCGTTAACGCCGGTTAGCGGCCCTCGCCTGATGGCACCGGGCCAGCCGGCGGTGCAGAAACTGCTGGCTGAAAAGCTGCTGCAGACCTGCCATGACCGGCAACTGAGCTCCGTCCACATTAACTTTGTGCAGGACCGGGAGGCGCAGGTGTTAAGGGACGCGGGCTATTTAGAACGAATGGACTGGCAATATCACTGGCAAAACCCCGGCTACACCGACTTTGACCAGTTTCTGGGGGCCCTGTCCCACAAAAAACGCAAGAACATCCGCCAGGAAAGACGTCGGCTGCGGGACCAGGGCTGGTCATTTGAATGCGTCACCGGCGACCAGGCCGACGAGTGGCACTGGCTGTTTATCCACGGTCTGTACCGCATCACCTTTGAACGAAAAGGCAACTGGCCCCTGCTGACTCAGCAGATTTTTCGCCAGCTGGGCGAAAGCTTTGGCCAGCAGGTGGTGCTGGTGCTGGCCCAGCGGGACGGTAAATATCGCGCTGGCGCCTGGCTGATCCATGACAACCACACCCTCTATGGCCGTTACTGGGGCTGTTTTGAGGAAGCCTCAGGATTGCACTTTGAAACCTGCTACTACCAGGGCATTGAATTTTGTATTCAGCGAGGTCTGAAGGTATTCAACCCGGGAGCCCAGGGTCTGCACAAGGTGGCGCGGGGTTTTGAACCGGTCAAAACCCGCAGTTTCCACGAGCTGACCCACCCTGCCCTGCGCGATGCGGTCAGCCGCAGCCTGGATCTGGAGCGGCTGCATCAGGAACAGCGCGGCCGGGAAATCGCCGAGCACAGCGCCTTTCGCCAGGACCAGGGATAAATGCGATCTCAGGCGAAAAAGATGACCTCAGCTTTTTTATCCAGCGGCCCGCTAATCCGCCAATGATTCCCTGGTTAAAGCCTGGCCAGGGATTTCCGCCGGTGTCCGAGGCGTTTTTCAGTCCTAACGGGCTGCTGGCCGCGGGCGCGGATCTTGAGCCCCAGACCTTGCTCAGCGCGTATCGCCAGGGCATTTTTCCCTGGTACAGCCCGGGAGAGCCGGTGCTTTGGTGGAGCCCAGATCCTCGGCTGGTTATCCAGCCCGGGGAGATTCACGTCTCCAGGCGCCTGAGACGCACCCTGCGCAAGCCTTTTGCCATCAGCCTGGACCGATGCTTTGATCAAGTCATTGATGCCTGTGCCGGGCCCAGGGACGGCGAGACTGGCACCTGGATCACCCAGGAGATGAAACAGGCCTACCGTCGGCTGCACCAGTTGGGTCATGCCCACAGCCTGGAAGTCTGGCTGGATCAGCGGCTGGTGGGCGGCATCTACGGTATCGCCATAGGTCGGGTGTTTTTTGGTGAGAGCATGTTTCGACGCGCCACGGACTGCTCCAAGGTGGCGCTAATCTCCCTGTGTCAGTGGCTGCAGCACCACGGTTTTGGCCTGCTTGACTGTCAGGTAGAGTCCGCTCATCTGATGCGCCTGGGCGCCGTAACGGTCCCTCGGGAGCACTTTTGCCGAACCGTTCAGGAACTGGCGCAGCTCGAAGGGCTAGTTGGCAATTGGCAAGCACTGGCGCGACCGATACAATGGGCGCCGTTTTTGCCCTGACACAAGGATTTATGGCTAAAGAAGATGTCATCGAACTGGAAGGCACCGTTCAAGAAACTTTGCCCAACACCATGTTCCGCGTGGAGCTCGACAACGGACACGTTGTCACTGCACACATTTCTGGAAGAATGCGTAAGCATTACATCCGGATTCTCACCGGCGACCGCGTCAAAGTGGAAATGACGCCCTACGACCTCAGTAAGGGCCGTATAACCTACCGCATGCGTTAATGTCTGATGCAGGCTGGCTTCGGCCGGCCTGACCAGGCATCCGTTGGACTTAGCACAGTTTTTTCATGGGGCCTGGGAGTGGGTTACTACTCGTCGGCCCCCGCCGGCGTCTGTTCCAGCAGCGGCTCTTTCTCCCGCATCAGGACCTTCAGCTCGTTATCCGCCACATCCAGGCTCACACTGCCGCCATCGGCTAAGCGACCAAACAGCAACTCATCGGCCAGTTTGGCTTTGACCTGCTCCTGGATCACCCGCTTCATGGGTCTGGCCCCCATCACCGGGTCAAAACCGTGCTCAGCCAGCCACTGGCGGGCTTCGGGGCTGACGGTAATGCTGACCTCCTGTTCCTGCAGCAGGGCCTCCAGCTCGATAATAAACTTGTCCACCACCCGCAAGATGGTGTCAAAGTCCAGCGAGTTGAACTGCACGATGGCGTCAAGCCGGTTGCGAAACTCTGGCGTGAACATGCGCCGGATGGCCTCGGAGGAGTCGGTGGAATGATCCTGTTCCTGAAATCCGATGCTGCGCCGGCTGGCCTGGGCGGCTCCGGCGTTGGTGGTCATCACCAAAATCACGTTGCGGAAATCCGCCTTGCGACCGTTGGTGTCGGTCAGGGTGCCGTGATCCATCACCTGCAGCAGCAGATTGAAGACGTCCGGATGAGCCTTTTCAATTTCATCCAGCAGCAGCACGCAGTGGGGAGTTTTGGTGACCGCCTCGGTCATCAGGCCACCCTGGTCAAAGCCCACATAGCCCGGGGGTGCGCCCACCAGCCGCGAAACCGAGTGGGCCTCCATGTACTCCGACATGTCAAAGCGCACCAGCTCGATGCCCATCACCATTGCCAGCTGCCGGGTCACTTCTGTCTTGCCCACACCGGTAGGGCCAGACATCAAAAACGAGCCTATGGGCCGATCGGGCTCACCCAGCCCGGAGCGAGACATCTTGATCGCCGCCACCAGGGAAGAGATGGCCTGGTTTTGGCCAAAAACCACCATCTGCAGGTCCCGCTCCAGGGTTTTGAGCACGTCGCGATCTGAGCTGGAAACCTGCTTAGTCGGAATCCGCGCCATCTTGGCCACGATGTATTCAATATCTTCTTCAAGCAACCGCTCACGCCGCTCGCCAACGGGCAACAGCCGCTGCCTTGCGCCGGCTTCATCGATCACGTCGATGGCTTTATCCGGAAGAAAGCGGTCGTTGATGTGTTTGGCTGACAGGCTAGCCGCGGCCTCCAGCGCCGCCGGCGTGTACTCCACCTGGTGGTATTCCTCAAAACGCTCTTTCAGGCCCTGCAGAATTTCCAGGGTCTCCGCCACTGAGGGTTCCGGCACATCAATTTTCTGGAACCGTCGGGCCAGGGCTCGGTCTTTCTCAAACACGCCCCGAAACTCCTGGAATGTGGTTGAACCGATGCAGCGCAGGTCGCCGGAAGCCAATACCGGTTTAATCAGGTTTGACGCGTCCATCACCCCACCGGAGGCCGCACCGGCGCCAATGATGGTGTGGATTTCATCAATGAAAAGAACCGCATGGGGTTCCTTTTTCATCTGATTAATGACCCCTTTCAGGCGCTTTTCAAAATCGCCGCGGTACTTGGTGCCGGCAATCAGAGAGCCCAGATCCAGGGAATAGATGATGGCATCAGCCAACACCTCAGGCACGTCCTCTTCCACGATCCGGCGCGCCAAACCTTCTGCCAGTGCCGTCTTACCAACGCCGGCTTCACCCACCAACAGGGGGTTGTTCTTGCGCCGCCGGCAGAGCACCTGTATCACCCGCTCAACCTCGGCGTGGCGACCAATCAGGGGATCAATTTTGCCCGCCACCGCCAGTTCGTTCAGGTTGGTGGCAAAGCTCTCCAGCGGGTTGGCTTTCTGGCCTTCCGCCGCCGCCTCAGGATTTTCCGCTTCCGCTTCAGACGGTTCAGGAGAATCCGACGGCAGCTTGGAAATGCCGTGGGCTATGTAGTTCACCACGTCCAGTCGGGTGACGTCCTGCTTATGCAGAAAATACACGGCATGGGAGTCTTTTTCGCCAAAAATTGCCACCAGCACGTTGGCCCCGGTGACCTCTTTTTTGCCCGAGGACTGCACGTGATAAACCGCTCGCTGCAGGACTCGCTGAAACCCCACCGTGGGCTGAGTATCTCGCTCATCATTGTTGGGCAGCACCGGTACGGTCTGCTCAATGATGTCCTGTAGCTCCTGGCGCAGCACGTCGATGTCGGCGCCGCAGGTCAACAGCACGTGGCTGGCTGATGCATTGTCCAACAGGGCCAGGAACAGATGTTCCACGGTCATAAACTCATGTCGCTGGGCCCGGGCCCGCTTATAACTCTGACTGATGGTCTGTTCCAGATCTTTACTGAACATTCAGACTTCCTCCATTGAACACATCAGCGGATGCTGGTTAGAACGCGCATGGTCGTTCACCAGGTCCACTTTTGATTCCGCAATTTCACGGGTGAAAACCCCACAAACGCCTTTGCCGCGGTAATGCACCTGCAACATGATTTGGGTGGCTTTTTCCTTGTTCATGGAAAAGAAGCGCTCCAGCACCTCCACCACAAACTCCATAGGTGTGTAATCGTCATTTAGCAAAAACACCTTAAACAGCGGCGGTTTGCGCAGTTTGGGTTTTGCTTCTTCGGTCTCGAGAACGGTGCCTCGGGATTCCTGATCTGGCTCGCTCACTAGGGCTTTTCCGATTTGCGCGGACAGCCCCAAGTTGGGCTGTCTGAAAACGATGGACGTGATGTCTCATACACCCGCTTAACTTAAGTCCGGAAGGGGCAGTTTTCAACCGTTGACGGGGGCGATTTTATGACGTTGGTCGAACCCCCTACGGGCCCAATGGGCTGGAGAAATGGCACAACTTAGGGTCACCGCAGGGACTCAGGCCTTTGCAGCGCGACCCTG
>CAYGPO010000048.1:0-30014 GCA_964351665.1 uncultured Gammaproteobacteria bacterium | reverse complement strand
GGGTTTAGGGAATAACCACTTTGCCTTTCAGCATGTCTTGATAACGACGGCCTAGGGACAGGGCTAGGAAAGACCAGATGGCGGCGGCGACCATGCCCAGCAGTGCCACCACGCTTAAGCCAGCGCCTGCCGCCATCACCCCGGTGAAGGCCCAGGCTCCGGCGCTGTCGCCGGCGCGGTACACGACGGTATTGGCGAACTGTTTAAATTTATAACGGGACTGGGGCCCAACCACGGTAAACAGCATGCCCACTGCGGGATTGTTGATGGCAAACAGCACTGAACGGCGCAGGGCCTGAATCACCGCAATCACCCACAGCAAGGGCGAGGCGGCAATGACACCGAAGCCCACCAGGGCCAGCACCGGCAGCATTAGCAGAGTTATACCCAAGCCCAGCCAGCGGACAATGCCGGCGGTAAACAGCAGCTGGATTACGATGGTCAGGGTATTGGCCGCCAGATCCAGACGGGCAAATAAGCCGGTCATGGACTCGGCGCCCTGGAATCGTTCTGAAATCACCTGGGCCTGCTCGAAATACAGCAGCGCGCCGGAAAACGTGCCGAGAAACATCACCCCACAAAACGCTGCCAGATAGGGATATTTAAACGGCAGGGTGACGCCGGCAAAGATGCTGCCCCCCATGGCCAGCTTTGGGTCGCTGCGGCCCACCTGCAGGGGTCGGTGTTTGGACCAGCGCAGCAGCCACCATTGAAAGCCTATGGCCACCGTTAGCAGACCCGCCGATAGCAGCGGCAGGCCGGCGGTGCCGATATCGTCGATCAGCAGGCTGACCAGCAGCGGGCCGACGATGGCTCCAACGCTGCCACCGGCAGCAATGACTCCAAACAGTCGTCGGGCCTGGCCAGCGGAGTAAAGGTCCGACATGAAACTCCAAAAAACCGGCACCACAAACAGATTGAATATGCTGACCCATACGAAAAACACCCGAGGCAGCCACTGGCTGTCGGGAAACTGAACGAAGGCCCAGTGCAAACAGAGCAAATTAATCAGAAAGAAACTGTAGACCACCGGCAGAAAAACCCGCCGGGGCAGACTGCTGGTCAGCCAGCCATACAGGGGCACGATGGCCAGCATGCAAACGAAGGTGGCGGTGAACAGATACTGCATGGTCTCCACCCCGCCGCTAACCGCCAGGGCGTCACGCAGAGGGCGAATGGTGTAGTAGCTGGCAAGAATGAAAAAGAAATAGCCAAATGATGCCACTGCCGGCAGCCACTCGCCCCGGTGAATCTGCAGCAGCTTCACGGGCCCGATGCCGGGCGGAAATTTTGGCCGCAGATGATTCGGGGATGCCCAGCAAGATCGCTCATGGCCTGCAGGTTTTCAAACTGACCGTCGAACATCTGCATCAGGGCATCGCGTTGATCCAGCCCGTGCTCCAGCAGCAAATGGCCACCCCGACGCAGGTGCTGACTTAGCCCAGCCTCAATGGCCCGATAAGCCTGCAGGCCATCGTCACCGCCGAACAGGGCCAGGTCCGGTTCGCCCCTGGCCGTTAGTCTGGGGTCACCGGGCACCACATAGGGAGGATTGGATACCACCAGATCAAACTGGCGTCCGCTAAGGGGCTGCCACCAATCCCCCACCAGCAGGCTGACCCGATCCAGCCCCAGGGACCCGGCGTTGCCTTGGGCGACCTTAAGCGCCGCGGGACATACGTCCACCGCCGTGACCCGCGCCTGGGGGCGTTGATCCGCCAGGGCCAGGGCAATGGCACCGCTGCCGGTGCCTAGATCAACAACCTCCAGGGGCCTGTCCGCCGGCAGCAGCTCCAGGGCTCGGTCCACCAGCAGTTCGGTTTCCGGTCTGGGTACCAGGGTATCTTTGGTGACGGTTAAGCTGAGTCCATAAAACTCCCAGCTGCCTAGCAGGTAAGCCAGCGGCTGACCGCTGCGCACATGCTGCAGATCCTGGCGCAGGCGCACCTGATGGGTCAGATCCAGGGGATCATTGCCGTGGGCGTATAGCCAGCTGCGGCGCTGTCCCAAGTAGTGGGCCAGCAACCACTCGGCGTTAAGGCGTTCGCCCGGCTCGGTACCGGCCAGCAGTTCAGTGATGGTCGGCAAGTTGGTCGCGCAGGGTTTGAACCAACCCTTCCAGGGGCAGGAACTGGTTTTCCGTGGCGCTGCGGGAACGGTATTCCACCTGCCCCTGATCCAGGCCGCGCTCGCCAACCACCAACCGGTGGGGAACACCCACCAATTCCCAATCGGCAAACATGACTCCGGGACGCAGCCCGCGATCGTCCAGCACCACATCAATGCCGGCGTTTTTCAGGTCCTGATAAATCTGCTCCACGGCCTCGCGCACCCGCTGAGACTTGTGGGCATTCATGGGCAACAGCGCAACCTCAAAGGGGGCAATGGCTGCAGGCCAGATAATGCCCGCATCATCGTGGTGCTGCTCAATGGCTGCCGCCACCAAGCGGCTCACACCAATTCCATAGCAGCCCATCATCAGAGGCTTGGCCTTGCCGTTTTCATCCAGCACATTAACCCCCATAGCCTCGGAGTATTTGGTCCCAAGCTGGAAAATGTGCCCCACCTCTATGCCCCGGGCAATGGCCAGTCGGCCGGCACCGTCAGGACTCAGATCACCCTCAACCACGTCACGCAGATCGCAAACCTGATCAATCTGACAGTCTCGCTCCCAGTTGACGCCGGTGAGGTGAAAACCGTTTTCGTTAGCGCCGCAGCAAAAGTCCGACATCATCGCGGCGCTGCGGTCGGCAATCACCGGCAGTTCGGTGCCCACCGGCCCGAGAAAGCCCGGCTCAGCGGAAAACGCCTGGGCGATCCGTTGCTCGCTGGCCATGGCAAAACCGCCGGCAAAGCGGTCAATTCGCGCCAGCTTGATCTGGTTAAGCTGATGGTCGCCGCGCAGCACCAAAATCACCAGTTCACCCTCACTGTCTTCCACCGCCAGGGTTTTCAGGCACTGGCTGGGGCTAAGCTGCAGTCGCTGCGCCACCTCAGCAATGGTTCGCTCTGAGGGAGTTGCCACCTTCTCCATCTCGGCCTCTGGAGCCGGTCGCTGGTCGGGCTCAGCGATGCCCTCGGCGGTTTCAACATTGGCCGCATAGTCGCTGTCAGGACAGTAAACAATGGCGTCTTCGCCGGCCTCGGCAACGACCTGAAACTCGTGGGAATGGCTGCCGCCGATGGCACCGGAATCGGCCTGCACGGCGCGGTATTCCAGCCCCATGCGCTCGCAGATGCGGGAGTAGGCGCCAAACATCTGTTGGTAGGTCTGATCCATGGTCTGCTGATCCAGATGGAAGGAGTAGCCATCTTTCATCAAAAACTCCCGCGCACGCATGACGCCAAAGCGGGGCCGGATTTCATCGCGAAACTTGGTCTGAATCTGATAAAAACACACCGGCAGCTGCTTGTAACTGCGGATTTCATCACGGGCAAATTCGCAGATCACCTCCTCGTGGGTAGGGCCAAAACAAAATTCCCGCTCGGCTCTGTCGGTGATTTTCAGCAGCAAAGGACCAAACACATCCCAACGCCCGGACTCCTGCCACAGCTCAGCGGGCTGGATGGCCGGCATCAGCATTTCCAGTGCGCCGGCGCGATCCATTTCCTCGCGCACAATGGCCTCCACTTTCCGCAGCACCCGGTACCCCAGCGGCGTCCAGGTGTAGATGCCGGATGTCAGACGCCGTATCATCGCGGTGCGTAACATCAGCCGGTGGCTGGCGATCTCCGCGTCTGCAGGAGTTTCCTTGACCGTAGTCAGGTGAAATTGAGCCGCTCGCATGGGGGTGATTATCCAAATTCAAAGGCCCGAATCTTACCATTCGATATGACTCGATACGTGATTGGCGATGTACAGGGCTGTTTTGACGTCCTCAAACGGCTGCTTAAACGGCTGAACTTTGACCCGGACAGGGACCAGCTGTGGTTTGCCGGCGACCTGGTGAACCGTGGCGGCCAGTCCCTGCAGGTATTGCGTTTTGTGCTGGCCCACCAGCACGCCTGCCGTGCGGTGCTGGGCAACCATGATCTTCATCTGCTGGCCCAGGCCGCGGGAGTTGCCCGTCGCCGAGAGCTGGAGCTTGCGCGGATTATCGACGCTGACGACGGCGCAGATTTGATCGACTGGGTGAGACACCAGCCCATGCTGAAAGTATTTCCCCGGCGAAAAATCCTGCTGGCCCATGCCGGCCTGCATCCCAGCTGGTCTGTGGCCGACGCCAAAGCTCTAGCTGCAGATGTAGAAAAACGGTTAAGGGGCGAACACTGGCAACGAAGCCTGGGCCGCATCTACGGCGGAAAACCCACCTGGAGCGAAGATCTCACCGGTCGGGCCAGGCGACGATCCGTCACCGCAACCCTGACCCGCATGCGCTACCTCAGCGGCACCGGAGTGTTTGACGCCGAGAACAAGGGCCCACCGGGCAGCCAACAAAGTTTTCTTTATCCCTGGTTCACCCTGCCCCATGTGCGCCCCCCAGGTTGGCGTGTGCTATTCGGCCACTGGGCCACCCTGGGCTACCACGTCACCGACGACGCCATCTGCCTGGATTCAGGCTGCGTATGGGGCGGCCAACTGACCGCCGTGGCCCTAAAGGATCCCGAGACCCCGATTCAGGTGTGAGACCGGATCCATGCTTAGCAGCCTGTCGAAAATGCGACTTTCTCAACGGACTGAAGGTGTACTGCGGCCAACTAGATAAAGGCAGGAAACTACCAGCCAACCTCAATCCAGGCCTGAGGCAGCACTCGCCTCGCTCTCGGGGTGTCCGAGGCAGGACGCCGAGGTCAAGCGCCGACGGACGGGTTCACAGCGACCCCGTGAGCGAGGCGAGTGCTGCCTCAGGCCGGCTCCCTTGGCCCCTCCCCCGAAACTGCAACCCTTGGCATTTCAAACACCCGTTGCTGCTCACAGGCGACAGTGACTGCAATCAATAACAGACCGTAAATCACCCAGCAGAGGTAAGCACCAATCGCTGAGGCCCCGCGCCTACAGCCCGGGCAATTTCACCAGCGCACTCAAGCTCCAGCTTGACGCAGGTCACATGCCAGCCCATCGAGCCCAGGTCTTTCCGTTGCGCCGGCGTCAGGGTTTTGCCAACCAGGCCTGCCAATTGGGCAAAAGGCAGCGGCTTTTCTGCCTGACTCAACGCCGCCAAAATACGCTCTCTTACCAGCTCAAATTTCCACTGGGCTATGCGCGTGGGTTTTTTGTAAAGGGTTGGGGTTCGGCATAGCACACGACGGTTAACCACCCTGGGCAGGTACTCCACGATGGAAAAACCATGTTCATTTTTTGCGTCAGCGTCATGCTGGCTTACGGTCCAACCGGACCAGCGCCGGCTGACTATCCGAGGAAACCAGGTGTCGGCCCTGACGACGCGGGTATCAACGTGGGTAATCAAGAGTCGATGAGCTCTGGCCAGCGCCTCCCGGTATATTTCGCCGCCACCGATGATCATCACCTCATCGGACTTTGCCAGCGCCAGAGACTGAGCCAAGGAGGTCGCCAGTTCGCAGCCCCGGGGCGCTTTAGACATTGATCGGGACAGCACAATATTTTGCCGCCCAGGAAGTGGCTTTCCCACCTCCTCAAAGGTCCGACGCCCCATCACCACGGCTTTTCCCAGAGTTTGCTTTTTGAAATGTTGGAGGTCAGCCGATAGACGCCAGGGTAACCCGCCATCCACGCCTATGGCCCGGGCCTTATCCATGGCGGCAATTAATGTCAGAGTGGTCAAAGAAAGTCCTCCGTGGCTGGGGCGGGCTGATGGTATGGCCGATGATCTGGCCGCCCCATGATATCCGCCGGGTTTTCCGATTCACAATGACAAAAAGTGACCCAATCGGTGTTCTATGAGCTACCAACTTTGTATGCACCAGGGGCGGGGTTCGGCCGACCCTTGGCAAGGCGCTGTTGGTCGGCCAGATTAGATCTGGCCCGGCCATGAACTCAGCGCCGAAAGGATATAGTGGCGCGTAGACCGCCACCGTCGCGGCTGGCGACCTCCACGGTCCAGTCGTACAGCTCGCAAAAGCGCTGCACAATCGCCAGCCCCAGCCCGGAGCCCTTTCCTTTCACCGTGCTACCCCGATAGTGCCGGGTAAAAACCTGCCGCAATTCATCTTCTGCCACCCCGGGCCCGGTATCTTCTACCACCACCTGATTGTTCTTAACGATGATGGTGACGCTGCCCTGGGGCGTGTACTTGAAGGCGTTGCCGATCAGGTTACCCAGGGCTACCGCAATCACCGATTCCGGCGCACAGACCAGAAACGAGCTGTCCACCCTGATCGATACCTCCACCGGCTTGTTGCCAATCAGGATGCGTTTAAAGTCCACCACTTCCTCAACAATTCGGTCAACCCGGAAATACTCACCGGTGGCGCGGTCTACCCGCTCTGCCCGAACCAGATGCAAAAGGGCTTCTGTCAATTCGGTGGTCTGGCGTGCCGCACGTTCAATGCGACTTAGACGGGTTCGGGTTTTCTCATCAACTTCCGGCTGAGCCAGCAGCAGCTCGGTGGCACTTTTTATCACCGCCAGAGGGGTTCGCAGTTCGTGGCTGACATCGGCGTTGAATTCTTTGTCTCTCACCACCAGCGCGGTCAAACGCTCAGCGTATTCATCAAGACCCCGGGCCAGCTGGCCGACCTCATCATCGGCATAGTTTGGGGCCAGGGGCTCCGGATGGATGTCCTGTCCCATGGTGGAAATCCGTCGGGCCAGGTCAGATACCGGTCGAATCACCCGTTTTGAAGACCAAATGGCCAACACCAGCATTAACAGTGAAAACCCCACGGCTGCGCCGCCAAGAAAAGAAAACAGCAAGATGTTTTCCCGCGGATTGGGGGTGGTGTCGTAGATCACATAGCCCCATACCTCCGGGCGTTTGTTGACGGCTATTTTGTAGCGCCTGTTTTCCGTCGCCAGCTCATGGATACCGGTGGGTAAACCCACCAGTTCCACCACCCGCTGACGCAGCTGGGAGTCATCGGGCAGCGCCGCCGGCATGGCCTGCAAGGCCAGGTTTCGGCGCCCAATCCAGGCGTAGTAACGGGAGGAAAAACCTGCTGCGCTGGTATCGCCACTGAGGATCTTGTCCAGCTGGTCGTCCAGGTCTCTGACCAGGGTTTCGTCAATCAGGGCGTTTTCCAGATACTGACGCATGCCCAGAGCAGTCAACGCGAATAAGCCGCTCAGCAGGGTGCCGAACAGCAGAAACGAAACAATAATCCGTGCGCGTAGTTTACGTTTGAACCGCATCGGGATGGACCAGTCGGTAGCCTATTCCGTGACGGGTCTGGATCAGCGGTAAGTCAAAAGGTTTGTCGATGGCGGCGCGCAGGCTGTGGATGTGGACGCGCAGACTGTCGCTGTCTGGCAGCTCTTCACCCCACACACGCAGCTCCAGCTCATGGCGGGATACGACTCTGGGAGAGGCCTCCATCAGCCGCTGCAGCAGTTTTAGCCCGGTGGGGTTGAGATTGATGTCTTTACCGGATCGATTGACGGTCAGGGTATCGAGATTGAATTCCAGATCCCCCACCACCAGTACCCGGGGTTCTACCGCTTTGCCGCGCCGGGCCAGCACCACCAGTCGGGCCTCAAGCTCCTGCAGTTCAAAGGGTTTAACCATGTAATCGTCAGCGCCGGTTTGAAAGCCCTCCAGCTTTTGTTCCAGCGCATCGCGGGCGGTGAGCATCAGGATAGGCGTATTTTTGCGCGCCTCTTCCCGCAGCTTGCGGCAAACGTCCAGGCCATCCATCCCGGGCAGCATGAGGTCCAGCACAATGGCATCGAACTCGTTGACCACCGCCAGGTGCAAGCCGGTGACGCCGTCGCCAGCAAAATCGACGACGTGGTTTCGGTCTTCCAGATAGTCGCCAATATTGGCAGCGATATCTGGATTATCTTCAATTATGAGAATTTTCATGAGCTACCGTCTGTGACCCATCATCGTCGGCTCCAGGCTTTTGGGGCTGGGAGAGCAGTGAACAGGCGTGGTTGAATTATGCCCGGTGGAAAGGCTTATCATGGTCCTTCAAAAGAAAGGGCTCAAGTAGGAGTGCTGACCAAACTCCATTCTTGAGCCCTTGAGCTACTGCCCCGATTACCTTAACCCGATCTGCCAATCCCAGATACAGGGTAGTGGTTTGTTCGTTAGCGAGTGCGTGATAAAGATTACTAACATTTGCATTAAGAAATAGTTAAACGAATCTAAACTGATTGTTAACATCGTCATTAAATGGTCTGCCAAGGCCTTTTTGACCTGTTATTCGCCATCTCACCACCCGGTGAAGACGATTTCGAGTGACTTCTCTCATCGGCTGGATTAACATCTTTGCATATTTGCAGATGTAAAGATTTCAATTAATGCCCAGTCGTAGCATCGTTGCGAAAGAGTTATCCCAAATCCTCAAGACCATCGCTCACCCGGATCGGGTTCGAATGATTGAGGAGCTACGACTAGCAGAAAAAGATGTCAACAGCCTGGCCGCGGCACTGGAAATCTCCGCAACCCGGGTCTCGCAGCATCTGGGTTTGCTGCGTGTCCATCGGATTGTTGATGAACGCCGCGAAGGTCGCCACCACTACTACCACCTCGTGCAGCCAGAAATCGCCGACTGGATTGTCAACGGTCTGGCTTTTGTCGAAGGCCGAAGGAACGCGGTATCCGCCGCAGAAATCAATAGCGCCCGGGAACTATGGGCAAGCGCCCCCACATCCAAGTGAACCACAATTTTTCGTTTAAGGAAAAACCGTATGCCTAAGTTTGCCGCTGGTGTTGTGAAGTTCCAAAACCAGGTGTTCCCGGAGAAAAAAGCCCTGTTTGAGAAGCTGGCTTTGGGCCAGTCTCCTGAAGCGCTGTTTATTACCTGCTCAGATTCGCGAATTGAAACCGCCATGATCACCCAAACTGAGCCTGGCGAGCTGTTCATCTGCCGTAACGCGGGCAACATCGTCCCTCCCCACACCAATCACACCGGGGGCATGACCGCGTCCATCGAGTTTGCGGTGGCGGCCCTGAAAGTCCCCCACATTGTTATCTGTGGTCATACCGAATGTGGCGCAATGAAGGGTGCCATGAACCTGGAAGGCCTGGACTCCCTGCCCCATGTGCGAGAGTGGCTTTCCTACTCCCGGGCCGCGGTGGACGTGGTCAAAATTGTCGGTGAGGGTCTGGACGAAGAGGCCCAGATGTACATGCTCCTGCAGCAGAACGTGAAACTGCAGCTGCAGCATCTACGAACCCATCCAGCGGTGGCAGTGCGCCTCGCCAGAGGCGACCTGACTCTGCACGGCTGGGTCTATGACATTAAAACCGGCGCAGTAGATGCCTTCGATGAGGGCACCGATCAGTTTGTACCGGTCAACGATCGCTACAAGGACGCCATCGCCGATCTGGTAGACCATTCTGCCTGTAAATCCTGAATTGCCAGCAGCTTAAAAGAGAATACCCATGACAACTGAAATGCATGTACCCAGCAAGACATCCTGGTTCGACTTCAGCAACCTCAAAGGAGACGGCTTCGGCGGCTTGACCGCCGGTATCGTCGCCCTACCTTTGGCTCTGGCCTTTGGTGAAGCCTCCGGAGCCGGCCCCATCGCTGGGCTTTGGGGTGCAATCATTGTCGGCTTTTTCGCTTCGCTGTTTGGTGGTACGGGCTCCAACGTCAGCGGCCCGACCGGCCCGATGGTGGTGGTCTTCGCCGGTGTGTTCGCCTCCCTCAGCGGTAATCTCGCGCTGGTTTTCGCCGCCGTGGTGCTGGCGGGCCTGCTGCAAATCCTGATGGGCGTGATGCGACTGGGCCAGTACATCCGACTGGTGCCCTATCCCGTGGTTTCCGGTTTCATGAGTGGCATCGGCTGCATCATTATTGCCCTGCAGCTGTCGCGCCTGTTTGGCCATGAGCCTGAAGGCGGAGGCACTGTGCCCGCCCTGGTGGCCATCCCCGGCGCCGTGATGGACCCCAACGTCAACGCGTTGATTATTGGCCTGGTAACCCTCGCCGTGATCTTCTTTTGGCCCAAGACCCTGGGTAAATTTGTGCCAGGCGCATTGGCGGCGCTGGTGATTGGTACCGTTCTCAGCCTGTTTCTCTCCGGCGCCCCAATTCTGGGTGACATACCCACGGGTCTGCCAAGCTTTGTGATGCCTGCGTTCACTAGAAGCACCTTTGCCATTGTGCTTGAGGCTGCCTTCATCCTGGCCCTGCTGGGAGCCATCGACAGTCTGCTCACCTCCCTGGTCGCCGATAACATGACCCGCACCCGGCACAACTCCGATAGAGAGCTGGTGGGCCAGGGCATCGGTAATACCGTGGCCGGCTTGTTCGGCGCCATTCCCGGCGCTGGAGCCACCATGCGGACGGTGGTGAACATCCGCACCGGCGGCTCAACTCGGCTATCAGGCATGTTGCACTCGGTGGTGCTGCTGGCCATCGTGCTCAGCCTATCGCCACTGGCCTCCCAGATACCCCACGCGGTGCTGGCGGGCATTTTAATCAAGGTGGGCTACGACATCATTGATGTCAGCTACCTGAAGCGGGCCCACCAGGGTCCCCGATGGGATCTGGCACTGATGGTGATGGTGCTGGGCCTGACGGTGTTCGTTGATCTCATTACCGCTGTAGCGGTGGGCGTAGTAATGGCTGCTCTGGCCTTTGTTAAGCGGATGGCCGATGACCAGCTGGCATCCTTTAAAGGCGACAACGGGCAGCTCACCACCGCGGAAGAGCAGGCCATTTTGGATCAGGCCAAAGGCAAGATCACCCTGTTCGATTTTGGCGGCCCGCTGAGCTTTGGCGCGGCGGCGGACCTGGGTCATCAGGTACGGGAGCGGGTTCGGGAACATACCAACGCCATTGTGCTGGATTTTTCTCGTGTGCCATTTATGGACGTATCAGCGGCCCGGGCCGTTGAGACCATCGCCTGTGATTCTAAGGCGGCCCATAAAACCCTCTACGTCACCGGCATGAGTGATGGTGTCAAGAAGGTGCTGGCCGGGCTGGGCGCTGATCACTGTATTCCCGGCGACACCACCCACCCCACTCGTCTGGAGGCCCTGCAAGCGGCCTTCAAAGAGGTCACCGGCGGCGGCGGTGGTGATGACCTGCCCCTTGCATCGGCCACCCCAGGCCAATAGCCCCTGATGCGGGGCTGGCACTAACGGGATTCGCCGACCTGTTCGCTGACGGTAAGTCAGCCAAATTGCGAGGCTGCTAGTTCTGGGCTGCCAGCTGCAGGATGCGGCCGAGAATCGACTGCACCGCAAACACATCAATATTGGCCGACGGCGAATTGGACAGGCCCACCACCACCCAGGGCTGTTCACCGGCGTTTTCTAACAACCACGCGTGGGTTAACACCGCCAGGCCCCCATTGTTCTGGGCCAGGCTGCCACCTTTGTACCAAACCCGATCCCACTGCTGCCGAACTCTGGGCTGAGCGGCCTGGGCGCCCAACGCCCGATCTACCAGCAACATCTGATCCGAGCCCTGGGCCCAGGTGCGGTGACTGGCCAGGGCGTTGCAAACGTCCATGGCCGACGCGCGCCAGGTTCCACCGGTCAACAGCGACAGATTGCTAAAGCTGCCTCGATTGGCCGCAAAGGATCCCAGGGGCACAATTTCGTCGTCGATATACTGCTGCTGAAATTGCTCAGTCCCGTTGAGGAAATTGTCGGCGGCAGCGGCGGAAACCGAGAACAGCAGGTGAAACTGCTCACCGATGGCCAGTAGCGGGGTCAAAACCTCGGCGCTTGCATGGCCAAATTCGTTAATGATTCGATCCAGCCGCTCCCGCCCCACCAGCTCATGCAAAAGGTCTGTAGCGGTGTTGTCGCTGATCCCCAGCATCAGCTGGCTTAATTGATCAACGGTGAAGGCCGTATTGACCGGCTCGTTAACCACCGGCCCGCCCGGAGTCTTCTCCGCCTCCGCCAGCAGGACAACTTGATCGGTGCTGATGCTGCGATCAGCGATGGCATCGGCCACGCCGCCCATCACCCAGATTTTCACTATGGAAGCCGTGGCCCTGAGCGTCTCGGGATTGCGCTCCACCAGTGGCGTGCACAGATCGTTATCGTCCACTCGGGCAACCAGCAGCCCGGGTTCCGTGGACAAGGTGGTGAATTTATCCGCTGCCTGCTGCAGATCCAGGTCCGCGTCAGCGGCAAAAACCACCGACCCTTCCCCGGTGCCAAAGAAATTCACCCCAAAACGATTGATCAAGCCGCTGGCGAAGGTGGTCTCAAAGGTGACAAAGGCCTCGTTGTTAGTGTCGCCGGCAATCAGCCCGGTAAATTGCATAGGCCCAATGCCGACAATGTCGATGATCCTGGCGTTGGGATATTGATCTCTCACCGAGGCGATAAAATCCCGGGTCTGAGCCGCTGGGATGCTGCTAAGCCAAGCTGGCGAAAAGCGTGAACTAATCTCCTGTTCGCTGGTATCTGCGCCCACCGCCAACTGCTCCAGCAGCCAGCTCAGCTGAGTTGTAGCCGGCCCCGGGGGCAATACGGGATTGCCGTTTTGCACCGGGAACAGCACCGGCGGTACCGGATCCTCCATAGCATCGACAAAAATCACGCCCTGGGCGTTAACGCAGGCAGGAAAGGCTGCATAGGTCCCTAAGGATGCCCCAAGCAGCAATAGCAGCAGTTGTTTTGCGGCATTTCGAAGAGTTTGGTTCACGTATCGATCCTGATTTCCAACTAGGGCTTATCAGATCTATGCGCAAAACCGAACAAAACCGGCGCAACCGGTGGGAAATAATGGAGCGGGTGATGGGAATCGAACCCACGTCATCAGCTTGGGAAGCTGAGGTTCTACCATTGAACAACACCCGCTTGATCGGTGCCGCAAAGCCAATGCGGCAAACGATAATATAGCGCCAGATGGCCGCCCCGTCAGTATTTGAAGTGCTTGATGTGCTCGCCGGCCTTGCCAATGTCGGTCATGGATTCAATACCGAGCTCCAGATGCAGATCCACCCAGTTTTTGGTCACTGCCCGATCGGACTCTTCGGTTTTTACCCCATCGGGGGTGGTGGGAACGTCGGATACCAGCAACAGGGCACCCCGGGAGATCTGATTTTTGTGGCCGACAATAAATAGCGTCGCTGTTTCCATATCAATGCCGATACAGGTCATCTGGCGCAGTCGTTCGTGAAAGGATTCGTCGTGTTCCCAGACTCGTCGGTTGGTGGTGTAAATCACCCCGGTCCGGTATTCAAGATCATGGGCTCGAAGCTTGTCTGAGACGAATTTATGCAGCTTGAACGAGGGCAGCGCCGGCACCATTGGGTCCAGGTAGTCATCGCTGGTGCCTTCACCTCGAATGGCGGCGATGGGCAATATAAAGTGCCCAATTTCGGTGGATTTTTTTAAGCCTCCACACTTGCCGAGAAACAGCACGCCTTCCGGTTCTGCTGCGGTCAGCAGGTCCATCATGGTGGCGGCATTGGGCGAGCCCATACCAAAATTGATGATGGTCAGGCCGTCGTTGTTGGTGGCGGCCTGCATAGGCTTGCCCTCACCGTAGAGCTCACAACCAAAACGATCGCAGAAGGTGGTGACATAGTTACTGAAATTCGTCAGTAGGATCCAGCGACCAAATTTTTCCAGGGGCATGGAGGTGTATCGGGGCAGCCAGTTGCGGGTGATATCGAGTTTGTTCAGCACAAATTTAGTCCTTTCTTCTGGATCATTGTAACGCAGACCTTTATGCCTCGGCTGCGAACGTTACAATAAGACCCGTGTTTTTATTGCCGGCCAGCGAGGGGCTGCTGGCCACCACAGTTAAATCCCCATGAGCAAGGCGCCACAACCCAGCGACAACGAAACTTCGGAACCAAGGTCCGCGGATCGTCGAACCGTGCGCAGCTTTGTACTGCGCGGGCGCACCACCCAGGCTCAGGAAAAAGCCCTGAGTTCCGATTGGGATCGCTTCGGGCTGGACCCTAAAGCCGGCCAAAATCTGGATCAGCTGCTACCCAGTGAGACGGCACCGGTGATCGAGATCGGCATTGGCAACGGTGACGCGCTGGTGGCCATGGCGCAGCAGCAACCGGACCGTCTGTTTGTTGGGGTTGAGGTGCATCGTCCAGGCGTGGGAGCTGCGCTGATCGAAATCCAGCGGCTGGGCCTGGAAAATGTGCGGCTGGCTTGCATGGATGCCTGTGAACTGCTGGCTAACCATATGGCCGATGCCAGCGTCGCTGACGTCAGACTGTATTTTCCCGACCCCTGGCATAAGACCCGACACCATAAGCGCCGGATTGTGCAGCCGGAGTTTGTCCGGCAGATCGCCCGGGTTATGCGTCCTGGAGGCTTGTTTCACCTGGCCACGGACTGGCAACCCTATGCCCAGCAGATGATAGCGGTACTTGAAGCCGACCCGGACTTCTCCAACCAGGCAGGCCCAGGGCAGATCTCACCCCGCCCGACGTGGCGGGTGCAAACACGATTTGAGCGACGCGGTCTTAGGCTGGGTCATGTGGTCACCGATCTGATTTATCAGCGTCGCTGATCCATGGGAGGCGAGCTTGCACTAACCACAGAAATGATGCAGGTGCTGGCCGTATTAGGCATCACCGTAATCTTTTTTGTTCTGGAAATTCTGCGGGTGGACGTGGTGGCGATCTGCGCCATGGTTGCGGTGGGCCTGCTGGGACTGCTGCCACCGGAACAGCTGTTTGCCGGTTTCGCCAGTAACGCCGTCATTTCCATCATCGCCGTCATGATTATTGGCGCAGGGCTTGACCGCACTGGGGTCATGGCGGTGGTTGCCGGGGTGATTCTTCGTCTGGGCGGCAGGACCGAGGCCAGAATTATCCCGCTGGTGTCCGGCACCGTGGGTGTGATCTCCGGCTTCATGCAGAACGTCGGCGCCACCGCCCTGTTCCTGCCGGTGATCAGCCGAATCGCCACCCGCAGTCAGATCAGTTTGAGCCGACTGCTAATGCCCATGGGCTTTTGCGCCATCTTAGGTGGCACCTTAACGATGGTTGGCTCATCGCCACTGATCCTGCTGAACGACCTGATACAAAACTCCAATCGCAATCTGCCCAACGGGGCTGACACGGTCACCACCTTTCATCTTTTTGACGTGACGCCCATCGGACTCATGCTACTGGCCTCGGGCATGCTGTTTTTCCTGCTGTTTGGGCGTTTTTTGCTGCCAAAAAACCAGCTGCTGGAAAAAAGCCGGCCCGGCCGGACCCGCAGCTATTTCGCCAAGCTGTATGGGGTAAAGGGTGATGTCTACGAGCTGCTGGTCACCTCAGAAAGCCCACTGGTAGGCCTGTCCATCGGTGAGGCAGAGCAGCTGGAGGGGGCGCCGTCCCTGGTGGCCATAAGAAACGGTGATGACCGTCATTTAGCGCCGGCATCGGAGGAGATGATCTGGGTAGGCACCGTATTGGGGGCCATGGGTGAAAGGGACCAGGTCAGCCAGTTCGCCACCGGCAATGCCATGGTGGTTCAACCGCGGCTTGCCAGCTTCGGTGCGCTGCTCAATCCCTCCAGGGCAGGTATTGCCGAAAGCGTTATCACTCCTGGGTCTAGCCTGGTGGGCAAGACGGTCTCGGAGGTGCGCTTTCGCAAAGCTTACGGCTTCAGCGTACTGGCGCTGCAGCGGGCAGATCAGGTCATGCGTCAGGGCCTGCGCAGTCTGCCCCTGCAGGTTGGCGACACGCTGATCATGCACGGCACCTGGCGCGACCTGGGCCGGGCCAGCGGTGAACGGGACTTTGTGGTGGTCACCGATCTGCCAAAAGAAGAGCAGCGGCCAAACAAAGTGGGCTGGGCCCTGGCATTTTTTCTATTGGCCATGGGACTGATCATCTTCTCCCAATATCGCCTTTCCATCTGTCTGCTGGTGGGCGCCGTGGGGATGATCTTGACCCGGGTCCTAAGCATGGATGAAGCCTACCTGGCGGTGAGCTGGAAAACGGTGTTTCTGCTGGCCAGCTTGATTCCCCTGGGATTGGCCATGGACACCACCGGCACGGCAGCCTGGATTGCTCAGGAAGCTTTGGCATTCCTGGGCGATATTCCGGTGCTGGCGTTGCAGGTACTGCTGGCGACCCTGACAACCTTTTTCACCCTGGTCATGTCCAACGTGGGTGCCACCGCCCTGTTGGTGCCATTGGCCATCAACATCGCTTTGGCGGTGGGTGAAGATCCGGCGGTATTTGCCCTGATAGTTGGGATTTCCGCGTCCAACGCATTCCTTATCCCCACCCATCAGGTCAGCGCCCTGATTATGGGCCCCGGAGGTTATCGGGTGGTGGATTTCCTAAAGACCGGGGGACTGATGAGCCTGGTCTTTCTGGCGGTCTCACTGCTAGGCATTAACTGGCTTTACGGTTGATCGGAAGGGGGCTTGACCACCTTATATTCGCCTTCCAGGACCTGGCCGGGGGATTGGGAACTGGGTCCGCGGGGCTGGCCCGGGGCGGCGTCTGGACCACCACCTGCCGTACCCCCAGCACCGTTGCGGCTCAGCCACCAGTGGCGAATTCTAACCGCCGCCAGGAATACAATCCCAACAGCCATCAGACCCAGCGCCACAAAAAGCCCGACAAAAAAGGTCAAAGCGGCCAGACTCAGACCCGCAATGGCGGCCAAAACCTTGCCGAAGCGGGTTTTTGGCCCAATCGGCGGCTGAAATTGATAGACAGGCATCATGGCTATTTTG
This sequence comes from uncultured Gammaproteobacteria bacterium, assembly GCA_964351665.1. Taxonomy (GTDB): domain Bacteria; phylum Pseudomonadota; class Gammaproteobacteria; order Xanthomonadales; family SZUA-38; genus JANQOZ01. The sequence continues at coordinate 13,304 of CAYGPO010000048.1, read as the reverse complement.
GGGCCCTGGGTGCCATCTGCAACCCTTGGGTGAACTCGCCCACTAAGCTCCGCCTGACAGTTTCCGTAGTTGTCGACGGCGCTGGTGGTCTAACGCTGGCCTAGTGCTGGCCTATTGCTGGCCTAACGTCGGCCCAACGTCGGCCCAACGCCGATTTAGCCCGGGCAAGGCCCCACCATGACCACCTGAACGCCACATCGCCACGGCACCATGGCCGCCATGAGAACGCCCATACGCACGTTAAAACCCGCTCGGCGACGCCGAAAAGCCCCTTATGCCCTGCTGCTGGCGGCGCTGTTAGCCCTGGCAGGTGCCGCTGGTGCTACTTTGCTGCAATCACGCTCTGCTCCTGGAGTCGGCCATGGACCCGGCCAGCCACTGACCTGGCATGCCCCCGAGGACCTGCCGGATTGGGCCAGGGATCTGCTGGCACAGTTTGTCAGTGAGTCCGATCATCAGATTCAAATCGCACTGGCCGACCTCAACCGAGACCAACGTCTGGAGGTTCTGATTGCGCCGGCCAGCAAGCGCTATGACGTGTTCATTCCAGACTTACCGCTGAGGCTGCTAACCCATCAGTCAGGACGCTGGCAAGTCAGCCAGGCGGACGTTCGCTGTCGCCCTCATCAATATGGGAGCTTTTTGACCGCAGAGTTTTGGGACCTCCAGTGCCGAAACAGCGACGGACCCCAGCTACTGCGCTGGAACGGTCGCCATTACACGGGTTGATGACAGCAGGCGTCAGCAGCGTTGCAGCGATTGCAGTATCATTACGCTCCAGTTGCCGCTGGGGCGCGCGGTGACTGACCGTCCCACCCATGGCGCCATGACAGCAGACGTTTTCAGGGAGCGTTGGGCGTGTCCAACCATCAACTGCATCGAAGTACTCGAGAGCTGGCCGATGGCGAGGTATTGTTTCGCGAGGGCGATCACGCGGACTGCGCCTACATCATCGAAGAGGGCGGGCTGGAAATCACCACTGACTCAGAAGGTCAGCAGGTGATTCTTACCTGCCTCAAACCCGGCGAAATTGTTGGCGAAATGGGGGTTATCGACAGTGCACCCCGCACCGCCACCGCCACCGCCACCGGCGCAACCTCGCTGATGGTGGTGACCCGGGACCAGCTCACCGACCGTATTTCCCAGGCAGACCCGATTCTCAAACTGCTGGTGAAAATCTTGCTGGACCGTTACCGCAGCGGCCTGAACAAGGTGAAAGGTGAAGGCGGACTGCTGGCCGGGCCCGATGAACTGATCTCTGAAGACGTGGTGGGGGAATATATTCGCCACGGTATCGATAAAATCCGGCTGGAATCTGAACTCAAGGAAGCGCTGCAGCAACAGCAGCTGCGAGTCTATTATCAGCCGCTGCTCAGCTGCGTGGAACGCAGGGTGGCAGGCTTTGAGGCCCTAACCCGCTGGGAACACCCCAAGCGCGGCCCCATTTCCCCGGCGCTGTTTATTACCCTCGCCGAAGAAACTTCCCTGATTGTGCCGGTGGGCCTGTTCGTTTTCGATACCGCCTGCCGCCAGCTGGCGGATTTTCAGCGCGCCAGCGGCTACGGCGCCGGTGAGCTGTTCATGAGTATCAACGTCTCTGCCAAACAGATAGCCGATCCAGATTTCATTGTGCAGGCGGCCCAGATTACCGAGAAATACCAGGTCAGCCGAGCCGATATCAAACTGGAAATCACCGAAAGCCTGGCGGTGGATATGCAGGCCACCGATGTCTGGATCGATCGTGCCCATGAGCTGGGTTTCCAGGTCTCTCTGGACGATTTTGGCACCGGCTACTCTTCCCTGGCGACCCTGTACCAACTGGACGTGGATTACGCCAAAATTGATCAGGCCTTCGTAAGGCCACTGGATGCAGAACCCCGCAGTCGGGAACTGCTCAGGGGCATAATGGCGTTGATGGCTGCGCTAAAGCTGAAGGTGGTGGTTGAAGGTGTAGAGACCGCCAGCGAGCTGGATTACATCACCGAGCTGGGTTGTGATCTGGCCCAGGGTTTCCTGATTGGCAAATCCTTAAGCCCGGAACACGCCAGAATGCTGCTAAGCCAGCCGGTGCCGATGACCTTCAAAACCTAATCTGACTGATTGTCAGCCTTGGCCGCCTGGACCTTCTGGTGCAGCCGGTCCAAAGACTCATCAATACGCTGCTTGGCTGACGCCGTCATGCCGCCCTGGTCTACCTGCTGGCGCAGGCGGTGTTCCAAATTGCTAAATAGATCATCAATCCCCGACTCATTGGATTCACGCCCAAATAGGTTAATCCACCGTTCGGTTTCCTGACCAAGGCCCAGCACCTGATCAAACAGCCGGCGAGGTGTTGCGGGCTCAAACAACAGGCCGTAGAGCCCCGCAACCAGGCTGATCGGACTCATTAGCAGATCCCGTAAACCGTCAACAAACAGCTTGGCCTGAAACCTGAGTATGTCGGCAAGCAGCTGCCATCGCGAGGGCACTGGGTCTGGAGGAAGATCGGATTGTTCAGTATTCATAGCAATATTGGGCCTGTGTCCAGAGCTCATCAGGTCTCACCGGGCCTCATGATAATCGAAAGATGGGATCTAACTTATGATTTTCTAACGCAAAATCGGGTACTATCAGGCGCTGAATATTAAGCCCTGGCAAATTTGTCGTTGTAATGATTCGGAATGTGCCTCTACTGGTTCGCAGCGACCTGCAGACCCCGCTGGCCCGCGCTGCGTTTGATGGCAACCTGCGAGAGCTGAAACAGCTGGCTGCTCGCGACAGCGACGCCCTCAACGACCCGCAACAGATTCCACTGCTGGTTGCCCTGGCAGCGGGTAACAGCAGCGAACGCCTGCAGATAGCCAAATGGTTGCTGGAGCAAGGCGTTGACGCAGACGCAACAGCGCCCAGCGGCGACAGCGCCGCCCACTTCGCCGCCCAGCTTGGTGACACCCAGATCCTGGGGCTGCTATCCACCCACCGAGCCAATCTTAATCTGGAAAACCGCGCCGGCAAGACCCCACTGGCCACCGCCGCCGGCGCCGCCATGCTACCGGCCATGGACCTGCTGCTGAGCCATGATGTGGAGGTCAATCCTACCCGGGGCGCGTCACCGCTGGCGGAATCTGCCCTGGCTCCCAGGGACGACCCCGCCGGTGTTGAACTGCTGCTGCGAAATGGCGCCAAGGTCAATCACCGAGGCAAGCTGGGACGCACCGCCCTGATGGGCGCCGCACTGCGAGGCAATGGGCAAATCGCCGAGGCCTTGCTGAAAGCCGGCGCCGACATCAACGCCCGGGACGATTTTGGCAACAATGCACTGATGGAAGCGGCCCGTTCCGGCGCCAACGGGGTGCTGGAACGACTGGTGTTCTGGAATCCAGAAACCGAACATCGAGATAAGCCCGGGCGAACCGCCATCTTAGTGGCCGTCAGTTCCACCCGGGCCGACGCTGAGACCATCCGCCTGCTGATGGCAATGGGCGCAGAGCCCGACGTCAGCAACCGGGAGGGCAAAAAGGCCGGAGATCTGGCCGCTGCCGCCGGACGTTGGCGGATCGCCGATGCCCTGGGCACCCGGTCCGCACCGACGGCCCTGGCAGATGCCGGCGCCGGCGCCGGTGAACAGGAGTCCGACAAGCTTATTGACCTGTCCCAGTTCGAAACCGAACAGGATCGGGACTGGGCAACCCGACAGCTCAATCCCCGCAGTCGCACCCAGCTGGAATCGGCAACCATCGTAATGCCGGCAATTACCCTCCCATCGGCAGACGATGAACAGGCCACCCAACATGAGGTGGCGGTGGCGTCTGAGCCAGCCCCTGAGCCAGCCCCTGAGCCAGCCCCTGAGCCAGCAGCGGCCGAACCACAGGCAGAAGTGCCACAGCCGTCTGACGCCCCCCCGGAGCCGCCACCGTTTCAGCTGGTGCCCGAGGATCTGCCGGTGCCAAAGCCCGTGTTTCCGGAAGCCACCGATGAAGCGGATTGGGCTGATAGCCGCAGCCAGGATGAATCATTGTCCAACAGCCAGCCGGAAGATGCTCAGCCGGCGGAAACCGTATTGGACCAGACTGCCCCGACCTTAGACCTGGCAGAGGTACCAGAAGACCCCACCGCTGCATTGATCAGTGCGGTGGACATTTCCATAGACCTGGATGACACCCCCGAACTGGTGGTGTTCCCGCTGGCTGACGACCTTACCCTGGACTTTGATCCCGGCAGCGACCCGGACCTCATCACCGCCGATGCCCAGGCCGAAGTCCTCACCGAGGTGGTAGACCTGGGACCTTCCCTGGATCACGACGCTGACCCGGACCAACAGGTCCGCGATGGGGTGTTTGTGCCCGACCAGGCGCAGCTGCAGGAACAGGAAGAAGCGGGTTACGCCGGCCTGATGGACGCGGCGCTGGTGGATGACACCGAACAAATGAAGGCGGTGTTGCTGAGTCAGCCCGATGCGGCAGGCTGGTGGCTGTCCTCAGCGTTTCTCAATTCAGTGGCCGCTGGCAGGGCCATGGCACCGCGCTGGCTGCTGGAAAATGGCCTGGGCGCCAACGCCCAGTCCAGGTCTGGCGAATCATTGCTGAGCTGCATCCTGCAGCAGTCTCCAACCCCGGTAGACATCGCAGAATTGCTGCTGTCCCGTGGCGCCCAGGTAACTGCAGGTGGCCAGCAGCTGATATGGATTGCCGGATTCGCGGACGCCCAGCATGAATCCAGCGAAGCGCTGGACGACACCCACGAATCCCAACTGGCTGACCTGGCCGCCCGGCTGATCACCGACGGCGCCATCATCGAGGAACAGGACAACCTGGGCAGAACCGCCCTGCACTGGGCGGCGGTTCGTCGAGATAAGCGGTTCGTGAACGCCCTGCTGTCTGCCGGTGCGCAGGTCAATGTCCAGGACGAAGGTGGCAATACAGCCCTAATGAGAGCACTGGAACATGAGCGACCGGCTCAGTTAGGGGTGCTCAGGGCCCTGATGAAAGCCGGCGCAGATCCACGCCTTAGCAACGCCGAAGGCGTATCACCCCTTGGACTGGTCATGGAGCAGGGCAACTCAACGCTGCAGACCATGCTGATGCGCGGCGCCCAGGCTGAGCCTGAGCCTGGACGCAGCAAGCCGGAACCAGGCCAGCTGGTAAAGGCGGCCGTTGAAGGCAATCTTGGAAGAATCAAGCGCCTGCTGGCCCAGGGACACAACGTCAATGAGCGAGACAGCGCGCTGTGTTCGCCGCTGTTAAGAGCCGCGGGTGCAGGGCATCCCAACGTGGTGGGAGCGTTGCTGGCCGCGGGTGCCGACGGCAATCTTGCCGCGGCCAACGGCACAACACCCCTGGGCGCTGCGGTACTGGGAGACCACCGAGAAGTGGTGCGACTGTTGGTGGATCGCGGCGTTGATGTCAACCAACGACAGCAGTTTGGTGTCACCCCGCTGATGCTGGCGGCGGCTCGCTGGAAACCCCGCTTGATCAAGCTCCTGCTCAGCCTGGGTGCCGATGTACGCCAGCGAGACGAGACCCAGGGCACGGTGTTGATGGCCGCAGTGCAAAACGCCCTGCACAGCGATGAGGTGGACGACGGCGTTCGGTCTATTGAAGCGTTGCTGGCAGCAGGTGCCGAGGTAAATGTCACCAACGATGAGGGGCAGACCGCCCTGATGCTGCTGCTTGGGGTGCGCACCAATGAAAAGACCGATCTGAAAACCTCTGCCATAACCCCGCTGACTCAACTGCTGATTGAACGGGACGCGGCCCTGGACAGCCAGGACCTGACCGGCTGGTCGGCCCTCCATGCAGCTGCTGCCAAAGGCCTGCTGGGCCCGGTGCGGGAACTGCTGACAGCCGGCGCCAACAAACGCCTGCGAGACATCAACGGGCTTTCGGCCTGCGACCTGGCCATGGACCACAGCCACGACCAGTTGGTCGACCTGTTTCTTGCCTCCTGAGTTTCTGGCGGCGATTTGTCGCACCCTGGGTGAAGATCACCAGCGAGTGTTGGTTAGACCCATCAGCGGCGGGGATATCAACACCGCGGTGGAACTGCGATTTCCCGGTGAGAGCGTGTTTGTTAAGTACGGCGGGGTGGACGCCCAGGGCTTTGCCGCCGAGTGCGAGGGGCTGGAAGCACTGACCTCGATCAACAGCGGACTGATGATTCCAAGGCCCATCGCCCACGGCGAATTGCTTGGCCGAGGTTTCCTGGCCATGGAACTGCTGGAACTAACCCCAAAATCCGTTCGCAGCGACGCCGCTCTGGGGCAGGGTCTGGCCCGGCTGCACGGCCATCATCAAAGCTATTTTGGATGGCATAGAGATAATCGCATCGGCGCCACGCCCCAGCCCAATCCAGCCACTCAAGACTGGGTCCAGTTTTTCCTCCAGCATCGATTGCGCCATCAAGCATTGCTGCTGCGGGACAGGGCCATCGAGGACGGGATTGAGGCCATCGGTGAGGTCATCGAGCCGTTGTTTGATGGCTACATACCCTATCCCAGCCTGCTGCACGGTGACCTGTGGGGCGGCAACTACGCCGCCTGCGGCGACCAGGCGGTGATTTACGACCCGGCCTGCTATCACGGCTGTCGGGAAACCGATCTGGCCATGACCGAGCTGTTTGGCGGCTTCGGGCCAGGTTTTTATGCCGCTTACAACGCCACCGCGCCCCTGCACCAGGGCTACCCACTGCGCCGACCCCTGTACCAGCTTTACCACGTGCTAAACCACGCCAATCTATTTGGCGGCGCCTATCTGCCCCAGGCCCGGCAGCGAATCGCGCAGATCCTGGCCAGCGTTTCAGGCCCTGACGGTTGATCCATCACCGGTTTCAACTTACATTGACCCAACGCGGCTATAAGATCATTGCTGATGACCGATCTTCGATTGGAAGTTTTGCGCACCGATGTGGCAGGTATGCCCATTGAGTGGATTGACTACCAGCAGGCGGCTAAGTACGTAGCACTTGACCTGGTGGTGTACTCCCTGGGCTCCAGGCTTTATCGCATTCACGGTGGCATCAGTGCTCGCACTGGTAAGCAGAGTTTTGTCGACATTAACGCCATTGTCGCCACTCGCGGGGTGCATGCTGATACCGGCCACCGCCGAGCCAACTACGTTCCACCCCTGACCAACCGCGCCCTGTTTCGTCGCGATTCCAACCTGTGTCTGTACTGCGGCCAGCGTTTTTCCACCAGGGATTTGTCCAGAGACCATGTCACACCCATGTGCCAGGGGGGTGATGATCACTGGCGCAATGTGGTCACGGCCTGTAAGCGCTGCAACAACCACAAGGCCGGCCGGACCCCGGAAGGTGCGGGAATGGAGCTGCTGGCGATTCCTTTTGCGCCCACCCATGCCGAATACGTTTACCTGCAGGGCAAGCGCATTTTGACCGACCAAATGGAGTTTTTGCTGGCCCACTTTCCCCGCAACAGCCGACTGCTGGAGCGGCTGCGCCAGGCGCAAGGGGCAAAGGCCGGGGTCAGCCATGCCAGATCCGGCTGAGCTGTACCTGGTAGACGCCAGCGTCTACGTGTTTCGCGCTTACTTTGGCATGTCCAACGACATGACCGACAGCGATGGCAACGCCAGCAACGCGGTCTATGGTTTTACCGGCTTTCTGTGCTCCTTGCTGGAACAGGCCCGGCCAGCTCAGCTGGCGGTGGCCTTTGATGAAAGCCTGGAATCGTCTTTTCGCAACGACATCGAACCGTCCTACAAAGCCAATCGCGAGCCGGCACCCCTTGAGCTAAAACGTCAGTTTGCCCACTGTCGGGCGGTGGCTGAGGCCATGGGCATTGAGTGTTTTTCCGATGAACGCTATGAAGCCGACGATCTCATTGGCACCCTGGCCAGACGGCCGGAAAGCGCCCACCTGAACCACGTCATTGTCAGCAGCGACAAAGACCTGACCCAGCTGTTGCGGCCGACCGATCAACTATGGGATTTCGCCCGCAATATTCGCACTGACTACCATGGGGTTAAAGCAAAGTTTGGCGTAACACCCGAGCAGATTGCCGATTATCTGGCCTTGACCGGTGATGCGGTGGACAACATCAAGGGCATCGCGGGTATTGGGCCAAAGGCCGCCAGCGCCATTTTGAACCACTTCGAAACCCTGGAGGCGGCCCTTCAGCGGGCCCCGGAATTCGCCTTTCTTTCCTTCAGAGGGGCCAAGAGCATTGCTGCCAAGCTGAAAGCCCATAGCAATGACGCAAGACTGGCCCGCAAACTCACGGTTATCGCCTGCGACGCCCCGTTACCTCAGCCGGTGCCGGAACTGACCCTGAAACCGGCGGACATGGGGGCAGTTAACGACCTGCTGGATTACCTCAACTTTGGCCCTGGCCTGCGCCAACGGATTGCCCGACTGGCCGCTGACCGGCCCTAGTGGGCAAACCCATCCAAGGCGCTTCAACGGCCTGCTACAGCGCCTTTGGCACCGGTTTGGCGGACATATCCACGTTGGCGTTGACGGTCACAATTGCCTGGGCTTTGATCTGACTGGGATCATTGGGCTTGCCCGAGGCGTTGTTGTAAAGGGGCGCATTGCCGTTGGCAATGATGTGGTACAGGTCGCCCACCACGATGCCCTCACTGGGCGCCAGAAACAGCGGATGATTGGCCAGCAAAGGGACCGCGCCGGTCACGGCGTTGCCTTCGTCGTTTAAGCTTAACCTCAGAGCCCGATGGGGCAGGTTACCGTTTTGCAAAACCACCATGCCGTCTTTGTACCAGGACAGGCTATCGACCCCGCCCAGATTGACCGTGGCCGGGGTCCGGACCATAAAGGCCTTTTCGGTCTCAAGGTTGACGCCGAACAGACCCAGCTCGTAGTCGGAGAAGTAGAGGGTTTTGGCATCCGGTGAAACCGCCAGGCCACGAATGGAGGTGAATCCTGGCGCGCTGAAGATCCGCGTCATGCGCTCACGTTCAACGTCGATCTGGTACACCTCATGCTTGGCCGCATTGGCGGCATACACCTTGCCATCGCTGGCCACGGTGAGGTTGACCAGCTTGTTGCCTGGGTCTCTGCCCGGCACGTCGAAACGTCGACGGATCTGGCCGCTGTCCAGATCAAACTGGAATACACCGGAGTAACCCGCGTCCTGAAATCGGATCTTGCTGTAATGGGGTACCGCGGCAGAGGACACCCACAGGGACCGACTGGCGTTGTCCACGGCGATATCAAACACGCCCAGCAGGCCGTTGTCCTGGTTGGCGGCAACCAAAGGCTTCAATTCACCGCCCTCGAGAATCCGGTAAACCACCCCCTGGGTCACACTGCCAATCAGCATTTCACGTTTTTTTGGATCAAAGGCCAGCCCGTCGGCCAGCAGGCCGGTCTGACCTAAGGTGACGGTTCTGGCGACTTCACCCTTCATCTCGGCATTTTTTTGCAGACCCTCCACCAGGAAGTCAAAGACCTGGGTGCCGCGAATGTTTTCAAGATCCGGATCGGCGCTCAGATCAAAGGTTAGCCCTTGATTGCTAAGCCGCAATAGCGCGTTGTAGGCCTCACTTTTTTTGTCCTGCAGGGCGTAGGCCTTGACCAGGAAATAATGAAAAGTGCCCACCTGAGGACGCAGCCTGACCAGCTGGAAGGCGGCCTTTTCCATGGTGGGGAAATCGCCGGCTTTCTGGGCTTCGGCCATCACCGCCATCAGTCGCTGGGGGTTCATTTCCTGTTCCAGGGTTGGCGCCTGGGGGGCTGAAGCGGCGGAATCAGGAGCTGCTGGCTGAGCCAGCAGATCGGCACTGAACAACCCTGATAGGAAGATTAGGCCAAGCAGGAGACTAAATAATCGACCTGGGCGGATGAACTTAGAATGGATTTTCACGGGATTTTCCTTCACAGGCTGAAACTGTCGATGGCCGTCAGTGAATGCAAGTGGGGCCTTGATTGGCCATAATCAACGGTTTTGCGGGGTGTATGACCAATCTCGCACCGTTTTGGTGACCCCACTATGACCCAACTTTACCGCGGCAAGTTCCTTTCCCTGAAAAAGACCGGCAGCTGGGAGTATTGCGAACGAACCAACGCCTCGGCGGTGGTGGTGATCGTAGCCCGCACCGAGCAGGGAGAACTGCTGTTTACCGAACAGTTTCGCCCGCCCTTAAATACGCGGGTTATTGAGTTTCCCGCAGGTTTGGTGGGCGACGAGCCCGGCGGCAGCGATGAATCCCTGCAAACCGCCGCCAGCCGGGAACTGGAAGAAGAATGTGGATACCTGGCCCGATCAATGACCGCTCTGACCCGGGGCCCCACTTCTGCCGGGCTGACCAACGAGGTGATTCACTTCTTCCTGGCCCTAAACCCCCAGCGCACGGGCCCTGGAGGCGGCGTTGCCGGGGAAAATATCACCGTCCACCGGGTGGCCCAGGGCGACTGCCATGACTGGCTGGAAAAGCAGCAGGCCCAGGGCCTGATGGTGGACCCAAAAGTCTATGCCGGGCTGTATTTTCTCCAGCACCTGGACGCGAACAGCTGAACCCACAATCCGGTTCGCCCACCGCGGGTAAGCGATAGCGGGCCAGGATTGCCGCCGCCATCGCCCTTGCGCAGGTGAACGATCTATCCGATGGGCTGTTTGCCAAGGGTTTTGTGGCCAGCGATCTGCCCCTGCGACAGGCAGCCTCGACGCCACAGCCTGCGCCCCTCAGTGGATCAGACCTGTTCCCGGGTGGCGTTAAAGGTCAGCTCAGGCCAGCGTTCTTCGGTCAGCCGCAGGTTGACCCGACTGGGAGCCAGGTAGACAAGATCGCCGTGGCCGTCGGTGCCCAGGTTCATATCCAGCTTGGCCTTGAACTCGTCGATCTTTTTGTCATCGCCGGTAACCCAGCGAGCGGTAACCACGTTGACCGGCTCAAAGATTGCGTCTACGTGGTATTCCGCCTTAAGCCGATAAGCCACCACCTCAAACTGCAGTACGCCAACGGCGCCCAGCACCAGCTCATTACCCAGCATGGGTTTGAAAAACTGGGTGGCGCCCTCCTCGGACAGCTGCTCCAGCCCTTTGGACAGCTGCTTCAGTTTCAGCGGATCGCGCAGCCGGGCGCGCTGGAATAATTCTGGCGCAAAGCTGGGAATACCGGTGAACTGCAGCTTCTCCCCTTCCGAGAAGGTGTCGCCGATGCGGATCGTACCGTGGTTGTGCAAACCCACGATATCCCCCGCGTAGGCGGTGTCCACGGCGCCCCGGTCCTGGGCCATAAAGGTCAGGGCGTTGGCGATTTTAACCTGCTTATCAATGCGGCTTTGGCGAAGCTTCATGCCCTGGGAAAACTCTCCTGAGCAAACCCGCACGAAGGCCACCCGATCCCGGTGAGCCGGATCCATATTGGCCTGGATCTTAAAACAAAAGCCGGTGAAGTTGGGCTCGGAGGGCTCCACTTCACGGGTTTGGGTGCTGCGGGGCTGGGGCGGCGGGGCGTTTTCCACAAAGGCGTCCAGCAGCGGCGTTACGCCAAAATTGTTGATGGCTGAACCAAAAAACACCGGGCTCAGATCACCCTGCAGATAGGTCTCACGGTCAAATTTATGGCTGGCTCCCTGCACCAGCTCAATTTCCTCACGCAGTTCATCAGCCATAGTGCCCAGCGCCGTGTCCAGCTCTGGGTTATTCAGCCCTTTAATAATGGCAGCGTCCTGCTTGACGTAATTGCGGCCCGATTCGTAGAGATAAATGGCGTCTTCCAGCAGGTGGTAGACCCCTTTCAGCCGCTTGCCCATGCCCACCGGCCAGGTGATGGGCGCACAGGCAATTTTCAGCACCTCTTCCACCTCGTCCAGCAGGTCTACAGGATCACGGCCTTCCCGGTCCAGCTTGTTGATAAAGGTAAAGATAGGTGTGGTTCGCAGGCGGCAAACATCCATCAGCTTGATGGTGCGTTCCTCCACGCCTTTGGCACAGTCGATCACCATCAGGGCCGAATCCACCGCGGTCAGGGTGCGATAGGTATCTTCGGAAAAATCGGCGTGGCCGGGGGTGTCGAGCAGGTTGACGATCCGCCCGGCGTGCTGAAACTGCATCACCGATGAGGTCACCGAGATACCCCGCTCCTGCTCCAGGGCCATCCAGTCTGAGGTGGCGTGGCGGGCCGCTTTCTTGGCCTTCACCGCTCCCGCCATCTGGATGGCTCCGCCAAACAGCAGCAGTTTTTCGGTCAGGGTGGTTTTGCCAGCGTCGGGATGCGAAATAATCGCGAAAGTTCGCCGGCGGGCGATTTCATCGGTAAAAGCGGACATGGTCGGGTATTCGTGAAGTTAGCCCGACATTATAAAGGACATGTGGGCCGCCGCCGCAAACGCCCGCAGCCGCCGGGGGGATTTTCTGGGAATCCAGCGTCGAAACACGGTTATTCTTAGTGTCTTGAGAAACGCAATACTCGCGGTACTGGCTCCCATCGCCGGCGCGCAAAGTCCGCCGTCGTCACCTTAAACGCGCTGCCTGCCGGTTGGTTAACGTTAATGAGATAGCCAGTTGCCGGCCTCAGGTATCAAGCCCTGCTGGGATCCATCGATAAACCGAAACGGCAGGGATTTCAGTTCTCCACCCAGATTCCGCTGGATCACAAAATGCAGGTGGGGCCCGGTGGAATAGCCGGTGTTGCCAGAAAGACCCAGCAGTTCGCCGGTGGTCACAACCCGGCCCGGCTTAACCGCTACGCTTTCAAGGGCCAGGTGGGCATAGACCGCCATACTGCCGTCAACATGCAGAACTCGGACGCTGTTGGCGCGGCCAGCAAAGCGACGCTCATCGGTGCCGGCGCCATAAAAATCCTCCTCCACGTGCATAACGATCCCGTCCCGGGCGGCCAACACCGGCGTCCCTTCAGGCATCCCAATATCCAACGCGTAATATGACTGACTGTCTGTATGGGTGGCCACGCCGCCAAAACCCTGGCCAATGTAAAAACGCTGGCCGCGGCGAAACGGCAGCGCGTAACGCTGGCGCAGATCCGGGCTGGCACTGGGGTCGCCGGGCACGTTGCGAAACTCAAGGCCATACTCGCTGGACAGCCGCCGATTGGCCTGGTGCACCGTCAGCAAATGGCTTTCGCTGTCACCCGGCAGCAAAAAGGTCGCCGGCAGGGGCGGGTCGGCGCGCACGTTGATCGCCTTACTGAAGGAAATAGAAACGCTGGCAGGTCCATGCCAGCGGCTGGTGAAATAGTACTCTCTTGCTTCCGGTTTGCCGCCTTGACGGACGCTGACCATGGGGGTTTCGTCCACCCGAACCACTCGCTCCTCCACCGGCTGCTCGGTATTGGGCGGGCGATCGGTGAAGTGGGTGATGCCGTTTTCGTCCTGGTAGGTATAGATCC
>CAYGPO010000047.1:22903-30242 GCA_964351665.1 uncultured Gammaproteobacteria bacterium | reverse complement strand
CATCAGCGACCTTAATGAATAATGCGGGCTAGGAGTCTGCGCCGTAGAAACTTTCGATGAGCGCGGATTTGCAGCCCGTAAGTTTCTACGGCGCAGACTGTAAGAAATGCGGTTTTTTCAACAGGCGGCTAGGTGTTCCGGTCTGCTTTGCGCGGCCAGAAAATCCAGCCCGCCACCGCCATCAGCACCAGGCCTATGAAGAAGAACCCAATAGCATCGGTGATCAGGGAGAAGCTTCGGAGGGTAAGGCCGGGCTCCAGCACCGAAACCTCGGGTTGATCGGGCTTGTAGTGAACAACAACCGTGGGGAAATTGGCATAGGGATTGATCACCTCTTGCGCCCGTTGCCGTGCACCACGTCGGCGAAAATCCAAATGGGCAAAGCGAATCTGGCTGCCCTGGTAGCTATTGCCATCAACCTGATAGGTGTAGCTGACCTCGGGAATCCATAGGCTGTTGCCCTGGGCCACCGGGCCCTCCAAGAACGCAACCCTGGCCGATGCAATTTGAGCGTTGGTCTGGGGCCACTGCTCAGACTGTCGTGCGTTGTTGATCAGTTCCAGAGACGGCCCCATGAGATAAATGCCAATACCCATGGCGGCTGAAATCAAGGTGACTACAATAGCCGCAACCCCGATCACAATTTTTTTCTCAGATGAAGGGTTGGGCTCCGCTGTGGGCGTGTGTTCGGTGTTTGATGTCATAGTAAACTTATTTCGCCAGATAGTTGCCAGGTAATGAATAACCGTTCCGGTCTGCATGAGTAGTCGGGCAGTTCGCGAGATTGTTCCAGCCCAGACCTCATGCTGATGGGGAATACTGGGTCTGTATACTTCCAGAGTTTTTGGCCTCTAATAGGTGCCGCGATCTTTTTTATCGCAATTGTGGTGTTTTGTCCCGTTAGTGACCTGAAATTAATCCAACAGCAGGCTGAAAAACTCTTCGCGATGGCGTAAAGCCCCTGAAATTTCCTTAAGTAGTCTATTCTATGTACGAGCAATCCACCCTTTTAGCAGCTTCCATTGCTCTGGCGCTCACCGGTCAAAAGGACGTGTCTGCAGCCACCATTTCGGTCAATTCTCTATCGGACAGCGCCTTTGTTGTGGGCTGTACACTCCGACTGCGGTAAATGCTGCTAACACCAACACGGCCCAGGCCGGCTGCCCTGCGGGGGATTTAGTCCTGCCTGACGTAATTGAGTTTGCCCCGGCGCTGGGCGGCGGCATTATCACGCTGACCCAGGGGCAGATCAATATCGACTCATCCCTCACCATCGACGGCGCAGGGTCTTTGCGCCGCGGCATCACCCTTTCTGGCAACGACGCCTCACGAATTTCAGCTCAGCTTTACCCCTCAAGGGCTAGATACCGCCACCGCGGTGATCACGGTATTGAACACCGACGCTGATGAAAATCCCTATTCGTTTGCAGTGCGGGCCCAGGGTGTTGCGCCCACGGAGCTGATCTTTGCCGACGGCTTCGAGCGGTGACTTAGCGGCGGAGGTCTCTGCCTGGCGCTGAGCATGAGTGCCAGCTTCGGTCTTGGCCATGGACTCAGCTTCCACCATGGTGCTTACTGGCTGGCGCGCTATTGACCGATGATGATGGCCATCCGTATGGAGTCAGCGTTCATCGGGGCCCATTCCTCAAAGCCGTACCAGCTGCCGTATTTGGGCCTTAGTTGGTTCACCGTATCAACGATGACGGCGCGATTTTGTCGCTCGCTGGCGTGGATAAAGTCTTCGCCGGCCGCCGGACCCACAAAAGGGTGATTTTTCTCGGCCTGGGCCAGGGCCTGGCGCATATCCTCAAAATACTGGTGAAACTGGTTCAGCCAAAGCCCTGATCCCGGCCCGCTATGGCCGCCCAGCACCCACCTTGGCTGCAGCGCCATTGCTCGTTCCAGGGAGGTGAGGTAGCCATGGAAATTGGTGTCGGGCAGCGATCGGTAGGGCACGATGCCGATTTCGATGGTGTCCACCAGCACCAGCATCATGCCGCTGGCGGTGTCAAAAGACAGGGCGATATTGGAGGCGCCGTGATTGGGGCCAAAATAGTGAACCCCCAGGGAGCGTTGCCCTACCGCTATGCGGTCGCCATCATCTACCAGTACCGTGGGCAGGGGAATATCTGGGTCTGCCCTCCGCTTAATGGTTGCCGCCGTACCCCGATGAGCGTACCGCTGAGCATTGGGCGCCAAAACATCGGCGCCGACGATGTGGTCCCGATGGTCATGGCTATACACAATTTTGGTAATCGGTGCGTCGGTCACCGCCGCGACAGCTTGTCGATACAACACGGCGACCGCTGCATTGATAGGGTCAACGGCCAACACCTGGTCATCGGCAACCAAGAAAGGGCTGACGTAAAGCCCCGGCTGCCAGCGAAACAGATAAACGCCGTTGCCCATAGCCTCAACGGAGGTTGCGCCATCATCACTTTCATACACCACGTCGGGAACGTAGTCTTGGGGCGGCTGAGCCAGCAATGACCCTGGCAGCCATCCCAATACCAGCAGCAATAGCCCGATGGAGCGGCCCGGGTACGGGCGCCCTTCAGGGCCGCCCCGTGCCAGGGAGGCAGCGCGCTGCAACAGGTAAGGCGAAGATATCATCGAAGGCTCTCCCTTTTTTTGACCTAAAACTACAGCTGCCGAGCCAATGGCAGGACTGCCAACAGGCGGGGCGTTTGCTCGGTTCAATCTGGCATAAATATCTGATTCAACGTGCGGCGTCCTCGGACACTGTGATGCCCTCAAGGGATCGAATTTCAAGTTCAAAGGGGCCGGGATTTTTATCAGCCAGGACAATCCCAATCTGGCCAACTTCGCCGGCAACCACCGGGCCTGCCTGGGGCACAGACCGACCCCTGAAACCGGGCTGGAAGCGATCAAAGGGGATATCCACAGTTGACCACTGGCTGAGGGTAGGGAAATCCGTACCCCAGGCAACGCCATCAAAGCGGTTGCCGTTCCGCAGCCGCAGCTGATAACGCCGGCCATCGCCCCGCACCGTAAGGCGGATTCCGGACAGTCCTTCCAGGGACTGACTCAATGGCAAACGGATGGAGGAAAATCCGCCGTTGTTTTCCAGCGACAACTCTCCTGAGAACACGGTGGTGCCGTCTATCACTTTGACCCGCCCGGCTGAGCGTCCACCCATCACGCCGTCATCGACAACAATCCACGGCGCTGCGGCCAGTGCAAGCAGATCCATAGGACTGTCCGAGGCGGTGGGTGCCATAAGTGAAAGGGCTACAAGTAAGAGAGAATTGAGCATAACCGATGAAAGTTAACATAGCATCCACAAGCAGAGGGGATCTGGGGCTGCCCAGCTGAGCTGATCACTGCTTGGGATGGCGGCGAACTCAGCATCATTATCCCGATGCCCGTCGCCGCCAGGCTTTCCTGGGAGCATTTGGAATATACTCATGGTCAATAGCGGTGGTTCGCTGCCCATAGATTTTGCTTTGGCGCACGTCCATCACGTTGTTGGCTTTCACCGGCTCAATTTCATGGCCTAAATCCCGCGGTTTGAGAGCGCTGAAAACCGCGTCTATTGTGGCTAATCCTCCAGCGCTTGCGGATCCAGGGACACCTGCATGCTCATAAGGCCGGGGTTGAAATAGGGCCATGAAATGTCGCTTGCTTGTTGCTGGGGTTTGCGGCTGGTTACCTTTTTTACCAAACGGCCCACTAGGGATTGGATAAAGCAATGACATCGGAAGTCTGGGACTACATTATCGTCGGCGCGGGCTCTGCCGGCTGCGTATTGGCTAATCGCCTGTCGGAAAATCCAGCGATGAAGGTGTTGCTGCTGGAAGCTGGCGGAAACAACAATGCGCTGGATATCCGAGTGCCAGCGGGGCTCGCATCGGCCATATTCAAGGAACGATACAATTGGCGATATCCCGCCACCCCGGACCCATCGCGCAACGATGCCGTAGACACCTGGTCCGGCGGTCGGGGGCTTGGTGGATCCAGCGCCATCAACGGCATGCTGTTTATTCGCGGCGCGCCGGCTGACTACGACGGTTGGGAGGGCCTGGGTTGCTCTGGATGGGATTATGATTCTGTCCTGCCGCATTTCCGCGCCATAGAGAGCTACGAAGGCGGCGCAGACACCTATCGGGGAGCTTCGGGGCCGGTGTCGGTGAGTTTCCCGGCGGTCCGGCCAAAACTGCTAGAAACCTGGCTTAAAGCCGCGCAAAACTGTGGCCACCCCTTTAATGCCGACTACAACGGCGCGGACCCCTTGGGAGTGGCAGTCACTCAATCGTCAATAAACAACGGAAGACGCCACTGCGCAGCCCAGGCGTTTTTGAAGCCGGTAATGGGTCGAGCCAACCTGGAGGTCCGGACGGGATGTCAGGTGACCCGAGTATTAATCGAAACCGGCTGCGCGAAGGGCGTGGAATACTATCGCGACGGCGAGCTAAAACAGACCCGCTGCGGCGGCGAGGTCATCGTCAGCTGCGGCGCTATAGGTTCACCCAGTCTGCTGATGCATAGCGGGATTGGGCCCGCCGACAGCCTGCAGGAATACGCTATTGAGGTGCTGCGAGATGCCAAGGGGGTGGGCGCCAATCTGATGGAGCATCCGGCTGTCTACGTGAAAGCCTTTACCTCCTTACCTTCCTTCAATCGAGCCGGACGGCTACACCGCGTGCCCTTTGTGCTGCTTAACTGGCTGCTGCGAGGCAAGGGGCCAGCAGCGGTGGGCACAACCCTGGCCCAGGTGCTGGCTGCCTCGACGCAGACGGAAGCTGCCCCGGATCTTCAGATCTTGCTGAGCCCGGTAAATTTCAGCATCAATGCCGCTGGCAACGGCGTGTCTCTCAGTCGGCGCGACGGCTTCTCTATGGCCTGCTGCCTGATGACGCCCCAGTCCCGGGGCAGGGTCACGATCCGGTCTGCCGATGCCCTGGAAACCCCCATGGTGGAGCATCTGATGATGGACTGTGAGCAGGATCTGGACCGGTTGGCAGAGGCGGCCAGGACGGCGCTGAATATTGTCAACGCTGAGCCCTTAAAGGCCTTTATTACCGAGATTGATTTTCCCCTGGCCGCTGATGCGGGGAGGGACGAGTGGCACGCCTATCTCAGGCAGGCGGCGTTCCGTGCGGACCACCCTTCGGGCACCTGCGCCATGGGCGCAGGCGACAGCTCGGTGGTAGATCCCCGTCTGCGGGTGCGGGGCGTGGACGGGCTGCGGGTAGTGGACGCGTCGATTATTCCGGTCATTCCCCGGGCCAACACCAATGGGCCCGTCATGATGATTGCCGATAAAGCGGCTGCAATGATTGCTGAAGATCGGCGCTGAGAATAGCGGCAGACCGGGAGTCTGAGGTTTTGACTACCAGGGAATAGGCGCACCGTCATAGTTAAAAAACTGTCCAGACTGGGCCGGGCCAAGATCGGCCAGCACCTGGCGCATGCCCCTGACACTTTGCTCAACGGTGATCAGCGCGTTGGGCCCGCCCATTGCTGTTTTCACCCAGCCCGGGTGCAGGGACACCACCTTGATATCCTGGCCGGCAAGATCAATGGAAAGACTTTTCATCACCTGGTTGACGGCGGTCTTTGATGAACGATAGGCATAGCTGCCCCCCGAGTGATTGTCCTCAATGCTGCCCACTTTGCTGCTGAGGATGGCGACCTTTTTGTCTGCGCCCGCCAGCAGATTGGGCAGTAAAGCGCGGGTGATCATGAGCGGCGCAATGGTGTTAATGGCGAAGGCATTTAGCCAGGGGCCGGGGTCTGCGGTGTCCAGTTGACCCCCCTGGGGTGGATAAAACCCGGCATTGTGAATCAGCTGATCCAAGTCATCATTGGACAAATCCTCAGCCAGTTTCTGCACGTTGGCCTGATCAGAAACATCCAGCCGCTGGACCTCGACTGCGGAATACTGGTGGGCCAAGGCCTCAAGCTCCGGCGCCGACGCCGGATCTCTGCAGGTGGCTAATACCTGCCAGCCCGCGGCGGCGTATTGCTCAACAAACTCAAGCCCAATGCCTCGATTGCAGCCGGTAATCAGTACGGTCTTCATAAGCAGCTCTGTGCGATGTATGCCTGCATGTTAACCAAAAAATGCGCTAAGTTGGATTCAGCTACTTGCCCCATCAAGGCCCTTTTGCTTTGTGGCTGATGCACAATTCCCACCGACACAATTGCCATGATAGTCTCGTTTGATCTGGCGCAATGGGTCTTATTTTGAAACCATGGGCAAGCGAACAGACGTATCCCTTCCCGATTGGCTGATAAAGCGCTGCTGATCCGCTTAGCTTGGCTGGCTTCGACAGCCCAGCTTTGGGAAGATGCGTGATGTTAACTCAACGAAAGGATCTACCATGAACCCACTACTTGGCCCGGCTGCTGTGCTGATTTTTTGGTCTCTACTGGTGCTGGCTTGGCTAGTGGTAACAAGATTTCCTGCCTTCGCCAAAGCCGGGGTTGATCTGAAAAACTCGCCGCCGGGCGGGCGCTACGTGGACGTAGAGCAGAACATGCCTGCCAAGGTGAACTGGGTATCCCACAACTACACCCATCTGATGGAGCAGCCAACCCTGTTTTATGCCGTGATCGGTGTGCTGGCCATTTCCGGCGACGTCTCCACGGTGAACGTGATGGCGGCCTGGGGCTATGTAGTGTTGCGTATTCTCCACAGCCTGTGGCAGGGGCTGGTGAACGTGGTTAAGGTCCGTGTTGTGCTGTTCTCCTTGTCGACCCTGTGTCTGTTCGTACTCGCATTTCACGCCGTTCTCAGAACTCTGGTTTTTGCCCATGGCTGATCACCACCGTGGCTGAGACTGCTCTGCAGCCGACACCAGCGCGTTATGCCGGCAGATTTGAAAACTCAGTGGTCGCTGAGATGAGCTTTTTTACCTAACGGGCTAGTGTGCTTGGCGGACGCCGGCCAGGCCGTTAAGCTGTGAAGCTCGGCAAGCCGCTGAGAAGCTACGGGACAAAAGCCAGCTTCGATGGAAAAAGACGATTCAATCAATGTGCTGGGTGAGCCGCTGATGGCCTGCAGCGACGCCCCTGTGACAGGGTTTTTCCGCGACGGACACTGCAACACCTGCCGTGAAGATCGTGGGTCCCACACCGTTTGCGCCCAGCTCACCGAAGAATTTCTGTCATTTTCCAAAGGGCGCGGAAACGATCTCAGCACGCCACAGCCGGCCTTTGGTTTTGCCGGTTTGGCTGCAGGAGATCGATGGTGCCTCTGCGCCGGGCGCTGGCTGGAGGCCTATGAAAACGATGCGGCTCCCCGTGTGTACTTGCGATCCACCCATCAGCGAGCGGTGGAGGTGGTTCCCATGGCGGTACTGCGGCGCTTTGC
>CAYGPO010000047.1:16872-22803 GCA_964351665.1 uncultured Gammaproteobacteria bacterium | reverse complement strand
CGGGTTAAGGCGTTCCAGGTTCGCCAGCTTTCGCCGGCTCCAGGCCAGGTATTCCACCGGCCCATCGGCTTTGACGTCGGCTGACGCCGGTTTGCCTGTCAGCAGGCTCATTTCCGCAACAAACCCGCCGCGCTGGATGTTGGCGATGTGGTCACCATCGCGAACAACCCGCGCACTACCCGATACCACCAGCTGAAGTTCAGAAGGAACCTCACCCTGGGTCACAAGGGTGGCTTGGTCCCGGCGGTGGGGATCACCCAGCTCCCATAACATCAGGAAATCTCTCGGCCGCATGCCGGCAAACACGCGTTGATAGATGTCCATGAATTCCTTGGGTACAGCGACGGGGCGCCGTTCCCAGATGATTCTTGCGATCATCACCGCATTGATCAGCAGGAATGCGCTGTTCCAGACCATGGTCGGTCCGTTGGCGATCAATATGCCCCACCACAAAAACAGCGCCTGGCCCCCAAGCAACAGCACCCGAAGCCGCAGTACGTCGCCGATGGCCAGGGCAATCATCGATAACAGGTAAGCACTGTTTATGACCAGGTCGTCCATGGCGATCGCTCGGGTTTCGGATTTCCCAACTATAGATGGAACCCAGGGAAGTGTCCCGCAAGCGAGGTTCGGCTAAATCACTGGCGGCAAGCTGACCGAATTTTTTGTTGAATCAAGCTGCCCCTGACTTTGACGCTGGGGTCAGAAAGGGACGTCGTCGTCAAAATCCGGCGGAATTTGGTCTCGGGAAGGAACCTGCTGAGGCCCCTTGCTGCCGCGAGCCTCGGGAATACTTTGATCCATGTTTTGCTCGTCACCCTGACCCCCGGCAGGCTGCACCCGCCAGGCCTTCACGTCGGTATACCAGCGCCCGTTAAACTCGCGGCTCTGCAGGTCAAAACCCACCGTTAGCTCCTGGCCTTGCTGGATGCCGAACTCGTCAACCTTGTCACCCCAGGCCATGAAGCAAACCTGTTTCGCATACTCACCTGGGATTTCGATGACGTACTCCTGCTTGCGCCATGGACCCCGTTGTGAGGTGCCGGTTTGCTCCGGCAGCACCTGGATAATTTTTCCTGTTAGTTCCAAGCTCAAAGTAGCTCCTGTTGTTTCGCAGTGGTTCGGTGGGTCGGTGAATTAAGCGCGCCATACTACCTGATCATACTTACCCGCGGGGAGATCTACGCCAGTAATCCGCCCCGGCTCGTCGTAGGATCCGGCCTGTTTGATTAAGCGGCCCAGGGGGCCGCTTGGGTGGCCCTGGGTGGTTAGCGGCTTGCCGCAGCCAGCATCTCACTGGCTTCGCTTAAAGCCGCGTTGAAGGTGGCGCTTGGGCGCATCACCGCTTCGGTCTTTTTGGGGTCGGCATAGTAGTAGCCGCCAATATCTACAGGCTGGCCCTGCACCGCCCGCATCTCTTCAATAATTTTCTGTTCATTGTCAGCCAGAGTTTTGGCCAGTGGGGCAAATTGGGCTGCCAGATCGGCATCGTCGCTTTGCTCAGCCAGTGCCTGGGCCCAATAAAGGGTCAGGTAGAAGTGGCTGCCCCGGTTGTCCAGCTCGCCGGTGCGCCGCGAGGGTGAACGACCTTGGTCCAGCAGCATCTCGGTGGCAAGGTCCAGGGTCTTGGCCATGATGCCAATCTTCGGATTGCCCTGCTTTTTGCCCAATTCCTCCAGGGATACGGCCAACGCCAACAGTTCGCCCAGGGAGTCCCAGCGCAGGTGATTTTCTTCCACCAGTTGCTGTACGTGTTTGGGTGCTGAGCCGCCGGCGCCGGTTTCGAACAGTCCGCCGCCGGCCATCAGTGGCACGATAGACAGCATCTTTGCCGATGTGCCCAATTCCATGATTGGGAACAGGTCGGTCAGGTAGTCGCGCAGGATGTTGCCGGTGACCGAAATGGTGTCCAGGCCGCGATACACCCGTTCAAGGGTAAAACGCATGGCGCGAACCTGGGACATGATCTGGATATCCAGGCCTTCGGTATCGTGATCTTTCAGATACTCTCTCACCTTCTTGATCAACTCGTTTTCGTGGGGACGGTAAGGGTCCAGCCAGAACACGGCGGGTGTGCCGGAGTCCCGGGCGCGGGTGACCGCCAGTTTCACCCAGTCTCTGATGGCCGCGTCCCTGACCTGACACATGCGCCAGATGTCGCCCTCTTCCAGGTTTTGCGACAGCAGTACTTCGCCGGTTTCAATATCGATAATATCGGCGACACCGGGCTCGGTTGCTTCGAAGGTTTTGTCGTGGGATCCGTATTCCTCGGCTTTTTGTGCCATCAGTCCGACGTTGGGCACCGTGCCCATGGTGGTTGGGTCGAAGTTGCCGTGCCATTTACAGAAATTGATCAGCTCCTGGTAGATCCGCGCGAAGGTGGATTCGGGCAACACGGCTTTGCAGTCTCGAGGCTTACCGTCGGCTCCCCACATTTTGCCGCCGGATCGGATCATCGACGGCATGGATGCATCGACGATCACGTCACTGGGTGAGTGAAAATTGGTGATGCCCCGATCGGAGTCAACCATCGCCAGCCCGGGCCGATGTTCCTGGCAGGCAAGAAAATCACGCCGCACCTCCTCGCGCAGGGTGCTGGGCAGGCTGTCGACCTTGTCCCACAGTACCGACATGCCGTTGTTGGCATTGAAATCCAGCTCGTCGAATAAGGCGGCGTGTTTTGCAAAGGCGTCTTTGTAGAAGATCCTGACACAGTGGCCAAACACGATGGGATGGGACACCTTCATCATGGTGGCCTTGACGTGAAGCGAGAACAGGATGTCCGCTTCTTTGCAGTCGTTCATTTCCCGTTCAAAAAATTCGCACAGCGACTTCTTCCGCATAAACATCGAATCAACCACTTCGCCAGCCTGGACTGGGATGCTTTCCTTCAGCACCACAGTCTCGCCGTCGGCGGTGGTCAATACCATTTTCACCTTGCGGGGCTTGTCGGTGGTGATGGACTTTTCGCCGTCGTAGAAGTCGCCCTCATCCATGTGGGATACGTGGGTTTGTGACCACTGTTTCCACTCGCCCATGGGGTGCGGATTTTTGCGGGCGTAATTTTTCACCGCCAGGGGAGCGCGGCGATCAGAGTTACCTTCCCGCAGCACCGGGTTTACCGCGGAGCCCAGACATTTGCCGTAGCGGGCTTTGATCGCTGCCTGTTCCTCGTTGTCCGGCACCTCAGGGTAGTCGGGCAAGGCATAGCCTTTGGACTGCAGCTCCTTGATGCAGTCAATAAGCTGGCCGACGGAGGCGCTGATATTAGGCAATTTGATGATGGTGGTGGATGGGTCCTGGGTCAGGCGGCCCAGTTCGGCAAGGTTGTCTGGCCTTTGCTGCTCGGCAGGCAAATAGTCCGAGAATGCTGCCAACACCCGTGCGGCGAGGGAAATGTCTTTCTCGACAACCTGGACACCGGCCGCGTTGGCAAAAGTGCTGATAATCGGCAGCAGCGAACAGGTGGCCAGCAGCGGAGCTTCGTCCGTCAGGGTATAAAAGATTTTCGGGTTTTCGTCAGTCATTCTCAGTCCAGTTTTTGGCCCAGGCTTTTGGCCCAGTTTTTGGCCCAGTTTTGGCATTGTGGAATAGCGCACCAGCTTTTCGTGGCTGCTGCGGCCCCTAGCTAAAGTAGAGCCGCGACTGCGCATATTACGCGCATGTGCTCTTTTCGAGTAGGGCCGGAGCTAATTCAATGCCATGGGCTGGGTGCTCGGCCTTGCCAAGCTGGCCCACGCACCCACTGAGATTGCCCTTTTTATCCAACGGCCCTATGGCAGGGGACTCACAACCCGATCATTTTCGAAGCCGTCAGCAAAAACGGGAAATAGTGTGGCTAAGTACCCTGAGTCCAGTCGCCACAGTTCCCGGCCGTGCACGCCGTCGTCAGCCAGAAACAGCAGCCGTTCTTCATTCAACAACCAGGTGGTGGGGCGAAAAATACCGTCCTGGAAACCTGGGTATATATCGGCCACCAGCCGCACCTGACCGATGCGCCCGTTTGTGGCCCATAGCTCCAGCCCCTCATTTTCGGTTTCCACCCGGAACAGCAAATGGTCGTCAAATACGGCGGCCAACCACGGGGCCTCAAACGAGGAGCCAGCACCGAAGGTGGCGACAAGTTCAACCCCGCTGCCATCGGTTTTCCAAAGCTGGGGGCCGTTGCTCGTCCTGGTGCCAAAATACAGCTCGTTGTTGAACTCCATGAAGTTAAAGGGGTTTGAATCCTCTTCACCCGGCGCAATGTCTTCTACCAGTTGCGCATCGCCACCGTTGCTTTTCCAAACCTCTATCCCCAAATTGGCTGACTCGGCCGCAAAATAGACTTCGCCGTTAAAGGGCAGGCTAACCGGAGTGCCCGTCCCTCCACTGGATGCCACACCTGGGTTGATGTCACGTACCAACGTTGCGTTGGCGCCAGCTCTGTCAATGAGCCAGGGCTCAGTGCCCTTGGACGAAGCACCTTCGTTGGCTGATCCAAAGAAAAAATAGCCGTTCAAGACCTCCCGATAGGTGGTCCTGGGCCCAACCCTGGCGTCGGATTCGGTCCGAACCTCTGTGGCGACCCGTTCTACCAGCCAGTGTGGTGCGGTGCCCGTTACGCCCAGTCCAACGGGCGCTGCTGTCAGGAGTGCAGAATTGGGGCCGGTGGAAACAAAACTGCTGGGAAATGACCCAAGCGTAGCCTCGTTGATGTCCACCCAAAGCTCGGGTTCCGCAGCATTATTGACCCAGAAAACCTCACTGGGATTGTTGATCGTTGATGCCCGAACGAGCAGTTTGCCGCCGAGGTTTCCCAGCCAGTTAACGCTGGAAATTCCGCGGTGATCGGTTACCGGTGCGCCGGGAAAAGCAATGGACTTAAGTTCGCGAACACCGATGGCGTCGGTGGCTGAAAAATACACCAAACCTTCGTCCAGCCCACGAAAGGTGGCCTGGGAACTTCCGGATCCAGCAATCACATCAGCCGTTATTCGAGTGTTGGCATCAGTGCCGTCACTGGCCCAAAGCTCAATACCAAAGTCGGGATGGAATACGGTGAGATACAGCACGTCGTCGTCGACTACGCCGAAGGGCTGGGCCTGCCCATTCGGACCTGGGTTGATGTCCTGTACCAGCTGGGGTTGGGCGATTGCGCCACAGGAAATTGTGCACAGTAGGGCGATAGCAAAGTGGGTTTTCATAGGCCGTTGGGATCTTTTACGTTCCAGACCCCTTGTAAAACGCTGGTAAGGAGGGATATCGCACACTATCCCTGCTTTTTCGCCAGGCCCTGTTGCTGGGGCTGCTAGCTGAAGGCTGGGTACCAGGTAACCGGCGTTAGGTTCAGAATTTCCTGATCATCGCTTACGCTTAGCACTCCGTCGTCCATAGCCATCTGCAGCGTCATAGTTCGGGTTGCCAGGCTCGCAAGTTTTGAGCTGCTGTTTTCATCGATATTGACGATCTGCAGATTTTTGAAACGGCTCAGTTCACCGACGAGCTTTTTGAACCAGATAGCGGCGCTGTTGCCGCTGTAACAAACAATGGTGACTTGTTGGGCCCGGCCGCAGGCGATGCGAATGCGTTTGTCGTCAGGCTGACCCAGCTCAATCCAATGCTCTATCTCGCCGCTCAGGGATTTTTGCCAAAGATCGGGTTCGTTGTCGGCGCTAAGGCCTTTTGTGAGCTCCAGCCGCTCATGGGCATACAGGCCAAAGCATAAGATTCGCAGCATCATGCGCTCATCGGTTTCAGACGGATGCCGGGCAATGGTCAGGCTGTGGTCCTGATAATAGTGGCGATCCATATCCGCGATCGAAATCTTGGCACGAAAAATGGTTGCTTTTAGGGCCATGGTTTTCCTGTGGGTTTGCTGATGGGGTGCGAATGCCGCTGGGAGGATCGGGTCTACGCATCCCGTCGAAAGTCATCATGGGGACGTGCCGG
>CAYGPO010000047.1:0-16772 GCA_964351665.1 uncultured Gammaproteobacteria bacterium | reverse complement strand
GGCCTGACAGCCGGGTCGGTCAATCCGTGTCCTTTACACAACGGGGAATTATGAAAGTGATAAGAAAAGACGCAACGAGCTCGCCGGTTGGCGCGGGCCTCAATCAACGAGTCTTAGGATGGATCGCCGCCATCGGTCTTTCGGTTGGATCGATGGGGGCCTTTGGGGCCGCTCAGGATACGATTGCCCAGGCGGCCCAGGGGCTAACCCTGCGCAGTGTGGGCCCGGCCTTTATGGGCGGGCGGATCGCTGATATCGCCATCCACCCGGATCACAAGAACCTCTGGTACGTGGCGGTAGGCTCAGGCGGGGTATGGAAAACCACCAACGCCGGCACCAGCTGGACTCCGGTGTTCGACGATCAGGCCTCCTATTCTGTGGGTGATGTCACCATTGATCCCAACAATCGCGATGTGGTCTGGGTGGGCACCGGTGAGAACGTCAGCGGCCGACACGTGGGTTGGGGGAGCGGGGTTTACAAAAGCCGCGATGGCGGGAAAACCTGGACCAATCTTGGCTTAGCCAAATCCGAGCACATCGGCAAAATTCTGATTGACCCCCGTGACAGCAATGTTGTCTATGTTGCCGCGGAAGGGCCGCTGTGGGCCGAGGGCGGTGATCGAGGGGTCTTCAAGTCCACCGACGGTGGCGCAAGCTGGACAGCGGTGCTGGAGATTGACGCCAATACCGGGGTTTCCGATATTGAATTTCACCCCACCAACCCGGACGTGATCTATGCCGCGGCCTATGAACGCAGGCGCCATGTCTGGGGTTTGATGGCCGGGGGACCGAACGGTGGGATTTACAAATCCACCGATGCCGGGGCCAGCTGGGAGAAAAAGAGTAAGGGATTGCCGGACGGGGATGTGGGCAAGATCGGGCTGGCCGTCACCGCCGCTGATCCTGGCCGGGTCTACGCCACCATCGAGGCCGACGACGACCACAGGGGATTCTATCGATCCTCGGATCAGGGCGAGAGCTGGAGCCGCAGGAACGACTACATTTCAGGCGGCACCGGACCTCACTACTACATGGAATTGACGGCATCCCAGCTGAGCGCCGATCTGGTGTTTCAAATGGACGTGTTTTTCCGCGTCACCCGCGATGGTGGCGAGACCTTCTCGGTGCTGGGTACGGGCCGGGAAAAACACAGCGACAACCACGCGCTCTGGATGGACCCGGACGACGACCTCCACCTGCTGGCAGGCACCGATGCCGGGCTATATGAGAGTTTTGATCAGGGGGCCTCGTGGCGTCATTTCCCCAACCTGCCCATCTCCCAGTTTTACAAGGTCGCGGTGGACAATTCCGAGCCCTTCTACCACATCCTTGGCGGCACCCAGGACCTGGGCACCTTAATGGGGCCGTCGCGAACCATGATCACCGAAGGGGTGCGAAATCAGGATTGGTATATTCCCCTGGGCGCTGATGGGTACGGCGTGGCCTTCGATCCCGGCGACAACGATATCGCCTATATGGAGTATCAACAGGGCTACATGTACCGTCACCATCGCGATAGCAATGAGCTGGTTCATATTCAGCCCCAGCCTCAGCCAGGCGAGCCCCCCGAGCGTTGGAACTGGGACACGCCGATACTTGTCAGCCCCCACGATCCTGCCCGATTGTATGTAGGTTCACAGCGGGTTTGGCGCAGTGATGACCGGGGGGACTCCTGGCAGGCCATTAGCGAAGACCTAACCAGCAACAAAAACCGTTACGAGCTTAGCTACCAGGGGCGGGTTTGGAGCGTTAACGCGCTGCACGATAACGGCGCCATGTCCAAGTACGCCACCCTCACGGCCATCACCGAATCGCCACTGTCCGAAGGGGTGATTTACGCGGGTTCGGATGACGGCATGATCCACGCCAGCAGCGATGGCGGCCAGCAATGGCGGCGCGCCCGGGCTTTACCCGGCGAAACAGGTCCGCTGTTCATTAACGATCTGGAAGCATCGCTGCATAATGACGCAACGGTTTTTGCGGTCGCCGATGGCCACAAGCTGGGGGATTTTTCGCCCTATGTCTTTGTTAGCAGCAACCGCGGGGCTAGCTGGAGCTCCATCGCCGGTGATCTGCCTGAGGGCACCATTGCCTGGGCAATTGAACAGGACCACGTGGATGAAAATCTGCTGTTTCTCGGAACCGAGTACGGCGTCTATTTCAGCCTGAACAAAGGAGCCAACTGGCACAAGCTGGCCGGCGCACCAACCATTGCGTTTCGCGATATCAAGCTGCAGCGCCGTGACAACGATCTGGTGGGCGCAAGCTTCGGCCGCGGGATCTATGTGCTGGACGATTATTCGGCCCTGCGTTCCATCGCCCAAGAGGGTTTTGGCAAGCAGGCTGAGCTGTTCCCGGTCCGGGACGCCTGGTGGTATATCCCCTCAGTCCCGGGCCAGGCCGAGGGCATGCCAACCATGGGCAGCGACAGCTATAGAACGCCCAACCCCGAATTTGGTGCGACCCTGACCTACTACCTGCCCGACGCGCTCAAGACCCCTAAACAGATTCGTCAGGACGCCGAGCAGTCCCTGCGCGAAGCTGGCCGAGACGTCGCGTTCCCTGGCTGGGAAACCCTTACCCGGGAAGCGCAGCAGGCTAAGCCCCGGATTCTGCTGCTGGTCAGTGACGCAGACGGCGAACCGATCCGATGGATTCCTGCTGCCAACAAAAAGGGAACCCATCGGGCAACCTGGGATTTGCGTTTGCCGGCGCCGGATGCCGTTGAGCTGTCGACGCCGGAGTTTCAGCCGCCCTGGGTGGACGACCCCCAGGGCCCAATGGCCGCGCCGGGTGAGTACACGGTGCAGCTGTTTTCCATCAACGACGCCGTGGCCCAGCCCCTGGGCCAGGCCCAGTCGTTTCGAGTCCGCCCGGTGCGCTCTGCGGCAGATGGCGCCGATTATGCCGAAGTGGCGGCCTTTCAACGCAACACAGCGACGTTAATGAGGCGGGTGGTGAATGCGGGGGAGGAGCTGAAGCGAGCCGCGGATCTTCTCACTCATATGCAGGCGGCGGCCCTTCGAGCCTCCGGGGCTGAGCCTGCATTGCTGGTTCGCCTGGACGCCTTTGCCGCCGCGCTAAGCGGCCTGCAGGCCCGACTATCCGGAGACCGTGTCCGCCAGGGCCTCAACGAATCGGTCACACCGTCCATTGGCGCCCGCATCTTCAACGCCTCCACCGGCTGGAACAATACCCAGCTGCCAACCGCCACCCAGCGGGCAGACTACGAGTTTGCCAGTCGTGAGTTCGACGCCTTCAGTGGCGACCTTGAGACGCTGCTGACCGATCAGCTGGCGGGGCTTGAGGCCGAACTCACCGCCGCCGGGGCGCCGAGCTGGCGATGATGGCGATTGCTAGGTCGGAATCAAGGCCTGGAAAGCAGCTCTCGCCTGATTTCGGTAGGATCTGCTGACCGGCACTATCTGACCGGACTTCAGCCCAATGGATAGTTTTGATCCCGACAGTTCAACGGATTCGGCCGCATCAAACGCGACCCAGAACGAGCGATGCACGCGCATTCCATCCACGCTAGCGCTCACCAGCGCTTCCGCGTCAGAAAATCGCATGTAGATCAGGGCGTCCCCCTTGTCGGTAAACACCTGGGTGTAGTGTTGCTGGGCTTTCAGCAGCTGGATGTTGCGCCCCAGCTCTGCAGGCAGGCGGTCGGCCAACAGCCCTAACTGGGCTTGGACAGGGGTTAATCCAGCGCTTGATTGATCGCCATCGGCCGACACCAAATGGTCCCGGTCCGGCGCGTAGGAGGCGTGACGTCGGCCGAAAAATGATGGGTGACCCATGCGAATAAATCCAAGGCCTGATACCAGCAGAAAATTGGCTGGAAGCCACACCATCAGCCGGGCTAAAAACGCCAGGGAGGCCTCCATGAAATAGTCCGGGTTGGTGTAGTTCCACGGCCAGGATTGGTAAAAACCTGATCCGGCCACCAAAAAGCGCTCAAACAACGGATCGCGAATCAAGGTTAGTGGCGCGTGCAGTTGCGCGGTCAGAAAGGTACCGCAAACCAAGACCAGCCATAGCGGCACCCGCCACGGCGCCAGCAGCCGAGCACTTAGCTGACTCATCAATTCCAGGGACAGCCAGGACATGCTGTAAGTAAACAGGCCGAATGAGATGTGCGCCATCTTGCTGGAAAATTCGACGCTGCCAAATTCACTGGACCCGGCAATCAGGCCCATGGCCAGGGGAGGCAGCAGCAGGAAGCCCGCATATTGCCTGGGGCTCAGATCCCTAAGACTCGCGGGGAGGACTTTTGCTTCGCTCATCTCGTTAACACTCATTTGAAATAGTATCCACAACCTCCAGCGCCCCGCAACTCAAGAAGCATGAACGGCAATCACGCTGTTTTCGCCC
This sequence comes from uncultured Gammaproteobacteria bacterium, assembly GCA_964351665.1. Classification (GTDB taxonomy): domain Bacteria; phylum Pseudomonadota; class Gammaproteobacteria; order Xanthomonadales; family SZUA-38; genus JANQOZ01. Next base: position 12,398 of record CAYGPO010000047.1, on the reverse strand, counting down.
GCCAATCCTGCGGTTACATGAGGCATGAACGGCACAAAGGGAATGCTGATTGCGGCCCACATGCCCCTGTGATCCGATGGCCTGGCGATTGTGCAATGCAGACCGGTGTGAATCATGGATCAAGTAACAACAACCCAACATCAGCGCCCACAGTGGAATAGTGTGGCATGGATCACCGCTGGCGTGCTGGGCATCGGTGCCTGCCTGGTGCCAGCCTCCCAGGCCCAGGAGGCCTCCAGCACCATGTTGGAAGAGATTATGGTGACTGCCAGAAAACGCAGCGAAAGCCTGCAGGACGTGCCCTTGTCCATTCAAGCCTTCAGTGCTGAAGAATTGCTTCGTTCAGACATCGCTGATCTAGACGATCTGGCGGCTTTTACCCCCGGCCTGCAGCTGTTTGAAAATGTCGATCGGGGCTATGGCCAGGTCTTTATTCGCGGACTGCAAAATACTCCTCCAGTGGGCGATACGACCCGAGAACTGGCTTCAGTGTTCATCGATGGCGTGTTTTTCACCGGCGGCGTGAGCGCCATAAACACCGACAACCTGGAGCGGGTAGAGGTCATTCGCGGCCCCCAAAGCGCCCTGTTTGGACGATCCACCTTCTCCGGCGCCATCAACTTTGTCACCAAAACCCCTGCTGATGAGTTTTCGGCCAATTTACGCACCCGAATTGCCAGCGACAGTGACCTCGAGGTGTCTGGCAGCGCCGAAGGCGCGCTCATCGACGGCGTACTGGCGGCCAGGGTTTCGGCCCGGCACCGAGACTTTGGCGGTCAATACACCAACAGCCTCAATGACGATGACCTGGGAGAAGAGCAGGACACCTCCCTGTCAGGGCAGCTGTTCTTCACCCCCACCGATCGTCTCTCGGCCAAATTGACTCTGTCCTATCTGGAACAAGATGATGGCCCGCCCTCCACCTCACTGGTGGGGCGGTTACCCAATCACAACTTCACCTCGCCCAGCGGCGTGACCTTTTTCCGCGGCGATGCCAGTCAGGACACACCCATTGCGCAGAATCGATTCCCCTCAAATCCTCAGGATATTTTGGGCTTTGATGCAGCAAATTTTGCCTTTGTTCCCATCGACACGCTGCCTGGCGCTGACCGCCTGGGCATTCGTCGCAATGGCCTTGAGCGTGAGTATTTTTTTGGCTCGTTAAATCTGGAATATGAGCTGCCCAACGGCTACACCCTGGCGTATCTGGGGGGATATTCCAACGAAGACGCCAACCGCCTGTTTGACTTCGAATTTTCCGCCGAAGATAACTACTATGGTCAGCGAAATACAGACTCCCGTTCTGACTCCCACGAGCTGAAGATCAGCTCTGCCGGAGATCAGCAGCTGCGCTGGCTCGCCGGCCTATCGCTGTTTAACCAGTCGTTGTATGAACGAGATCCCGGCACGGCCTTTGGCGTGGGGTTTCCTTTCTTCCCCATCGCCATTGAGCCGGGACAGGCGGTGGTGTTGCCGGGCCCACGACCCATCGTCGACCGAGATATCAACACAGCCGCGGTGTTTGGATCAGTGGCCTACGACGTGACCGACGCGTTGACGCTGTCCCTTGAAGGTCGCTGGCAGAAAGACGAGCTGGAGGATGTGCTGGACCCAGCTGCCGGCACCACGCTTGCCGGCGACACCACGGCATTCCTGCCGCGTTTGATCGGTGAATATGACTTGGGCGACGATGTCATGCTCTACGCCAGCGTGGCCAAAGGTATTCGCCCCACCACCATCAACTCCCAGTTTGTTGCCCGCCCTGCAGCTGAGCAGGCCATCATCCGTGCCGAATTTCCCGAGCTCAATATCACAGACCTTGCCCCACCGGAGAAAATCTGGACCTATGAAATCGGCGCAAAAACCAGCTGGGCCGACGGCCGCGGCATCTTCAATGCTAATGTTTACTATTCTGACTGGGAAGAGTCCCAGGACCTGAGATCGCTGCTAACAGACGTTAACGGCGATGGCGCCCCTGACAGCACGCTGGTCACCGTCAGCGGCGCCGATATTGAGGCTTACGGTATGGAGCTTGATGGCGTGTTTGCGGCTACTGAACAGTTAACCCTCAGTGGCGCGCTGGCATGGAATAAGACAACGCTGCAGGGGACCGATTCAATTATCACACGATTCTTTTTAGACACCTCTGCAAACGGTGCCCGTCTTCCGCAAACCCCTGAGTTCAGTGGCTCGGCCATCGTGGACTATCGCGACAGCCTGGGGTTGGGCGGTCTAAACTGGTTTGCCAGAGCCGAAGGCATCTATGTTGGGAGCCGGTTTGCCTCATCCCTGAACCTGGCTGAGACCGGCGATTCCTTCGACCTGAACCTGCGGGTCGGAGTGCAGAACGATCGCTACAGCGCAACGTTGTTTGTCGACAACCTGACCCAGGATGACACCTTTGAATCATTGCGCTCCAACGCTGACTGCGCGACCAACGCCGCCTGTCCTACTCGCGCACTGGAGGTGGTGCTGCCCCGGCGTCGCCAGGTGGGTCTGAATCTCACGGTTAATTTCAAATGACTAACGAAGCACGCAGAAATTTGATCAAGGCTGCCACGGCCATAGTGACTGCCGCGGCCTTGCCAGCCCATGCCAGCGCCGCCGAATCAGCATCCCTCACTGCGCCCTCGCTGCGCGGACCGTTTCTTGACCTGACCACGCCCCAGGGCAATGTTGAGGCCTACGCGCGAATTGCTGGAACCCTGGACTCTGAACAAACCAGCTACAGCTGGTACAGCGGTCGGGTTACTGGCGTGCGTCCCGGCGAGGCGGCAACGGATCTGATGAACATTATCGGCATGGGCGCCGTGCGCATGTTGGCGCTGGACGATGAGCTGGGCTATCAGATGCTGCGCAAGGAGCTGGGGTTTTTCACTGACTCAAGCACCAACGAGGTGATAGACCGTTGGCGTAACCCCTATCTGGACGAGACGGTGGAAGTGGTTCATCTGGCCAACCCCAATATCAATGCCAAGATCCAACCTTTTAAACGCGAACAGGGCTTATATAATGAGGTTGGTGAGGTGAAGAAAACGCGGCCCTTTTTGTTGCCCTGGAAACAAGTGGGTGACCGTGCATTGGTTGAACAACATGTGCACCTTTACGCCAAAAACCCCCTGGACCCTGAAATTTGGAAACGGGAAAGCGCGGGCCACCAGATTGCCATTTCTGACAGCAACACCTTCAATGTGTCACTGGCTGACCTGCAGAACCCAGACCTTCTAAAAGTCGCCAGCTTTGGCAACTGGACCCACCAGCGCCCGTGGCAACCCTGGATGCTGATGGGGGCGGCGCCAGGCTTTATCCAGTACACCTGCTTCACCGGCTCAGCGGCATCCCTGGACGACCTGCCGCCTCAAATTGTTGCCCTGGCCCGGGAGCGATTTCCCGAATTCCTGACCGCGCCCACGGAAGCGGCACCACCTGAGTCCTCCTTGGCCAGGTACATGCGCACCCGCACTCCGCAACCCATGCCGGGAGAAAAGCGATAACCAGCCGACGTTCCATGCTGCTGGCTGGCATCAGCGCCGCCACGGTCCTGGCCCTGACAAAGCCGCCCAGGGCCTCGGCCGTTGAGACCGTAAAAGCGTTGGCCAATCTCAGTGACCTGGAAGTGTTCACCCGCATTCGATGCTCCCCCCCTGGGTCGGTGACTACCTGGTGGTACAGCGGCCATATGCTGGGTAAAGAAGGCAACAATCCTGCTCAGCCCCTGCTGTCGGTAATTGGCGCCAGCCAGTCGCGAATTACCCCTGGCGATGATGGTTCGGTGATCTACGATCTGGTGGAGGCTGGTTACTACGGTGATGTGCACACTCAAAGCATCGTTGACGGCGCCCTGGTCAATCCGCTCAACGATCAGCTGATCACCCCGGAACATTACCTGTCTCGGCAGAAGATCCAGTTTTTCCCTAACTTGAGCGTACGTCCAGTCAACCCGATACCCTTGTCGGTGAATTTCACCGGTCGGATCACCAAACCCGATGTCAAAGGCGGTAAGGTTTGGATGGCGGAGGAGCTGTTCGTAAAACTTCCGCCGGGAAACGAACGGCCGCCGCGTATCGCCAACTCATTGGCGAACTTTGAAGCGAATGTCAAAGATGTCATCGCCGGCGGGGCGTTTGTACCGGCCACCTTTGAATACACCACCTGGAACAGCTTTCGGCCGTGGATGAAAATGGACGACAAAGCCGGTGCCATCATGATGCGCCTTAACTCAATAAAACTTCGATCATGGACGGAGCTCCCCAGTGACCTTACCTCCCGCATTAACTCAGACCATCCGGCGACTTTCGACCTCGCTTAGTCTGGTGCTGTGTCTGCTGTCCCTAGTGCTCGTGGTCCCGTCGGCCCTGGGCGCCGATGACGAGACGGACCACAACCAGGCCCGCGCCCATGTCATTGAGGGCCACGGCGGTGTTCCCCTGGTGGTTCAGGAATGGGGTAATCCTGAGGGGTCACCCATAGTTCTATTGCACGGATTTTCCTTTGGCGCCGTTTCGTTCAAACACCAGATCGGCGACATAGCCCGGCGGCATCGGATCATTGCGCCAGATTTGCGTGGCCACGGCCTGTCAGCCAAACCCTGGGTGCCTGAGGCCTACAACGACAGCGGGATCTGGGCCCAGGACCTGCAAGCTGTTTTGTCAGCGCTGAATATCGAGCAACCGTTGATAGTCGGATGGTCCTTTGGCGGCTATGTTGGCGTGCATTATTTGAGGCATTGTGGCGCTGAATGCGCTTCAGGGCTGGTGCTGGTGGGCAGCCTCGCCGGACTGGTGCCGCGGCCACCGCCGCCGGACCCCGCCGATAGCAACATGCCTCCACCCACAGGTGATGCCCGGGCCGATAACTACCACGACTTTTTTCTGGCCGCAGACTGGCTGTCCCGAATCATGAGCCATGCACCGCCCTCAGCCCAGGAAAAACGGCAAAAACAGCTGACCATCACTATGATGGCGCCGATGATTCGCCGGGCCATGGTGGGTATGCCCCTGGACAATCAGGATCTGGCGGAAGACCTGGACCTTCCGGTGCTGTTTATTTATGGCGACAAAGACGGCAGCATCCCCTCATCGTCGGTCTTGCAGGCGGTGGGCCTACTGCCCAATGCCTCCGTGATTGAATACAAGGGCGTCGGCCATTCCAGTTTTGCTGAAACGCCGGATCAATTTAACGCAGACCTGATGAAGTTCGCCGACTCGGTAAATTCATCACCATGAAAACCGCTGTGGGCCTGCTGGTGGCAGGATTGCAGATGCTGGCAATAGCCCAGCACGCCCATGCCCAGACCAGCAGCGCGGAAGCCATTGCCATTGCTCGTTCTTACATCGAAGCCCACAATGCCCATGACCTGTCCCGCACTATGGCCTTTTATCATCCCCAGGCTAGCTTCCAGCTGAGTTTCGACCGGGGCCTGAAAACCGGCACTGAAGAAATCCAGTTCCTGGAGCGGTTCGATGCCATCGCTCAGTCGGCGGTGTTTCCGTTTGGCCTTGCCGCCTACCAGACCGGGGGATTCTGGCAGGTTACAGCCCGTGGTGTGGTGGAAAACAGTATCGTGTTTTCTGCCATGGGCATGAAGATTGTGATCGCCAGGCCGGCCAAGCCCATCATGCAGATCCGCGATGGTCTGATTGTCCACATGGAGCAACCGCCCATCGCTGAAGCCTGCCTGAAGGTGGCCAGGGAGGCTATTTCGGGAGCCTCAAAGTGGTTGGTTGAGAGCGGCGATCCGCGCAGTGAAGGCCTGCTTGAAAACGACATGCTCAACCTGCAGCCTCACCTGCTGCCGCTGATCGCCCAGGTGATTGAGCACTGGCGTGTTGCGACCCATTCCCAGCCGAACATGCAAGATGTAGTGCGCTGTGGCACTGTGGCCGATGAGCAGCTCTACAGCGAGCTGGACGCGTAGGGTAGCTCCCTAACCTCAGCCCCTCTAAATCGCTTTCGGTTCACCTTTGAGTAGCACCGTTTTCGCTTCCAGATAGGCCAGCAGGCCTTCGGTACCGCCTTCCCGGCCAAGGCCAGACTGTTTGAAGCCGCCAAAGCCTACGGCAAAGCTGGCTGAGGGGGCGCTTTGGCCGACGGTGCCGGTGCGCAGCTGGCGGGCGATGCGGTAGGCGGCGTCAGCATCATTGGTGTAGACAGCGCCGGCCAGGCCAAAAATGGAGTCGTTGGCGATGGCGATGGCGTCGTTTTCGTCATCGCAGGGAATGACGCAGAGCACCGGCCCAAAGATTTCCTCCTGGGCGATGGTCATGGAGTTGTCCACATCGGCGAACAGGGTGGGTTCGAAATAGAGGCCGGTGCCAAGGTTGGCCGGCCGCTTGCCGCCGGTAACCAGGGTTGCTCCCTCTTCAACGCCTTTGGCGACGTAGGCCTGCACTCGCTCAAGCTGCGCCGCCATGGTGATTGGGCCAAGCTGTATGTCGGGGTCGTAGGGGTCGCCCACGGTGACAGTCTCCATGACGGTTTTGAGGTGCTGCACCAGCTCATCATGACGGTCGCGGGACACAATCACCCGGGTCAGAGCGGCGCAATTTTGGCCGGTGAGCAGACAAATGCCGGGCACCAGGCTGGCCGCTGCGGCCTCAAGATCATAGTCGTCCAGCACGATGGCGGCGGATTTCCCGCCCAGCTCCAGGGTAACGCGAGCTATGCGTTCGCCGCAGACCGAGGCGATGTGGCGTCCAGTGGCCAAACTTCCGGTGAAGCTGACCTTGTCGATCTCCGGGTGGCGGATCAGGTGGTCAGCGGCGTTGCGTTCGGCCGTCACCAGATTCAACACGCCTGGAGGAAAGCCGGCGGCCTCAGCGCATTCGGCGAGGATGTAGGTTTCTATGGGGGTTTGCGGCGCCGGTTTCATCACCACCGTGCAGCCGGCCAACAGCGCCGGTGCGATCTTGCTCAACATGGTGGCCAAGGGCGCATTCCATGGGGCGACGGCTGCAACCACACCTACCGGTTCGCGAACCAGCAAAGCTGTGCCATTGGCTGAGTCATGCCTCTCGATAAACTCAAAGGTTGTTGCCTGCCCCACAGCGCGATCTACATTGCTGATGGAGTATTCGGGATAAGAGGCGGCCATGCCAGCCACCACCCCCGCCGATTCCATCCAGGCGGTGGAGAAATCCGCCTTGCGGGTGCGCAGCTGTTTGGCGAACTCCGCCAGCACCTCACCCCGTTCCTTTGGCGCCATGCGGGCCCAAGGGCCATGGTCAAACGCTTCCCGGGCAGCTGCCACTGCCTTGTCGATATCAGCTTCCACGGCCTCAGCAACCTGGAACACCACTTGTTCGGTGATGGGTGAAACCACGCCGATCATTCGGGGTGTAGTGGGATTCACCCAGGCCCCGCCGATAAAAAGTTGGTTGAAGTGAGAGCTGTCGATGGTGTGGGCGCGGGAGGTCGTCATTGGAGAAAGTCCTTGTGGTCGTCATTGGGCGGGCCTATAGCCACGGACCTTGTGACGTTTTACCGTTGCTGTCCAATAGAATGTGCGACGGCTGCTATCAGCTCGCTGAATAACCAGCTCTAAAGCCTCAACCTCGCCCTTAAGGCCGAAAAACCTTGATTTCCCTGACAGCGGCGAACTAAGCTGGTCGCCATCCACATGTTCTTCACCCCGAACAGTGCAAATTGTGACCATTAATATCTACACCATGGATCAGCTATGCCCAGCGTGAGCCAGTTTCTAGACGAGAAAGGCCGTCAGGTCTTCAGCGTCCGCCAGGACGATCCCGTGTTCAATGCCATCGAACTGATGGCCGAAAAAGACTGCGGCGCGCTGGTAGTGCTCGACGATCAGGATCAGCTCGCCGGCGTCATTTCCGAGCGGGACTACGCCCGCAAGATTATTCTTGAGCGCAAAGCATCCATTGATACCCCGGTGTCAGAAATCATGACCGCTGATGTGGTCACTGTGGGCGAGCAGCACACCCTGGATGAGTGCCTGGCGGCCATGGGGCACCACAACATCCGCCACCTGCCGGTTGTGCAAGGCCGAAAAGTGGTAGGCGTGCTCGGCATCGGCGAACTTGTGACCCACAAAATGGAAGCCAAGGAGAAAGAGGTGGAGAACCTGACCACCTACATCAACGGTAACTTCCCCTACCGCTGACACCAGGGCAACTCCTGCAGCCCGGGCGGTTTCTTTCGGGGCCTAATTGGCCCTTCATTGGCCAACCTGCCCTTGGCCAACCGTCTTTGTAGATGAATACCGAATCCACCTGATTGGTGTCATTTATATAGGGTGCGTAGCCGGTATTTGGAGCCCCCTCTGCCATTGTTGTGCCGTCGATGGAAACCGCAAGGGCGCTGTCCTGCTGGATCCTTTCCGCAATGCCTGTCTTAGGCCAAGTGGTGCTGTGGCTGCGGCCAATTGATGCACGTGACCCACGGGGAAAGTCGATACGCCACCACCTCTGCTATGCTCTTTGAGCTGCCACCTCACAACCGATGATCACCTTCGTAAATTCAGAATGCCTGATCCAGACTCCCGACAACTAAGCCGCTGGTTGGTGGGCGACTACCATTTCGATGCCAACACGAATCGTCTGTATGGCGAGGGTCGGGATTTGGTGCTCGAACCCAAACCCTCGGCTCTGCTTGCCTACTTTTGCCAGCACCCGGGTCGCAATATAGGGCGCGATGAGCTGTTGACCGCGGTTTGGCACGGGCAGATTGTTTCAGATAACTCCATCAGTCGAGCCATAGTGTTGCTGCGAAAAGCGCTGCAGGACGACGATAGGACACGCAAGTATATAGCGACTGTTCCGAAGCTTGGCTATCGGTTTATTGCGCAGGTGTCCGGGGTGGAGAATACTCAGGCCCCCTCGCCAGCATCGCACAGTCCACGGGAAGTCCCGGCGTCACCGTGGCGTCGCATCCTCATTGGCCTTGTGTTGGCGGGGGTTGCCCTGGCCTTTTTTCTGAATCAGTCGCAAACTCAGTCAACGGCCCAGTTAACGGCCCAGTCAACGACCCAGTCAACGACCCAGGCCAGTCGCGCAATTGTGCCGCTGTCCCGGATGGCAACGACACAGTCCAGTGGTCACCTGGCCAGCGACGGTCAAGGTCTGCTCTTTACTGCAAGTGAGGGGGCCTGGGACGCTATTTATCTGGTAGCACAGACCGGCGCGGAACCGATTCCCATCAGCGCTGTTGGTGGTCACGCAAACTTTGCGACCTGGGCTGATGATGGCCAATTTGTTGTTTATCAGTTTAACGATGGCAACCGCTGCGAGTTTCACCGAATTGAGCGCGGCCAGTTTCAAGCCCGTGTTGCCCAGACTTTTTACCGGTGTGTTCCAGGGAGTTATTCAGAACTATCGTTGTCGCCAGACAACGCCACCGTCTACTTTGTAGAACGCGCAACGCCCCATTCACCCTATGCCGCCTACGCCATTGATCTCAATGGGCAAACGAAACGACGCCTGTCCCAGCCTGTCACCCGTGGATATGGCAATCACTACGTTGACGTCCATCCCGGCAGCGGTGAACTCCTGTTGCTCAGTGACCATGCGCCGGGAAAGACCTCGGTCTACGAGTTAAATCCGGCCAGTGACAGCTTTGTTTTGCGCCGCGCCTTTGAATACGGGCTGGACAGCGCCATCTGGAGTCATCGGGCGGGTTTTATGGTGCATCCCTCCCGGCATCCTTCCTATCAGCTGCTGGAATCATCCTTAAGCGACGGTGCCAGTCAGGTGGTGGTATCGGACAGTCGCCGAATCAGCAGCCCCCGGCGGATTCATGTTCCCGCACAGGAAGACTATGAGTATTCGTTTACCTCCTACCTGTTCAACCGGGATATTGAACTCAGCGGTTTGCCATCGGCATCGGTGAGTTCAGCGGTGATGGACTATCTGCCGGCGATATCCAACGGGGGTGACAAGCTGGCATTCATCTCCAAACGATCAGGAGATAGCCAGATCTGGATCAAAAATCTAACAGACGGCAGCTTGACGGCTATTGAGCCACCGGATCCGGGGCGGCGATTTTACGACCTGGTCTGGTCCGACGACGACCGGCAACTACTGGCCAATACCAACACAGGCATACTGGTTTATTCCTTCGAGCTTAGCGCGTATCTGCATAACATTATGCTGCCATTGCCGGCTTATGCCGTCGGGTGGCAGGACTCTGAAACCCTGTCTTTCAGCCACTTTGAAAATGACCAATGGCAAGCCTATCTGTGGCTACTGGAAAACGGCCGAGCGGAAGCCTTGGATCCGCGGTGGGCGTTCTTAGTCGGAAACCCGCAGCAGACCCTCTATCTTGACCAGAGATTAGCCATCTTCCGCAACGGCCAGGAACTGACCGCCCTGCAGCAGTGCGCGGCTTCCCTGTGGCGCTACCAATTGCGCTTTCGGCTGGATGGGCAGGACATCTACTGCCACGCGGCGGATTCGGCGGATGACCTGCTGCGTTTTGACCGGGAATTGAACATGACGCGGCTGCCGGGTGCGGTCAATCGATTCGAATTCTTTAGCGTGCGCGACGGTTTGATGGCCAACACCATGGTAGCCAGCACCTATAGCGACATCATGCGAACCCGCAGCGTGAAGTAGTCCGCCATGGCGACGTCCGGGCATCATTTGCCAACGCCGGACGCCGCGTGTTGCCTGTTTTACTGCAGGTTGGTCACCCGGCCCCAGGCCACGCTGGTGATCCGCCAGCCGTCTGCCAGTTTATGCAGCACAAGATTCTTCACGTAGGTATTGCGCGGCGCTTCTGGCTGGTAGCGATGCAGTGACGTCACTACGGCCATATCGCTGTAAATGTCGATATCCAACAGGTTGTGAATCAACGCATCAGCACCTTTGCCGGAGTCGCCATCCAGAGGCGGCGTGCTGTGGGAATGCTGGCCGTTTTCGTCGATGCGGTGGTATTGCACCGTATCTGAAATGCACCTAGATGAGTTTTCTTTGCCGCCGTGCAGGTCCCACTGATAGAAGCACTCAATGGCGGTTTTGATTTGTTCGCGATCAGTCTGAGCAAAGGCGGGGGCTATCAGCAGCAGTCCAAGGGTTAAGGTAACGATGGTTTTCATGATATCTCCAGTTTAACGTTGGGTTTTGGGCGACCACGCCCGGTTGTCAGCAGCAAGGGTTTCCAGAAGAGCGCGGGCCAACGGGCCGGCGGAAGCCGGGTTTTGGCCGGTGATCAGGTTTCCGTCTCGAACCACCCAGGGCTCATAGGGTGGTGCCGCGCTGAACTGAGCCGATAGGTCGTTGAGCTTGTCTTCCAGAAGAAAGGGGTAGTTCTGCCGGGCCCAGTCACCTTCTTCAGCGTTGGACTTAGCGGTAAGCCTTTTGCCCGTCACCATCAGTTCACCGCTACTCAGGCGCACGTTGGCGAAGGCCGCAGGACCATGACAGTCGGCCGCCACGGGCTTGCCATCTTCGAACATGCTGGCGGTGATGCGATTGACTTCGGGGTGGTCGTAGAGGTCGAACATCGGTCCTGCGCCACCGGGCACGTAGAGAGCCCTGTAGTCGCCGGGTTTGATGTCTGTCAGTCTGAGAGGGCTTTGCAAGGTCGCGGTCAAGCTGGCGAGGGTTTGACGTTCCTCGTCGGTCATCGTATCGGAGCCCGCCCCCACGCCGGGCTGGCCACCTGGCGTGGCGAACTCAACCTGGATGCCTGCCTCAACCAGAATTTTGTACGGCGTTAGAACTTCCGGCAACCAATAGCCGTGTTCATGGGCAGACAGAATGAACAGCACCTTTGGGGCCCTGGCAGTATCCGCCCAGGCGTTGGCAGCCATTCCCATCAGGGCCAGGCCAATGACTGCCAAGCGGGTTGTAATTTCTTTTCTCACGGGCTTTCCTTCGGTGTGATCGTTGGGCGAAGCATGAGGGCCAGCGGGTGCTGACGTCGTTGGAAATTCGTGATTTTTAGTGATGGTTTGTGATGGCCATGGGGAAACAACGGCTTCACGGGAGGCTCAAAGAGCTGTTTGGCCTTTTATTGCTGGTATTGCCTGCGGCGCTGGTGCAGTCCCGGGTTTATGGGCTGACGCCCAACGGTCTGCAACGCGATGTAGGCCAGGCCAATGTGGCGTCCAGGGATGCCAAATCTGGCCCCGTGTTGTCTGATTCGTTGAACTCGTCTACCAAGTTAAGTGGATCGACCACCGCATAAACGGCCTAGCGAACATGGTCTGGGAGCACCCAGGGTAGGGTGACACGGGCTTTGCCGCCGGCCCGCAAGAATCCGTCCACATCAGTAATTCGTTAGGGGCAGGCGCATGCGCGCACAGCCGGCTTCCAATGGCTGCGCCCACCTCGGTATCCGGAACGCTGGGGCCCTTGCCAAACAGAATCCAGCCTGGAGTAACGTTAGTGATTTCTGCGATGGCTTCAATGATCTTCAGGTTGGGGTTTTTGGGT
>CAYGPO010000046.1:15234-30366 GCA_964351665.1 uncultured Gammaproteobacteria bacterium | reverse complement strand
GTACACCCCGAAATCGGGGTGTACTTGTTCAAGCGAATTAACCCTGACAAGAACCAGGACGGTACTTAGCCAGCAGGTTGGTGCCGCCGTTACCGCAGATCCAGTCGGTGATTTCGCCGTTGGTGAAATCCGGTGACATATCAATGATTTCTCCAGCGGCAGTTGCTCCGCCCAGGTCGTTGATCGTGCCGGTGATTACGCCAACTGCGCTAACTGCCATTGACTGGGTGTAGGCTGTCTGTTCCTGATCGCACAGGCCAACTCCAGCGATGTTGGTTCCAGCGCGGGTATCCCAACCGTCGTTCGACTGATAAAACTCAGCAACCTTGGTCTTACAGGCGCCCATACCGGCCAGAACTTCAGAGACCTTGGATCGAACCTGGAAGTCCGCGTAAGCCGGAATGGCGATGGCGGCCAGAATACCGATGATGGCAACAACGATCATCAGTTCGATCAGGGTGAAACCTTTTTGTACTTTCTTTTGCATGTTACGCATGATGTTTATTTCCTCACATTCAAAGTTAATAACGATTAAAAATTGCTTTCCTTTAATGAGCCGGCCGACGTGGCCCCCGTTTGAGCTTTCCCTGCGCTTTTGGGGTAACCCGACTGCGCGACTCGACTAGACTCGGGAAAGGTAAAAGCAGGGACCGTGCCAAGTTATGTTACCAACTGTTAACTGGCTGAAATTACGGCAAAAAGTGAGTTTTCATGAAGGTCGCTGTGACTCCGTTCACAGGGATTGTCCGGATCGGTTTTCAGCGGGCTATGGGTAAAATCGTCAGAAGGTGACGTAAAACGTCACTTATGGTCACTCAAGGTTCAGTTTCTTCAGGCGGTATCGCAATGCGCGGAAGGTGATTCCCAGCTTTTTTGCCGCGGCGGTCTTATTAAAGCGGGTTTCTTCCAGCGCCTGCATGATGGCGTCCCGCTCAATGTTGCCAATGAACTCTTCCAGGGGCACGTTGCCCCGCTGGGCAATTTCGTCGGCCAGGTTAGCTGACGGTGAGGCTTCCGCCGGCTGCAGCTGCAGATCGCTGCGCTGAACCACGTGCTCTTCACACAGGGTCACGGCGCGCTCCAGGACATTACGCAGCTCCCGCACGTTGCCGGGAAAGCCATAGTCCTTCAGGCTGTCCAGGGCCTCAGGGCTCAATTCGGCGGGACCGATGCCCCAGTCGCTGGCGATCTGATGGAGAAAATGCTCCGCCAACAGGGCTACGTCGTCGGGTCGCTCCTGCAGATTGGGCATACGCAGTTCGATCACATTGATGCGGTAATAAAGGTCCTGGCGGAAATCCCCGCTTTCCACCAGGCTCATCAAGTTCTTATGCGTAGCGCTTAGGATGCGCACGTCTACAGGCCGTTCCTGGGTGGCGCCAATGGGCCTGACGGACTTCTCCTGGATGACTCTCAAGAGTTTGACCTGCATCTGCAGGGGCAAATCCGCCACCTCATCCAAAAAGATGGTGCCGCCGTTGGCCGCCTCAAACAGGCCCTGCTTATCAGCGCTGGCGCCAGTGAAAGAGCCTTTCCTGTGGCCAAAGAACTCACTTTCCATCAGCTCGCTGGGAATGGCCCCACAGTTAACTGCAACAAAGGGGGCTGATGATCTGGGGCCGCGTTCGTGAATCATCAGGGCGGCCAGCTCTTTGCCCACACCAGATTCACCGCTGATGTGAATAGGCGCCTGGCTGCGGGCCAGCTTTTCAATCTGCCGGCGGACCGCTTTAATCTGGGCGGAATTGCCCAGCAGCTGGTTTTTTGGCGAGCGATCGCGTTCTTTGGGGAGTCTGGACACCTTTAGCGCGGTGTTCACCAGATTGCGTAAATTGCCCAGATCCACGGGTTTGGAGACAAAATCAAAGGCGCCGGATTTCAGCGCTTCCACCGCCGCCTCGGTGTTGCCGTGGGCGGTAATCATGGCCACCGGCAGCCCCGGGTGGTTTTTACTGATGTGGCGGATGATCTCCGTGCCATTGCCGTCGGGCAGGCGCATGTCGGTAAAACACAGGTCAAAGGAATAGTCCCCCAGCAGATCCCGGGCTTCACCGCAGCTGGCAGCGGTTTTTACGTCCACATCCATGCGGTTGAGGGTGATGGCCAGCAGTTCCCGGATATCGGGTTCATCGTCGATGATCAGCGCCAGAGGATTGCTCATGAATGTCCGTTCCGTTGTCCCGAAGTGCGCGACCTTGCGCCTCCATCATGGGGTTGTGGGGCTATTCCCATGCAAAGATCGCGCCTTTAGCTGACCTCAGGCGTCAATATCTGCCCCTGGTGGACGCTGCATGGAAATCCTAAAGACGCTGCCCTCGCCGTCAGTCCCTGCTCGATATTCCAAAATCGCCTGATTGGAGGCGCAGATCTGCTGGCACAGATAAAGACCCAGCCCGGTTCCGTCACTGGCAGTGGTGTAAAAGGGTTCAAACATCTTTTGCTGCAGTTCAGGGGCAATTCCAGGACCCCTGTCCGATACTTCAATCACCGGCGACAGCAGCTCGTCGCTGGCTCTTGCCGTTAGCGTGACAAAGGCCGGCTGGTTTTGCTGGTGGCCATAGCGGAACGCGTTCTGGCACAGATTCCATAGCACCTGCTGCAGCTGGGATGGATCCACCAGTGCGGTCAGGTC
The DNA here is from genome assembly GCA_964351665.1 of uncultured Gammaproteobacteria bacterium. Classification (GTDB taxonomy): domain Bacteria; phylum Pseudomonadota; class Gammaproteobacteria; order Xanthomonadales; family SZUA-38; genus JANQOZ01. The sequence continues at coordinate 27,734 of CAYGPO010000046.1, read as the reverse complement.
CTTGTCGTGGGCCTCAACGGTGATGGAGTTATCGCCGATTTCGTGGTCCCGTCGCAGCTCAAAGGCAAAGTTTTCCAGCCAGTCGCTGAGGTGGACCGTTTCCGGTTTGGGAGGTTCCTGGCGGGCCAGCTGCAGCACGTTTTCGATGATGTCGTTCATCCGGCGGCAGTGCCTTAGGATGATTTCGGTCAGGCGTCGGTCACCCTGGGCCAGGTCTTCCGATTCCTCCAGCAGCTGCCCCGAATGGCTGATCGCCGCCAGCGGATTGCGAATTTCATGGGCGATGGTGGCGGACAGCCGGCCCAGTGAAGACAGGGTCAGCTCCTGGGCGCGGCGGGACACAATGGAGCTATCTTCCAGGAAAATCAGGGTTTCTCCATCATCGCGAGCGCTCAGCCGGGCGAACCTTGGTACCACCGCCGGCACGCCATTGGCCAGGGTCAGGGCTTCATTTCGATGTCTGCCGGTGGTTTGCCAATGGCGCAGATTGTCCAGTACCTCCGGCGCCAGTTTTACCAGGTCCCCGACCCTGCTGGGGGGCATGCCCATCAGATACCAGGCCGCGTCGTTCATCACGTGACAGCTGCCCATGGGGTCAACAATCGCAATGCCCGTGCGCATTCGGGCGACGATCAGCTGGTTGAGCCGTGACATCTGGGCCAGGTCCACGGACTGTTGCACCGCCAGCTGCTGGGATTCACGGGAGCGACGGGCCAGGTAGTGGCCCAGCAGCGCGGTGACAAAATAGGTCGCGCCCAGGCTGCCAGCGGGGGCTAATGAGGAGAACGCTTCGCTGCCCTCGATGACCCGGGCCATGGTTTGCCACAGCAGCACCATGGCGGCCAGGGCCGCTATCGACATTCCCATGCGCAGCGGAAACACCACCCCTGCCACCGCGGTAGACCCCACCAGCAGGGTGCCCATACCGCTGTTGAGGCCGCCCAGGGCTGTCATCATCAGCATGGTGCCAACGATGTCGAAGGCAAAGCCTACTGTGGAGCGAAACAGCAGCGCGCCCCGTCGGGTCCGGCCCAGGTAGAGCTGAACCGGCGCAAAAAACACAAAGCCCCAGGTAATGGCCTGTCCCCACTGCCGCGCATCGGGGCTGATGGCGTCGGTAAGAATAGGGGTGAACAGCAGGCCGGCGAACAGCACCGCTACAAAGCAACGATAAAGGTTGAGGTAGTCCATGGCCTGGGTAGAAACCAGGTCATTGATAAACAGCTGATCGCTGAGTCGGGGTCGCAGTTCGCTCAAGGGCTTTCAATAACGGTAACCGGCGGCACCCGACTATAACCCGGTTTGTATAAGGCTGGGGTGATGGGAGACAATAGTAGGCTAGCCGGCAGGCCGGCACTCAAATCTATTGGCAAACCCAGGAATCCACACTAGCAATGAATTTTCATGAATATCAGGCGAAAGACCTTTTTGCCGCCTATGGGCTGCCCGTGCCAGGCGGCACCGTAGCCAGAACCGCCGATGAAGCGGTAGCCGCAGCCAGAGGGCTGCCTGGGGAAGTCTGGGTGGTTAAAGCCCAGGTTCATGCTGGCGGCCGGGGCAAAGCCGGTGGCGTCAAGTTGGCCAAATCCCTGGATGAGGTTAAGACCCTTGCCGGACAAATGCTGGGGATGACCATTGAAACCTACCAAACCGGCGGTCTGGCGATGCCTGTTAATGAGGTGCTGATTGCCGAAGGGGTGGATATTGATCAGGAGCTGTACCTCAGCGTTCTGGTGGATCGCACCAATAAATGCATCACCTTTATTGGTTCTGCTGCCGGCGGTGTTGACATTGAGCAGGTAGCAGCGGACACCCCTGAGCGAATCATCAGCGTTGAGGTGGATAATACCGAGGGGCTGCAGCCCTATCAGTGCCGCAAGATGGGTTTCGCCCTGGGGCTCAGTAGCAAACAGGTGCGCCAGCTGACCAGCATTATGCTTGGGCTGGACCGGCTATTTCGCGAAAAAGACCTGTCGTTAGTGGAAATTAACCCTCTGGTCATCACCAAGGACGGCAATCTGCTGGCCCTGGATGCCAAAATCAATGCTGACGACAACGCGCTGTTCCGCCACGCCGATCTGGAAGCCATGCGCGATGTGACTCAAGAAGATCCCACGGAGGCCGCCGCCGCAGAGCACCACCTAAGCTATGTCACCCTGGACGGCAATATCGGCTGCATGGTCAATGGCGCAGGCCTGGCCATGGCCACCATGGACGTGATCAAGCTCAACGGCGGTGAACCGGCTAACTTTCTTGATGTTGGCGGTGGCGCCACCGCTGAGCGGGTGGCGGAGGCGTTTAAGCTGATTACCGCCAGCGACAGCGTGAAAGCGATTTTGGTCAATATTTTTGGCGGCATCGTGCGCTGCGACCTGATCGCTGAAGGGGTGATTTCGGCCTTTCAGGAAGTGGGAGTCAAGGTACCTGTAGTGGTGCGCCTGGAAGGCACCAACGCGGAGCAGGGCCGAAAAATGCTGGATGAATGTGTGTTGGAGATCACCTCTGCCACCGATTTGAACGACGGCGCCCTGAAAGCAGTTGCGGCGGCAGGATAAGGAATACCATGAGCGTACTAGTCAACAAAGACACCAAAGTATTGTGCCAGGGGCTGACCGGCAGTCAGGGCACGTTTCACTCCGAACAGGCTCTGGCCTACGGCACCGCGCTGGTTGGGGGTGTGACACCCGGCAAAGGCGGCAGCAGACACCTGGACCTTCCGGTATTTGACACGGTAGAGCAGGCGGTGGCGGAGACCGGCGCCGACGCAACGGTGATCTACGTTCCACCACCGTTTGCCGCTGACGCCATTTTGGAAGCCGCTGACGCGGGTATTCGAGTCATCGTCTGTATTACTGAAGGCGTGCCGGTACTGGACATGATGCGGGTAAAAGCGGTGATTGAGCAGCTGGACGACACCTGGCTGATCGGCCCGAACTGTCCGGGCATTATCACCCCTGGCGAATGCAAGATTGGCATTATGCCAGGGCAGATTCACGCCCCCGGAAAAGTGGGCGTGGTTTCGCGCTCAGGCACTCTCACTTACGAGGCGGTGCACCAGACCACGCTGGCTGGCCTTGGCCAAAGCACCTGCATCGGTATCGGCGGCGACCCCATCAATGGCATGAACTTTATCGATTGCCTGAAGCTGTTCCAGGATGACGAACAGACCGAGGGGATCATCATGGTGGGTGAAATTGGTGGTACTGCCGAGGAAGAAGCGGCCCAGTTCATCAGCGAATACGTGACCAAGCCGGTGGTTTCCTACATCGCCGGAGTCACCGCACCGGCCGGTAAGCGCATGGGCCACGCCGGCGCAATTATTGCCGGCGGTAAAGGTACCGCTGAGGCCAAGTTTGAGGCCCTGGAAGCCGCAGGTGTAACAACGGTGCGGTCGCCTGCCGATCTGGGTAGTGCCCTTGCTGCCAAGATGTCCTGATCGCGGATGCCAGATGTGCAGCCGGGCGGTCAACCAGATGAGCCGCATAACGGACTAATCATCGCCGCCGTCCAGCGGGACTTCCCGGTGGGTGACGTAGCCGGAAATGCTGATCGGGTTCGGGCAGCGGTAAAAGAGGTGGGCGACAGCGCCCACCTGGTGGTTTTTCCCGAGCTGACCCTGTCGGGCTATCCGCCGGAAGACCTGCTGTATCGCCACGGCTTTCTCGAAACCTGCGAGGAACACCTAAATACGCTGATTGCTGAAATTAGCGGGCCCGACGTGTTATTGGGTCATCCGCTGCGGCGGGACGGTATGCTGTTTAACGCCGTCAGCTGGATTCGCGACGGCCAGCTGTTGGGCCAGTACTGCAAGCAGGCCTTGCCCAATTATGCGGTGTTTGATGAGAAACGCTATTTCCAACCCGGCTCAGATCCTCTGACTGTGGAGCTTCGGGGTCAACGGATTGGCGTACTAATCTGTGAAGACATCTGGGAACGTGAGCCGGCTGCGGTGGCCGCCGCCGATGGCTGCGATCTTATTGTGGTGCCCAACGCCTCACCCTTTCACCTTTACAAGCGCGCCGAGCGCGAGCGAGCGCTGCGCTTGAGGGCACGGGAAAGCGGTAAGCCTATTGTTTATGCCAATCTGGTGGGCGGACAGGATGAGCTGGTGTTCGACGGTCGGTCCTTCGCCATCACCCCCAGCGGTCAGATCAGCGGACCCACCCCCCTGTATGAGGACAATCTTTACCGCTGGCGCTTTGCCGACGGCGGCTTTTCCACCCTGGGCTGGCAGCCTGATGGCCCGGAGCAGCGGCTGGCCGGCATCTACAAGACCCTGGTTCGCGGAACCCGGGACTATGTGCATAAAAGCGGCTTTAGTCAGGTCCTGCTGGGTCTGTCCGGCGGTATCGACAGCGCCTTGACCCTGGCCATTGCGGTGGACGCCTTTGGCCCAGAAAACGTCTACGCGGTGATGCTTCCGTCCCGCCATACCTCCAAGCTCAGCGTGGATTTGGCCCGCCAGCAGTGTGACTGGATGCAGGTTCGCCACGAGGTGATATCCATCGAAGGGCCTTTTCAAGCCTTCCTGGATGCCCTGGCGCCGGCCTTTGGCGATGCCAAACCCGATATCACCGAAGAAAACCTGCAGGCCCGCTGTCGCGGCAACATGCTGATGGCCCTTTCCAACAAGAGCGGCGCCATGCTCCTTACCACTGGCAATAAGAGTGAAGTGGCGGTGGGTTATTGCACCATCTACGGCGACATGTGCGGCGGCTACGGGCCAATCAAAGATTGCGTCAAAACCCTCTGCTATGAGCTCAGCGTCTATCGCAATACCGTGGGTCAGGCAATTCCCCAGGCGGTGATTGAGCGACCACCCTCCGCTGAGCTGGCGCCGGATCAGAAAGACCAAGATTCCCTGCCACCTTATTCCGTGCTGGATGAGATTTTGGCGCGCTATGTGGAGAACGATGAGTCCGTCGAAGACATTGTCGCTGATGGATTTGATGAAGACACCGTGCGCCGTGTGGCGCGTCTGGTATTGCTCAATGAATACAAGCGCCGTCAGTCGGCGCCCGGGGTGCGGGTGACGCCCAGGGCCTTCGGCCGAGATCGACGCTATCCCATCAGCAACCGCTGGCGTGACCGCTGAGCTGATTGCTGACCAGGCCCCTGATTTGGCCACCGATCAGGCCACCGCCGGAGCAGACTATCCCGCTGGCCCTTCGGCCCTGCTGGCCATCGACCAGGGCACCAGCTCCAGTCGCGCCATGGTCTTCGGTCCGTCCGGTGAGGTGATTGCCATGGCGCAGCAGGAGTTTGCCCAATGCTATCCCCGCAACGGCTGGGTTGAACACCAGCCTGAAGACATCTGGCAGTCGGTGTTGCAGGTGACTGAGCAGGCTTTGGCCAGCGCCCGGGCGCAGGGCTTTCAGGTGCTCAGTGCCGGTATCAGCAACCAGCGTGAAACCGTCATTGTATGGAACCGTAGCAGCGGTGCAGCGATCTACAACGCCATCGTCTGGCAGGATCGCAGGACTGCTGAGGTGTGTGATGGGCTGCGCTTGGCCGGCGCGGAGGCCGATCTCACCCGGCGCACCGGGCTGCTGTTAGACCCCTATTTTTCCGCCACCAAGATTGCCTGGATCCTGGACCATGTGCCAGGCGCCCGGGCCCAGGCTGAGCGAGGCGAGCTGGCCGCCGGCACCGTTGATGCTTTTTTGATCTGGCGCTTCAATCAAGGTCAATGTCACCTCACTGATGCCACCAACGCCAGCCGCACCTGTCTGTACGATATACATCTTGGTGCCTACAGTCAGGCGTTGCTGGAGCTGTTTCGGGTGCCCCATGAGATCCTGCCAGAGGTGCGCAACAGCGTTGATGATTTTGGTCACATAGCCCCGGAGTTTTTTGGCCAGTCTATCCCCCTGGGCGGGGTGGCCGGTGATCAGCAGGCGGCCACAGTGGGGCAGTGCTGCTTTGCGCCTGGCAATATCAAAACCACCTATGGCACCGGCGGATTCGTGATGCTCAATACCGGCGCTGAGCGTGTACATTCGACCCAGCTGCTGCTGTCCACCCTGGCCTACCAGTTCGATGGTGTGCCTACCTATGCCGTGGAAGGCTCCATATTTGTCGCCGGCGCCGCGCTGCAGTGGCTGCGCGATGGGTTGGGGGTGATCGGTCAAGCGGCAGAGGCCGAGGCCCTGGCCGCCAGCCTCACAGACAACGAAGGGGTCTACATGGTGCCAGCGTTTACGGGCCTTGGGGCGCCCCATTGGGACCCGGCCGCCCGGGGTAGCCTGCTGGGTCTGACCCGGGATACCGGCCCTGCACACCTGGCTCGGGCGGCGCTTGAGTCGGTGGTTTATCAAACCAGCGATTTGCTGGACGCTATGGCCATGGATGGTCAAACCTGTGACGTGCTCAGGGTTGATGGCGGCATGGTGGCCAACAGCTGGTTTTGTCAGTTTCTGGCCGACCTGTTAAATAAGCCGGTGGACAGGCCTCAGGTGATGGAAACCTCTGCCCTGGGCGCGGCATTCTTAGCTGGGCTGTCCTGTGGCGTGTACAGCTCCATCGCAGAGCTACCGACGATCTGGCGCCGTCAACAACGATTTGAGCCAGCCATGACCGCCCAGCAGCGTCAGCAGATGCTGGCTGGGTGGAGCGATGCGGTGCGCCGAACACTCTCTACAGGGCCTTGATAGCCGGAAGGTTCTTGAACCCCTGGGTTACACCTTGCTGCCTCAATACCGCCAGCCAACGGGCAAGGCCGGATTAACCACCCTGCCGTTGGCTGATCGTTTATTGTTCCTGCCTAGGAGTCTGCGCGGCAGAAACTTCCGGGCTGCAAATCCACGCTCATCCATAGTTTGTGCCTATCGCCCTCGTCAAATAGCCCGGCTATTTTCCTCCCGCGATAGTCCCAACCTATGGCGATCGCGAATTTTCGCCGTCGAAAGTTTCTACCGCGCAGACTCCTAGGGGCAACGCCGGATTTCCCGGCGCCAACAGTCAACGCTACAGTCGCAGCGCACCGTCAATTTCAAAACAGCGACCGCTAACGTAGTCATTTTCTAAGATGAACTGAACGGTGCTGGCGATCTCGTCGGGCTCTCCCACGCGTTTGGCGGGAATCATGGCGCTGAGTTTTGCCAGTGCTTCGGGTTTCATCGAGGTCACCATTTCGGTGCCGATGAATCCGGGAGCCACCGAGGCGGACCGAATACCGTAGCGGGCAAACTCTTTAGCCCATACCACCGCCATGGCCTGGACCCCGGCTTTGGTGGCTGAGTAGTTCAGCTGGCCCATATTTCCGGCCCGGGAAACCGAGGAGATATTGATGATGCAGCCTTTGCTGCCGCCTTCAATCATCTTCGCCGCGGCTTCCCTACCGCACAGAAACACGCCGGTCAGGTTCACATCCATCACCAGCTGCCATTGCTCCATGGACATCTTGGAGACCTGCTGACCGTCTTTGTACTTAAGGGTTAGGGCGTCCCGGGTAATGCCGGCGTTGTTAACCAGGCCATGGATAGCGCCGAAATCGGTGTTGATGGTGTCAAACAGTGCCACCACGGCCTGTTCCTTGGTCACGTTGACCTCATAGACCTCGACCTGAGGCGATCCAGCGTCTTTACAGGCGCTCTGGGTTTCGGCCAGTGCAGAAGGGTCCAGATCAACCAGGGCCAGTTTGGCACCGGCTTTGGCCAGCCGCAAAGCCATTGCCGCACCCAGACCACGGGCGCTGCCTGTGATCACGATTGTTTTGTCTTTTAGTTCCATGTCGCTTCCTTGTGTTGGGCGGAACAGCACACCAGTGGGGCCCACTAGCGTGCTGGGTTAAATCTCAAGCTATTTCCGGGACAGTCCAGCAGCTCAACTCTTGACCGTGACGTAGGACCCGGGTGCGTCTTCCAACACCTTGAGCTTGCCGTCGCCGGGCGTTCTGGCTTTGACCTTGGTGCCGGACTTTTTCGACAGCCATTTGTGCCAGTCATCCCACCAGGAGCCCGGGTGGGACTGGGCGCCGTCAATCCAGGCATCAAGATCCTTGGGCTGGTCTTCATTCATCCAGTAGTTGTACTTATTGGCCGACGGTGGGTTAACCACCCCGGCGATGTGGCCGGAGCCAGCCAGCATGAAGCGCACAGGCCCCTGATAAAGCCCGGTTGCTTTGAACACCGAGTTGTAGGGTGCAATGTGGTCTTCCTTGGCCGCCTGCAGGTAAACCGGAATTTTCACCTTGGTCAGATCGATGGCGACCCCGTCCAGGGTGATCCCGCCCGGTTTAGCCAGATTATTGTTCAGATACATCTGGCGCAGGTAGTACATGTGTAGGGTGCGGGGCATGCGGGTGGCGTCAGCGTTCCAGTACAGCAGATCGAAGGCCATGGGGTCTTTGCCCAGCAGGTAATTGTTTACGTAGTAAGACCAAATCAGGTCGTTGGAGCGCAGCAGGTTGAAGGCTGTGGACATGTCGTCGCCTTCCAAAAACCCCTGTTCCGCCATCCGGCTGTCCAGGCTGTCGAGCTGCTTATCGTCGATAAACACCTTCAGGTCGCCGGCCTCAGAAAAGTCTACCTGGGCGGCAAAGAAGGTTGCTGCCTTGATCCGCTGATCACCCTTATCGGCAAGATAGGCCAGGGCTGCGGCGGTCAGCGTGCCGCCAATGCAGTAACCAATCACCGACATCTCGTCGGAGCCTGAAGCCTGCTCAACGGCGTCCATGGCGGCCAAAATGCCTTCGCGCAGGTAGTCGTCCATGGTCTTGTTTGCGAGCTGCGCGTCCGGGTTCACCCAGGACGCCACAAACACCGTGTAGCCCTTGCTGACCGCGTAGCGGATGAAGGAATTTTCCGGCTGCAGATCCAGGATATAGTACTTATTGATCCAGGGCGGGAAAATCAGCAGTGGCCGTTTAAACACGGTTTTGGTGCTGGGCTCGAACTGCAGCAGCTGCAGCACGTCGTTTTGAAAGATCACTTTACCCGGCGCGGTGGCGATGTTTTCGCCGACGGTGAAAGCGGTCTGATCGGTCATGGTGATTTTCAGCTGGCCATCACCGGCCTCCAGGTCCCGCTTCAGATTTTGCATGCCGCGGATCAGGTTTTGGCCGCCGCTGTCGACGGTTTCTTTGATGACCTGGGGATTGGTCATAAAGAAATTGCTGGGCGACATGGCATCTGCCATTTGCTGGGTGTGGAACTGGATTTTGCGCGCGTCGGCCTCGCTCAGCCCTTCGATCTCTGACATGGTCTTGATCAGCCAGCGGCTGGTGATCAGATAGGACTGGCGAATCACATCAAATACGCCGTTGTCGTCCCAGGCGGCATTTTTAAACCGTCGGTCTCCGCGTCCAGGTTCTGCCACCGTGGCCGACTCCTGGCCCATCATTTTGCGGCCGGTTTCCTGCCACAAGCTCATGTGCTGTTGCCATAGCTCCATGTTGGCAGCCATCAGCTTCTGGGGGTCCATGGATAGTTGGCGCATGCCCTCACCGAATGAGGCCATCACGTTGAAAGGATCCAGCATGCCGGACAGGGTCTGCTCTGGGGCAGACAGCAGATCGGCAAAGGTCTGCTGGTTTTTTTCCATGATCTTCATGAACTCGGCGGTCATTGCATCAAAATTCACTGCCGATTCGGTGTTTTGCTCTGCCATGTTTTGGCCTTAGGTCCTTCAGTCGGTGGGATCGTCGTCGGTTTTTTTGCCCAGCATCGCCTGCTGCATGTCCTGCCAGGCTTTCATCTGGCTGCTGGCCAATTCCTGCAGGGTGGCCATGGGAGTAACGGCCATGGCTGCCTTCATTTGCTGTTGAAGGCGTGCCTGTTGGGAGGTGAACGTATCAAAACTCTTGAGCAGATACTCACCCATCAGATCCTGCATGGGGTTGCCGTAGAGTCGGATCAGGCGGGTCAGCAGGGGCGCGTCAAGAATCGGACTGCCCGCGCGCTCCTGATCGGCAATGATTTGCAGCAGCAGGGCCCGGGTCAGGTCTTCGCCGCTGCTGTCGTCGACGATCTTGACGTCTTCGCCGGCAATAATGAGATCCCGGACGCCGTCAAGGGTCAGGTGTTTGCTGGCTTGGGTGTCGTACAGCCGGCGGTTGGCATATTTCTTTACGAGGTAGGGTCTTGCCATGATTGCCGAGACTGGCCCTTGAGTTAAGACAAAGGCGCCAGCCTAAGCTGACGCCTTTACACCGACACGCTTAGCCCTTAATCAGGCAGCTTTGCGGGAGGTTTTGCGGGCAGCCTTAGGGGCTTCAGCGTTCACCAGACCCGTGGCCTTGTCCTGGAAGTTCTTGCCCAGTTCGGCGTATTCGTTAGCGCGGTTGGTCAGCAGCTCGGTGAACTCTTTACCGGCAGCGACTTGTCGCTCCAGCAGTTCCTTCGGCTCGCTCACTTCCACCGGCAGGCGGGCCTGGGATACGGCGAATTCCAGCACGTCGCCGGCGAAGGCGTAGTTCTTACGGGCCAGGGTTTCAAAGGTTTCAACGGCCATGCCGGTGAACTGACGCACGGGCTCAAGGCTCTGCTTTTGGAAATCGGCAAAGGCTTCAAAGTTTTCAGAAAAAACGCTCATTGGTTAAATCCTTCCGCACTAAGCGGTTTCGTTAATTTGTGCGATGCAAGATACAGAAGTTTGTTGTGCAGCGCAACATGAAACTGATAAAGCTGAGGATTTATAGGCTTTTCTGCAGTTGCGATGCACTATTCTTCCGATGTTGAATTAGTGTGGTTGGCGTTGCAAAAGGATTTGGCCCAGCCCGGTACGGCTCCGTCCTGCCACGCATTTCTGAGGTTTAACCCCTCAGGCGTTGAACCCTGTACCGCTGCTAACGGGGGTCGGCAGTCAGTCGAAGGGCCAAAGGCGGCTTAGCCAGCTGACCTTCGCGTAGTTGCCCGTCAAATGGGGGTGGTCGGGAAAGTTGATGCGAAGCACCCGATAGGCGTCTTCAGACAGCTGGGTTAGCTCCAGCTTTTCGTAGGACTGACTCATAATGGCCAGCGCATCGCCGGCCTGGGGGGCTTCCTGGAAGTTCTCCACCACGTATTTAGCGCGGTTGGCGGCAGCGACATAAGCCCGGCGGCGGAAGTAATATTCGGCAACGGCCACTTCATAGCCGGCCATTTCATTGCGCAGAAACAGCATGCGTTCTCTGGCGTCCGGCGCGTAACCGCTGTCCGGAAAGCGCTGCAGCAGTTCCCCGAATGCGCTGAACGATGCTCTGGCGAACTCCAGATCCCGGGTGCTGGAATCCACGTTCAGCAGACGCCCCAGCAGCCCCCGGTTGCGGGAAAAGTTCACCAGGCCCTTCAAATAGTGAGCGTAGTCCACGTGTTCATGGGTGGGATAGGTGCGCAGAAACCGGTCAAGGGTGGTAGTGGCCAGATCGGGTTCAAAATTCTTGTAATAGGCGTAGGCCAGTTCCAGCTGAGCCTGCTCGGCGTAACGGCCGAAGGGAAAGCGTGACTGCATTTGCCGATACTGGAAAATAGCTCGGTCGTAGGAGCCGTTGGCCAGGGACTGTTTGGCTCGGTCGTAAAGCTCCGAGGCAGTGATGGTGTTATCCTCGCGCTCCTCGCCATCGGAACCGCAGGCACTGAGCCCGACGGTGATAACGATCGCCAGGCACAACGTGGCGAACACTCGAACCGGCGAGTATCTAAGATAGTGATCGGGCAATATGTCTGGCATGGATAACCACTGCAACCAACAGAACTGGCGAAGCATGATACCCAAAAAGCTGCCTCGAAATGGCAAAAAAACGTTGTCAAATGTCTAAGCCACCAACAACCGTTGTCAGAGCAACCCTGCAGGCGCCGCAAAATCCGGCCGGACAGCGCTTGGATCAGTTGCTGGCAGCTGAGCTCAGCGAGTACTCACGCTCAAAGCTTAGCCAGTGGATCAAGCAGCGATTCGTGCTGGTGGACGGCGAAGGGGTCAAACCCAGTGTCAAACTTTTTGGCGGCGAGTCCATCACCGTTGCAGCCACTTTAGAAGATCAGATCGAAGACCAGCCCCAATCCCTGGAGCTGGACCTGATCCACGCCGATCCAGAATTCTTTGTGGTTAACAAGCCCCCCGGACTGGTGGTGCACCCCGCCTCGGGGCACGCTGACGGGACCCTGCTCAACGCGCTGCTCAATCTTGACCCAGATCTGAAGCAGCTGCCCCGGGCTGGCATTGTCCACCGGCTGGATAAAGACACCAGCGGCCTGCTGGTGGTGGCCCGCACCCTGACTGCCCATGCCTGTTTGGTGCGCCAGCTGGAAGCCCGGGAGGTGAGTCGGGAGTACTGGACCATGGTCTACGGAAAAATGGTCAGCGGTGACACCATCGATCTGCCCCTGGGCAGACACCCGGTGGATCGGAAAAAGGTGGCGGTGCGCGATGATGGAAAAACAGCCATTACCCACTATCGGCTACTGCGCCGTTTCGCCGCCTTCACGGAACTGACGGTGCGGCTGGAAACCGGCCGTACCCATCAGATTCGAGTGCACCTGTCCCACCGTCGCTGGCCCATCGTCGGTGATCAGCTGTATGGC
>CAYGPO010000046.1:0-15134 GCA_964351665.1 uncultured Gammaproteobacteria bacterium | reverse complement strand
TCGAGTGCACCTGTCCCACCGTCGCTGGCCCATCGTCGGTGATCAGCTGTATGGCGGGCGACTGCGCCTGCCGGCTGGCGCGGGTGAGGAGCTGATTGAGGTTCTTCGGGGGCTGCGGCGGCAGGCGCTGCACGCCAGGCGGCTGGCCTTTGACCACCCCCAGACCCAGCAGCGTGTGAGCTTTGAGGCACCCCTTCCTGAAGATCTTGTTCAGCTGTCCCAGGCGGTGGCCGCAGATTCCAGCCAGCAGCTCGATGGTTAGTGGGCTGGACCTGATGGTGCCTGACTGGCCCGCCCCCCAGTGGGTCAGGGCATTTTCCACCGGACGAGCAGGCGGGGTCAGCGAGGGCGAGTTTGAGTCGCTGAATCTGGGCCTGGCCGTGGGAGATAATCCAGCCCGGGTGGCTCGCAATCGCCAGCTTGCCCTGGGCCAGCAAGCCGGCACGCCGGTATGGCTGGAACAGGTTCACGGCGTTCAGGTTGCGGCGCTGAACGGGGCAGCCAGTCTCCAGCCCACTGCCGATGCATCCTGGACCGGATCCGCCGGTCTGATCTGTTTGGTGCAGACCGCTGACTGTCTTCCATTGCTGGTTTGTGACCAGCAAAGCCGCCGGGTAGCTGCTATCCACGCGGGTTGGCGCGGGCTGGCCGGCGGCGTGATTGAAGCAACCCTTAGCGCCATGGCAGCAAACCCATCATCAACCATGGTTTGGCTGGGACCCGCCATCGGACCTGAGCATTTTGAGGTGGGCGCTGATGTGCTGGCGGCGTTTTGCCAGCAGCAGTCGGGGGATCGCCAGCTGTTTGTTCAAACCGATCCCCAGCACTGGCTGGCGGACTTGCCAGGGCTGGCGCAGCGGCGCCTGGAACGGGCCGGGTTTGAACAGGTCTACGCCAGCGGACTGTGCACCTTTGCCCTTGCCCAGCGGTTTTTTTCCTATCGTCGAGATGGCCAGACCGGTCGCATGGCCAGCGGAATATCCATCGCGGGCTAGTCAGCGGGGTAGCGAGACACTGTCAGCCACCATCATTTTGGCTTATCAACCATCTGCCTGTGGATGCTGGAATTCGCCAGATCGTCAGCGATCGCAGTAAATATTGGGGGGGTAGCCCTTGCCCCGTCTATCGCTTGAAAGGGTGGCCCTGAGCCGCAACATCTAACAGTATCTTGCGGGGCCAAGAGCTACCGCTTAGCCAATTTCTGGAGGATTTTTTTATGCGAATGGACAAGCTAACCAGCAAATTCCAGCTCGCGCTGGCTGACGCGCAGTCCCTGGCCCTGGGCCGGGACCACGCCACCATCGAACCCGCCCACCTGATGGTGGCGCTGCTGGATCAGCAGGGCGGCGTGGTGCGCCAGCTGTTGACCCAGGCTGGGGTTAATGTCAACCACCTGCGCTCTCGACTGGGCGAGGTGCTGGATGGCTTGGCGGAGATTTCCGGCAATGATGGGCAGATCACACTGGGCAATGAGCTGGTTAACCTGCTCAACGTCTGCGACAAGCTGGCGCAAAAACGCGGCGATCAGTTTCTGACCTCTGAACTGTTTATCCTTGCGGTGCTGGGCGGCAAAAGCCCCTTGGCTGCCCTGCTTAAAGATGCCGGTGCCAACGAACAGGCCATCAACAAGGTCATTGATGAGTGGCGCGGCGGACAAAAGGTGGACGATGCCAACGCTGAAGACCAGCGTCAGGCCCTGGAGCGATTTACCATTGATCTCACCGAACGGGCTGAGCAGGGCAAGCTTGACCCGGTGATAGGCCGGGACGAGGAAATTCGGCGCACGATCCAGGTTCTGCAGCGACGCACCAAAAACAACCCTGTGCTCATCGGTGAGCCCGGGGTGGGTAAAACCGCCATCGTCGAGGGCTTGGCCCAGCGTATGGTCAACGGTGAGGTGCCCGAGGGGCTGAAGAATAAACGGCTGCTGGTGCTGGACATGGGTTCGCTGATCGCAGGGGCTAAGTTCCGCGGCGAGTTCGAAGAACGTCTGAAATCCGTGTTAAACGACCTAGCCAAACAGGAAGGCCAGGTGGTGCTGTTCATTGATGAGATGCACACCATGGTCGGTGCCGGCAAAGCCGAAGGCTCCATGGACGCCGGCAACATGCTCAAGCCGGCCCTGGCCCGGGGCGAGTTGCACTGTATCGGCGCTACGACCCTGGACGAGTATCGCCAGTATGTGGAAAAAGATGCGGCGCTGGAGCGCCGTTTCCAGAAGGTGCTGGTGGGTGAGCCCTCGGTGGAAGACACCATCGCCATCTTGCGGGGTTTGAAGGAGCGCTACGAGGTTCACCACGGGGTGGACATTACCGACCCGGCCATCATCGCCGCGGCAACTCTGTCCCATCGCTATATCACCGATCGTCAGCTGCCCGATAAGGCCATTGATTTGATGGACGAAGCGGCGTCGCGCATACGAATGGAAATCGACTCCAAGCCCGAGGTGATGGATAGGCTGGAGCGCAAGGTGATCCAGCTCAAGATCCAGCGCGAGGCGCTGAAAAAAGAAACCGATGAGGCGACGGTCAAACGACTGGAAGAACTGGAAGCCACTCTGGCAGAGCTGGAGAAGGAGTTCGCTGACCTGGACCAGGTCTGGCAGGCGGAAAAAGCCTCGGTGCATGGCGCCACCGCCATCAAGGAGGCGCTGGAGCGGGCCCGGCTGGATCTTGAGACCGCGCACAGGGCTCAGGACCTGGCGCGAATGTCTGAGCTGCAGTACGGACAGATCCCTGAGCTTGAGGCCCAGTTGGCTAAGGCCAGCGAGCCCAGTGACACGGAAACCCGATTGCTGCGCAACAAGGTCACCGACGAGGAAATCGCTGAGGTGGTGTCCCGCTGGACCGGCATACCGGTTAATCGGATGCTGGAAGGCGAGCGGGAAAAGCTGCTGCGGATGGAGCAGGAGCTGCATCAGCGAGTGATAGGGCAAAACCAGGCGGTGGGAGCGGTGGCTGATGCCATTCGTCGTTCTCGGGCAGGTTTGTCTGACCCCCAGCGTCCCAACGGCTCATTTTTGTTCCTGGGCCCAACGGGAGTGGGTAAAACCGAGCTGTGCAAAGCCCTGGCAGAGTTTCTATTCGACACCGAAGACGCCATGGTCCGAATCGACATGTCGGAATTTATGGAAAAGCACTCGGTGGCAAGGTTAATCGGCGCGCCGCCTGGGTATGTGGGCTATGAGGAAGGTGGCTATTTGACCGAGTTAGTTCGCCGCCGCCCCTACAGCGTGATCCTGCTCGATGAAGTGGAGAAAGCCCACCCGGATGTGTTCAACATACTGCTCCAGGTGCTGGATGATGGCCGGCTAACTGACGGCCAGGGCCGGACGGTGGATTTCCGCAACACGGTCATAGTGATGACCTCGAATCTGGGTTCCCAGGTGATCCAGGAACTGGCAGGGGAAACCCAATACGACGAAATGCGCGCCGCTGTGCTGGAAATCGTTGGCCAGCATTTTCGACCCGAGTTTATTAACCGGGTCGACGAAATGGTGGTTTTCCATCCCTTGGCGGCGGAAGAAATTCGCCAAATTGCCTCAATTCAAGTAGCGGAGCTGGGGCGCAGGCTCAACGACGTAGGGCTGTCCATGAAAATCTCCGAAGCCGCACTGGACTGGCTGGGACGGGCGGGCTTTGACCCGGTGTATGGAGCCCGGCCGCTGAAGCGAGCCATTCAGACCGGACTGGAAAACCCCCTGGCTCAGAAAATTCTTGCCGGCGAGTTTGCGCCGGGTACAGTGATCGATATTGGTATCGATGAAAGTGGGTTGATTTTTGGTAAAAGTGAGCCGGCGCTTGAACCGGTGGCGGGATGACCCCATTTGCGAATGTTCGTGTAATGGCTGGAGCTACTTGATGCCGTTTTATGAATACCGATGTGAAGACTGTGGCCACGAGCTGGAAGCCCTGCAGAAGATTTCCGACGAGCCCCTGTTGGACTGCCCACAATGCGCCAAGCCGCGTTTGCGTAAACTGGTGTCGGCGGCAGCTTTTCGATTAAAGGGCGGCGGCTGGTATGAGACGGACTTTAAAAAGGACGGCAAAAAGAACCTGGCCGGAGACTCCGGTGACAGCGGTCCAAAATCTGACGGCAAAGGGGGCGCAGATAAAAGCGCCAGCAGTAAACCTTCAGCCGACAGCGGAAAATCCGACGGCGGCGGTAAAAAAGCTGAATCCAAACCCGCCAGCGGTAATAATAAGGGCTCAAGCAGCCCGACCTGAGCCCGACGCATAGCGAGAGGTTCCAGCCAGGCCCGCGACCAGCGGGCCGTTTTGTTTGCAAGCCCGCCACCAGGCGGGTTTTGGTATTTGTCAGCGCCATCAATGGAGAAGCGCCATGCGCAGCCACTACTGCGGAGAGTTGAACGACAGCCACACAGACGCCCAGGTCACCCTGTGCGGATGGGCCGACACACGCCGGGACCACGGCGGCATTATTTTTGTTGACCTGCGCGATCACACCGGCAAGGTTCAGGTTGTCATTAACCCCGAAGATACCGAGGCGTTTACCCACGGCCACCAAATCCGCAATGAGTTCTGCCTGAAGATCAGCGGCGCCGTCCGCCTACGGCCCGAGGGCATGATTAATGCCGAGCTGTCCACAGGTAAGATTGAGGTGCTGGCAAGCATTGTAGAGGTGCTCAATCCATCAGCGCCGCTGCCGTTTCAGCTGGATGAAAACGCCGGTGAAGAGATCCGCCTAAAGCATCGCTATCTGGATTTGCGCCGCGATGAAATGCAGAAAGCGATACGCACCAGAAACGCCCTTACCCGGTCCATACGAGAGCACCTGGACGGCCAGCGATTCCTGGATATCGAGACCCCTATCTTGACCAAGGCGACCCCCGAGGGTGCCCGAGACTACCTGGTTCCCAGCCGGGTCAACCATGGCGCTTTTTACGCTTTGCCCCAGTCGCCGCAGATCTTTAAGCAGCTGCTGATGATGTCCGGCATGGATCGCTACTATCAGATCGCCCGCTGCTTCCGGGACGAGGACCTGCGCGCTGATCGCCAGCCCGAGTTTACCCAGCTGGATATCGAGATGGCTTTTGTCGAGCGCGAGGACGTGTTGCAGCTTGCCGAGACACTGATTCGTCACGTTTTTAAGCAGGTGCTGGACGTGGACCTGGCTGACCCGTTTCCGCGCATGTCGTACCTCGATGCCATGGGTCGGTTTGGCTCTGATAAGCCGGATTTACGTAACCCCCTGGAGCTTAGAGATATTGCCGAACACGTGGCTCATGTCGACTTCAAAGTATTTGCCGGACCAGCCAACGATCCCTCTGGCCGAGTGGCGGTGCTGCGAGCGCCCGGCGGCGGCGCTCTGACCCGCAAACAGATTGACGGCTATGGCGACTATGTGGCGCAGTATGGCGCGCGTGGGCTGGCCTGGATCAAAGTCAATGACAAGCAGGCCGGTGCAGAAGGTTTGCAGTCTCCCATCGTCAAGTTCCTAGACGCCAAAGCCCTGGACGGAATACTGGCCACCAGCGGCGCGAAAGACGGTGATCTGATTTTCTTCGGCGCCGGGGATGCCCACACCGTATCGACCTTTATGGGTGCGCTGCGCAACCGATTGGGCAAGGATCTGGGTCTGATTGAGGACTGCTGGAAGCCCCTTTGGGTGCTGGAATTCCCCATGTTCGAGTGGGACGAGGGCAGCAATCGCTGGTTTTCCATGCACCACCCCTTTACCGCGCCGGTCACCGATGATCCGGATCAGGCCAAGGCCAATCCAGGTGATGCGCTGTCCAAGGGATATGACATGGTGCTCAACGGCTCGGAGGTGGGGGGTGGCTCCATCAGGATTCACAAGGCGCCCATGCAAAGCGCTATCTTCGACATGCTGGGCATCAGCGAACAGGAGGCCAGCGAGAAGTTCGGCTTTCTGCTGGAGGCCCTGCGCTACGGCTGCCCGCCCCATGGCGGCATTGCCTTCGGCATAGACCGACTGGCGGCGCTGATGGTGGGAACTGAGTCGATCCGCGACGTGATTGCGTTTCCAAAAACCACTTCTGCCGCAGACCTGATGACTGATGCGCCCTCGGAGGTCAGCATTGACCAGCTGCGGGAGCTGAGCATTAACGTGGTTAAGAAACCTGGGGCAAAGAGCTAGTGGGTCGGCCATGCTTGGCATATAGTTTCATTTGTAACTAATTTCATCTGGCCTTATACTTGGGCTCCCTGACTGCAGATGATGACCGCCATGGCTGACCTTTTCGAAAACCCCGCCGGCCTGGACGGTTTTGAGTTTGTCGAGTTTTCTGCCCCTGAGAAAGGCCAGATTGAGCCGGTTTTTGAGCTGCTGGGTTTTAGCCACGTGGGCAACCACCGATCCAAAGATGTGCAGCTTTGGCGCCAGGGCGATGTGAATTTCATCATCAATTACCAGCCCGGCAGCCCCGCTGCCTATTTTGCTGAGGAACACGGTCCCTGTGCCTGTGGCCTGGCGTTTCGGGTCAGGGACGCCCAGCTTGCCTATGACCACGTGCTGGCCAACGGCGCCCAGCCCCTGGACATCCCCACCGGCCCCATGGAGCTGCGGCTACCCGCGGTAAGAGGGATCGGCGGCGCTGCACTTTATTTGATCGACCGCTATGCGCCGGGCCAGACCATCTACGACATCGATTTTCGCTATTTGGACAACGTAGAACCGATGCCAGCGGGCGTCGGTCTGCAGCTTATCGACCATTTAACCCACAACGTTTATCGCGGACGAATGGATTACTGGGCAGCCTTCTATGAGCGCCTGTTCAATTTCCGCGAAGTCAGATTCTTTGATATCAAGGGTGAATACACCGGCCTGTCGTCCCGCGCCATGTCCGCCCCTGATGGACTGATCCGGATTCCCCTGAATGAAGAGGCAGCCGGTGGCAAAGGCCAGATTGATGAATACCTGATTCGCTACAACGGCGAAGGCATACAGCACATTGCGTTTCACTGTGAAGACCTGCTGGCCACCTGGGATCGGCTGAAAGCCCGCGGTGTGCCCTTTATGACAGCTCCCCCGGACACCTACTACGAGATGCTGGAGGAGCGACTTCCGGGCCATGGAGAACCCACCCAGGAGCTGAAAACCCGGGGCATACTGCTGGATGGATCGGTGGAAGACGGCGACCCTCGACTGTTGCTGCAGATCTTCTCCGAGAATCTGATCGGCCCCATTTTCTTTGAGTTCATTGAGCGCAAAAAAGATCAGGGGTTTGGCGAAGGCAACTTCAAGGCCCTGTTCGAGTCCATTGAACGCGACCAGCTGGCCAGGGGCGTGTTGGGTTAGCTGCGCTGTGCAATGCCTGAAAGGTCAAGTCGTCAGCCCGTTGACCTCATCCACCGTGGCGGGGTGGGCCACCTGCAAATAGTTTCTCAGCCAGTGCACCCCCAGGTAAAACGGCCCGGTATCCAGCAGCGCCACAATCATCTTGAACAGATAGTTGCTGCTCACCAGAATCAGCATCTGTTTAAAGGTGATTCCCCCTGCCAGGTAGGTGGCGCCGAAGGTCACGGTGACCACCATGGTGGCGTCCACCAGCTGGCTGACCAAAGTGGACAGGTTGTTGCGCAGCCACAGGTGTTTGCCTTTGGTCAGCCGCTTCCAGAAATGAAACAGCTGCACGTCCACATACTGGGCAGCCAGATACGCCATCATGGACGCAAATACCGCGCCGGCGGTGATCGAGTAGATCAGCTGAAATAGCTCGATGCTGCCGCTCACCACCTCGCCGCTGGGAAGAACAATATCCGAGGCCAGATTGATAAGCTGCCAGGGCGGCTGGGCGTCCGGGGCCACCGACGGCAGCAGCTGTCCCAGATACAAGACGCCCAGGATGAACAGGTTCAGGCATAGGCCGACGGTTACCAGAAAATTGGCTCGGCGCCGGCCGTACAACTCACAGATTAGATCCGTGCACAGAAACGTAATCGGGTAGGGCAGGACGCCCACGGCCAGTGCCAGGGGCCCCATTTGCACAAAGCGCGAGATGCCCACCACGTTCAGAAGGGTCATGGCACACAGAAAAATCGCCGCCAGCACCAGGAACACCCGCTCCCGCCGCTCGGCCAGCAGGGCCGGGGAAAGCGTCCCGGTCAATGTTCTATCTGCCCCAGGTTCGCATGGATAACCGCGCCGTTGATGACAGGATTGTTGGCCGCAAACCAGAGGGTCTTAGCAATCTCTTCAGGTTCTATCAGCCGACCCATGGTGACGTTGCTGGCCAGGGATTCCAGCACGGACTGGTCTTGTCCCACGTGGGTCTTCAGCATCTCAGTGGCGGTGAAGCCAGGACATACGCAGGCGGTATGGATGCCGCTGCCGGCCAGGTCCTGGCAGGTGCTGCGCATCAGGCCGATCAGGGCGTGTTTGGCGGTGACGTAGGAAGCGGCGCCGGCAACGGCCTTTTCCCCCAGGGTTGAGCCCACATAAATGATCGATGAGTTTGTCGACATATGAGGTAGCAGCAGCTGGTTGAGCTGGCTGGGGGCCACAACATTTACCTGCAGGGCTCGAGTCAGCGCCAGGGCACTGACGTCTTTGACGGTGTCCTTCTGCAGCAGCCCGGCGCAGTGCACCAGGCTGATGGGGCCTTCAGCATCGGCGATGAAGTCGGCCAGGGGTTCAGCGCTGGTCTCCGGCCAGTGCGGGTCGGCCAGGTCGGTGGTGATCTGTGTGACCCCCGCCACCGGGCAGGCTGACCGTGACAGGTTGGCAACCCGCCAGCCGGCCTGGCCAAAGGCTTCAGCGGTGGCCAGTCCGATGCCCGCGCTGGCGCCGGTGATGATCAGCGAGCCGCTCATGGCGTGGCCTCCCAGCGGCTGGCAGCCCATTGAGCAGTGCCGGAAGAAACCTTAACCACCAGCGACTGCAGCGGCGCCTCGGCCAGCTTCGGGTGTTCCAGCACACGCTCCAGCAGCATCGCTGCCATTTCCTCAATCGTGATGTTTCGTACCGGCAGCACCAGCGTATCGGCTTTCAAAAACAGCATCACGTCGGCGTCGTGTTTAACCCGGTAGTAGTCGCCGTCGGTCTCAATCAGCAAGTGCGGAGAAAATTCCGGTAGCAGCATGTACTCATCCAGCCGGTTACATTCCTCCAGCAGCAGATCTTTGACGATCTTGTAGTTAAAACTCAAGCCATCATCGCCGATGCTGGCCGTCAGCTCAGCGGCCACCTGATAACCGTGTCCGTGCAGCCGTTCACGGCTGGTGGCAGAAAAAATGGTGAAGTGGGCTGCGGCAAAGTTTAAATAATCTTTGGCAACGGTGATGGTGGTGACGTCGTTCATCGCCGCATTGTAACGACTAAATATGTCGTCAACTTGTGTAGTTGATCGGAGTTGGTCATGATTTCGGCGCCTTGAACAAAGCAACCAGGAACAATTCGTTGGAACTGACAGACGCCATTGCCAGCCGTTATTCGGCCCGGGCCTTCCTGCCCGAAGCCGTCTCTTCCCAGGTGGTAGAGAGAATTCTGCAACGCGCCGCCCAGGCCCCTTCTGGGGGTAATCTTCAGCCCTGGCACGTTTATGGGCTCAGCGGCAGCGCGCTGTCCGCGTTGATCGATGAGGTGGCCGCAAAGCTGCCTGGCAACCCCCGGGGTGAGCCCCAGGAATACGCGGTGTACCCCGAAAAACTCCACGAACCCTATCGGAGCCGGCGCTATCGCTGCGGCGAAGATCTGTATGCCTCCATCGGCATTCCTCGGGAGGATAAAATGGGCCGGCTGATGCAGTTCGCCAACAACCTCAATTGTTTTGGCGCGCCGGTTTGTCTGTTTTTTGCCATTGATCGCAAGATGGGGAAAAACCAGTGGGCGCACCTGGGCATGTACATGCAGACTGTTATGCTGCTGGCCCGGCAGGAGGGGCTGCACAGCTGCGCCCAGGAAGCCTGGTCGGTTTGGCATCAAACGGTACAGCGTCACCTGCAGCTGCCCCCGGAGCTGATGCTTTACTGCGGTATGGCCCTGGGCTATGCGGACGACGATGCGCCGATTAATCAGTGGCGAACCGAGCGCGCTCCCAGCTCCGAGTGGCTGACCCTGAAGGGCTTTTAGTCTGGGTCAATCATCGCCATAGGCAGGAGTTATTTGCAATCCACGGCCCTGCCGTGCCATAAACGTGCTCCCGCGATCGGAGCGGGTTGATGAGAAAACCGCCTGCGGGTACAGGCAACACTAATCAGGAAGGACACCCCATGAAGATAGGCGTACCAACAGAGTCATTTGCTGGAGAGCTGCGTGTAGCCACCACCCCGGATGTCGTGGTGCAGCTGAACAAGCTGGGCTTTGAGGTTCTGGTTCAACGCGGTGCCGGCGAGGCTGCCAGCTATTCCGATGAAGCCTATGAGGCAGCGGGAGCCAGCCTGGCCGCAGACCCAGCGGAGGTTTTTTCGTCGGCGGACATTATCCTGAAGGTTCGCGGACCCAATGACCAGGAAGCAGGCCTGCTGCGGTCCGGCCAGACCCTGATCTGTTTTCTGTATCCGGCGCAAAATGAGGCGATGCTGAAAACCCTGTCCGATAAGGGCGTTAATGCCCTGTCCATGGACAGCGTGCCGCGCATCTCCCGGGCCCAGAAGATGGATGCCCTCAGCTCCATGGCCAACATTGCCGGTTACCGTGCGGTGGTAGAAGCGTCTCAGCATTTCGGTCGATTCTTCACGGGCCAGATCACCGCTGCGGGCAAGGTGCCGCCAGCTAAGGTTATGGTCATCGGCGCCGGCGTTGCGGGCCTTGCTGCCATTGGCGCTGCCAAGGCTATGGGCGCCATCGTGCGGGCCTTTGACACCCGGCCCGAGGTCAAAGAGCAGGTGGAGAGTATGGACGCCGAGTTCCTCATGCTGGATTTTGAGGACGATGAAGACGGCGCCGGTGAGGGTGGCTATGCCAAGGTCATGAGCAAGGCCTTTATTGATGCCGAAATGGCCCTGTTTGCCGAACAGGCTAAGGAGGTGGATATCATCATCACCACCGCCCTGATTCCCGGAAAACCGGCGCCCAAACTGATTACCGCCGAGATGGTTAAATCCATGCGTAACGGCAGCGTGGTGGTGGATTTGGCGGCGGAGCAGGGCGGCAACTGTGAGCTGACTGAACCCGGTAAAGTGGCCCGGGCTCACGGCGTTTCCCTGATTGGCTATACGGATTTACCCAGTCGGCTGGCCGCTCAGTCCAGCCAACTTTATGCCACCAATTTGCGCCATCTGCTGACCGATATGTGTCCCGAGAAAGACGGTGAGCTGGTCATCGATATGGAAGACGAGGTGGTGCGTGGCGCCACGGTCACCAAAGATGGCGACATCACCTGGCCGCCGCCACCGCCCAGGCTGTCGGCGGCTCCAGCCGCCAAGCCCCCGGCACCGCCGCCAAAGCCGGCAGAGCCAGAAGGTCCTCCCAGCATCTGGGGCCCGGTGTTGACCCTGGGAATCGGCGGTCTTGCACTGTTTGGTCTGGGCGCCGTGGCGCCGCCTTCATTCATGGCCCACTTCACGGTTTTTGTGCTGGCCTGTTTTGTTGGCTACATGGTGATCTGGAACGTGTCTCCGGCACTGCACACGCCCTTAATGAGCGTCACCAATGCCATTAGCAGCATCATCATTATCGGGGCGCTGCTGCAGATCTCCTCGGCAAGCAGCCTGATTACCTGGGTTGCTGTTGTTACCGTTTTTATTACCAGCATCAACATCGTCGGGGGCTTTGCCGTCACCCGCCGGATGTTGGAAATGTTCCGCAAGTAAGGCGCCCATGACATGACACAAGGTTTAATTACGGTTTCATACATTGCGTCTACCATCCTGTTTATTCTGGCCCTTGGGGGCTTAAGTAATCAGGAAACGGCCCGGCGCGGAAATGTCTACGGCATGCTGGGAATGGCCATCGCCATGGTGGCAACCATCGCCGGCATTGTCACCGCCAACTACGCTGCATTGATTGCAGCCCTGGTGCTCGGTGGCGGCATCGGTATTGTGCTGGCCCGGCGGGTTCAGATGACCCAAATGCCGGAACTGGTGGCCATGCTGCATTCTCTGGTTGGCGCCGCCGCGGTGTTGGTGGGATACGCCAGCTTCATGGACCCGGACAGCCATTTCACCGGCGTGGAGCAAACCATTCACAACGTTGAGATCTACATCGGGATACTCATCGGCGCCGTGACCCTGTCCGGGTCGATTATTGCCTTCGGCAAACTGAGCGGGAAAATCGGCGGCAGTCCGTTATTGCTGCCGGGCCGGCACTGGCTGAATCTTGCTTTGCTGCTGATGGCGATGTGGTTTGGCCGCGAGTTTGTGATCGGGGCTGCTGCCGGTGGGGGTCTGGCGCCGCTGCTGATCATGACCCTTATAGCGCTGCTATTTGGTATCCATATGGTGATGGCCATTGGCGGCGCTGACATGCCGGTGGTGGTATCCATGCTCAACAGCTACTCAGGCTGGGCAGCGTCGGCTACCGGCTTCATGTTGGGCAACGACCTGCTGATCGTCACCGGTGCCCTGGTGGGCAGCAGCGGTGCAATCTTGAGCTACATCATGTGTCGCGCGATGAACCGGAAGTTTATTTCGGTGATTGCCGGCGGCTTTGGCACGGGCACAAGTAAAGCCCCCACCGGCGCGGCAGCCGAGCAGGGCGAGGTGGTACCCGTAGACTCCGACGAAGTTGCCGAGATGCTGATCAACGCCAAAGAAGTGATGATCATACCCGGCTACGGCATGGCCGTGGCACAGGCTCAGCACACGGTTAACGAAATCTGCCGCAACCTTAAGGCCAAGGGCGTCAACGTCCGCTTTGGCATTCACCCGGTGGCAGGGCGCATGCCTGGCCACATGAACGTGCTGCTGGCTGAAGCCCGGGTGCCCTACGACATCGTGTTCGAAATGGAAGAAATCAACGATGACTTCCCCAACGTCGACGTATCGATCATTATCGGCGCCAACGACATTGTGAACCCCTCTGCCCAGGATGAGCCCGACAGTCCCATTGCCGGCATGCCGGTGCTGGAAGTATGGAAAGGCCAAACCACCGTGGTGCTCAAGCGCAGCATGGCAACGGGCTATGCCGGGGTGCAAAATCCGCTGTTTTTCAAGGACAACACCCGGATGCTGTTTGGTGATGCCAAGGAAACCCTGGATGCCGTGCTGAAGGCGCTGGACTAACAGCGCAGGGTCATGATGCCGCTCAGCGAGGGAACAAACGACAGCGCCAGCTGCGCTGTTCGCTATCGCCTGTGAGCGGGGTTTCGCTACTGGCAATCAAGCGTGGTGAATGGGCCAGGGTGCTGCTGGCAACCGCCTATTTCTTTTGCCTGCTGTGCGCTTACTTCACCCTGCGACCCATCCGCGAATCCATGGCGGTAGCCAGTGGCGCGGTCACAGTGCCGTTGTTATTCACCGGCACCTTCGTGGCAATGGCCCTGGTGCTGCCGCTGTTTGGCTGGCTGGTATCACGGCTGCCGAAGCGGGTTTTTCTACCCGCCAGCTACGGGCTTTTTGTCCTTAATCTGATTGGATTTTATCTGGCCTTCCGGCAGTCCGCGGACACCCTTTGGCTGGGCCGGGTGTTTTTTGTCTGGATCAGCGTCTTTAATTTGTTTGTGGTGTCGGTGTTCTGGAGTTTCATGGCCGACCTGTTCAAGCCGTCCCAGGCCCGGCGATTGTTCGCCATTATCGCCGCCGGCGGCAGCGCCGGGGCCATTGCCGGCCCCGCGCTAACCGCTGCCCTGGCCCCCAGTCTGGGCACCGCCAATCTGTTCCTGGTAGCGATTGCCTTTTTGCTGCTGGCGATGGTTTGCCAGATTACGCTGCTGCGAGTTCAGGAATCCGACAGTGGCGGCAGCGCGCCGGCGATTGGCGGTTCCATCTGGGCCGGCGCCCAGCTGGCCTGGCGCACCCCAATGCTGCGCTTAATGATTGGCGTGTTGGTCATGTTGCCGGTACTCAATACCGTGATGTACAACGTTCAGATCACCCTGGTTGAGGGGGCTTTTGAGGGTTCAGACCCGACTCGCTTTTTTGCCCTGGTGGACCTTGGAGCCAACATCACCGCTTTCAGTCTGGAGTTGCTGCTGACATCACGCCTGCTGCATTGGCTGGGGGTTGCGCGATCGATGATGATCATGCCGCTATTGACCACCCTTGGGCTGGTGGTGCTGGCGCTGTGGCCCCAGGTGATGGTGCTGGGAGTGTTTCAGGCCCTGCGCCGAGGGGGTGAATATGGTCTGATGAAGCCCGTCCGGGAACTGCTATACACCCAGGTGGACCCAGAGGCTAGATTTAAGGCCAAGAATTTTATTGATACCTTTGTCTATCGAGGTGGCGATCTGGCCAGCGGCTGGATCTATCTGGGCTTAAGCGGCGGTCTCGGTCTGGGCCTGGCCGCCATCGTCTGGCTGGCAGCGCCCCTGGGCGGTCTGTGGGCCTGGTTGGCTTATCGCCTGGGATCAACATTCAAGGAACCAAAGGATGACCCATAGAGCAACAACCCAGCCACTGATGGTGTTTTTTCTGCTGGTCGCGGGGGTTGGCCCGGCCATGGCCCAGCTGCAGCGGGCGCCGGTTCCTCCAGGCTTTGTTCAGCTGGATTTTGGCGGCGTTTTTGAAAGCGGCGACCAGGCCGCCGACACGGGTCTGTTGCTGGGACTGCGGGGCGGCATCAATATCACCACATCCACCAGTGTCGAGGCTGAGATCTTCCGGGACGAGATGACCTTTGACGCCGGTTTTGATCTTGAACATAGCGGCTTTGCGGTCAACCTGGTGCGCTATAACCGCACACCATTGTGGAACCCCTACGTGTTGCTGGGGGTGGGCGCTTTGCGGTTTGAACTGCCGGGGGATTCGGACACTGAATACATGGCCCATGTGGGGGTTGGCGGGCAATGGGATTTGACTCCCCGTGGGGTGCTGCTGCGGGCGGAGATTCGCTATCGCTACAGCCCGCTTCGTTCGTCTTTTCAGGGGGCTTTGGAGGACGCTGTACCGGTGTTTACCATTGGCCTTGTGGTGCCGTTGGGTGGTTCATCCGGAGGGCGCTAGGAGTCTGCGCCGTAGCAAGTTTCGACGGCGAAAATTTCTACGGCGCAGACTCCTGCGCCGGTTTATGGCCGAAGTGCTGCCGCCATAACGGGCTGCGTTGCCGGCCTGGGG
>CAYGPO010000045.1:2309-30501 GCA_964351665.1 uncultured Gammaproteobacteria bacterium | reverse complement strand
ACCGTTGATCGATTTTTTCTCCATCCTGCGCGTTTACAAACAGGGGACGGATCCCCGCTAGCCCTTAAAGGAGAATTAACGATGTATACACTCAATGAGATGGAAATGTTAACCGTTGCCGGTGGTGAGCCACCTAACAACCCCATATTTGATACGCCCATTGGGGCGATTTATGGCAACTTTCGAAACGCCGGTGCCAGCGTTGGCTCTTCCGTTTACCAGACCTTCGGGGTCATCCGACTTCCGGTGGTCGCCTCGGCGGCCGCTGGCGCAACCATCGGCACTTTTATCTATAACTCCCTGCCCCAGGAAGCCCAGAACACCATCGGTGGCACCATCTCGGCGGCACTGGATAACATCCACGACTTTTTTGGAAATCACTTTCACTGATCGGATAACTGTTGCATGAAAAATGAAGGCACTCGCTGGTTTAATCATCGATTTCATTGGTTTGAACCCGTCAAAGTTGGCTTCCTGCTGGCGGTGGGTTCAGCCCTGGCCCTGTTCTGGTTTGCCAACCAACAGGGTGTGGAGGAATTGATCGGCCTGACAGGATCAGGATTTCTCGGGGTGCACATTTTTCTGACGCCACACTACTACCGCGCAGAGATGGACAAAGTTGAACGGGAAAAGCACCTGGATAAGCACTCATTCGTGCTGCTGATGGCCGTGTTTTTGATGGCGCTGTGGGCCATTGCCCAATTTATTATCTAGTTAGCTATCTGGCTTCGGTCATCGGATCCACCGTTTTAGACAATGGCCGCATTGATTTGCGGCCATTGACTGCGTGCTGAGCCTTGCCAGGCCGGCCCATACGCACACTGAGGTTACATTTTTTCCAAACCGCCCACTAAGCACACTAAAATGGTTGCTCCATTGAGCGGACATCCCCACCATGAAACAGCCTTTTTTGATCGCGGTTATTGCCCTGGCAGCGGCGATACCCGTGTCGGCAGACAACCACGCACAGCCACAGGCCCCTGAACAGGGACGAGTGGTTAACGCCCTGCCCGCGATTTTGAGCCACCGGGACCGGGTCAAACCCATCAAAGACCTGCTGGAAGATCGGCTGGATAACCTGTTGCCCGAGTTAATGAGGGAAACCGGCATCGACATGTGGGTGGTGATCAACCGGGAATACAATGAGGATCCGGTGTATATGACCCTGGTGCCCGAGCCGGTGTTTGCAGCTCGCAGAACCACCATGCTGGTATTTTTTGACCAGGGCGGGAACAAGGGCGTGGAACGTTTTACCGTGAGCCGCTACCCAATTCGAGATTTCTACGATGCTGCATGGGAAGGCGGCAACCTGGAACAGCAGTGGCAACGCCTGGCCCAGGTCATTGCCAAACGCAAACCGAAGAAAATCGGCATTAACCGCAGTGACCACTGGCCAGTGGCCGACGGCCTTAGCGCTGCCCTGCACGACCAGTTCATGGCGGCGCTGCCCGAAACCTTTAGGCAGCGGGTGGTAAGCGCCGAAGAGCTAGTCATCCGTTGGACCGAGACTCGTAGCGACGCTGAACTGGAGGTTTATCCCCAGATTGTCGGGATCGCCCGCGCGGTGGTCAGCGAGGCGTTTTCCGAAGCCGTTATCACCCCCGGTGTGACGCTGCCCGTCGACGTCGCCTGGTATATCCGCAGCCGTTTTGAAGCTCTGGGCTTAAAGCCATGGTTCCAACCCTACGTCAACGTTCAACGCCACGGCAGCAACACAGAAGCCGACGCGCCGTTTTTCGGCATCAGCGACCAACCGATTCAACGCGGCGACGTATTGCACACCGACGTTGGCATTTGTTACCTGCGTCTTTGCACCGACACCCAGGAAATGGGCTATGTGCTTGAGGCTGATGAAAACCAGGTTCCTGAGGGCCTGGTTAAGGCCCTAGAAGTAGGCAACCGCTGGCAGGATATTTTGACCGGCAACTACATAGCCGGGCGCACGGGCAACGAAATTTTGGCCGCAACCCTGCGTGAACAGGCCGCAGAAGGCATCAACGGCAGTGTTTACACCCACCCACTGGGTAATTTTGGCCATGCCCCCGGCCCGACCATTGGCATGTGGGACAACCAGGGACCCACCGCCGTTCGGGGTGATTGGCCGCTGCACCGCAACACCGCGTATGCCATCGAGGGCAATGTTAAGACGCCGCTGCCGGAATGGGACGGTGAGCTGGTGCAGATAAAGATGGAACAGGATGCGGTGTTTGACGGTAGCAAGGTTTACTACCTGGCTGGACGTCAAACCCAGTGGCACGTGGTGCGCTGACTGGGCGATCTATAAGCCGACAACCAGTTGGCCGTTTGGTAAGAAGGTCAGATCAGCGATGGGTCTCAGGCTTCAGGCCAAGGTGCTCGGGCGTTGCCATAGCATCGCTATGGTGGCGGCTGAGCTTCGCAGGGATCAGGGATCGCCATGGGTTTTGGATGCTAAAGCCTCCGGTGGCCCTTTTTGGCTGCGGCCGGTCCAATAGCTGATGGGCTCACCGCCGATGGTCAGATAGCCGGTTTGGCCCCAGCGGCGCAGATTATTTTGCGCCCGGCGATGGCGGATGCTGGAAATCCAGACTTCTGCACCGGCGCCGGTTCGGTAGCAAAAATATTCCAGGGTGCGAGTTCTGTGAGAGCGGGTGTCCATCTGGTGACACACCTGGTCAACGCCACCCAGAGATTGGTTGATTTCCCGCCACTGGCGACCATGGGCTCTGGCACGGGGATGCAACCGCCAGGTAACGATATGGGCCAGCTCATGGATAACCGTGGCCCGCCACTGCTCAGGATTGGCATCCAGCAGTGCCTTGTTGAGCCGAATGAGGTTGCCGGCGCTGGCCTGACCGGCGGCCTGGCCGCGAAGATCAAAGCGGATTTCCGGCGCCTCCCCAGCAGCCGGACCATACAGCCTGGCGACCTGTTCAAGACAGCTGTGGACCAACTGCTGGACCTCGTCCTCTGTCACCGCTCAGAGTTCAGCCGGCTTAAGGTTCGACCGGCTAGCCATTTGCCGCAGGATTGCCCGAAATTTGGGCCAAGGTATCGGCAATATATTGATCTACCAGCTTTTCCAAAATATTCAGCGGCACCGAGCCGTTGGTCAGCACCACGTTATGGAACTTCCGAATATCAAAGTCTTCACCCAATGCTGACCGGGCTTTTTCTCGCAGCTCAACGATCCTGGTCATGCCAATTTTATAGGCCAGAGCCTGGCCGGGCATGACAAAGTAGCGCTCAATCTCCGCGATCACGTCAGACTCCGCCATGCCGGTGCCATCGAGCATATAGTCAATCGCCGCCTCCCGGGTCCAGCGTTTTTGGTGAATTCCCGTATCCACCACCAGGCGAACCGCGCGAAACAGCTCCGCCTGCAGCCGGCCGATGTTGTCATAGGGGTCGTTCTGGAAACCCGCTTCCCAGGCTAAACGTTCGGCATACAACGCCCAGCCCTCGGCAAACGCCGTAAAGGGAATCAGGCGCCGAAAAAATGGCAGTCCCTTCTGCTCCTGGGCAATGGCAATCTGGAAATGATGGCCTGGCACCGCCTCGTGGTAGGCCAACGTTCGCATCCCGTAGGTTGGGGTAGCTTTAATGTCGTAAAGATTTGCATAAAACACCCCGGGGCGCGATCCATCCATGGCGGGGGAGTTGTAGTAAGCCCCCGGCGAGGTCGGTTCCTTGAACTCAGGCACTCTTTGCACCTCCACCGGGGAGGTTGGCATGACGTCAAAGTATGGGGCCAGTCCGGCGCTGACCTCATCAATCATCGCCTGGTAGTCATCCAGAATCTGCTCACGGCCTTCAGTGGAATCGGAATAGTAGAACTGTGGGTCCGCCGCGAGGGCGTCAATCGCCGATTTGAAGCCGCCTGAAATATCCCAGCCTTCCTGTTCCAAAATAACCAGAATCTCAGCCTGCAGGCGATCAACCTCGGCCAGGCCAAAGTCATGGATATAGTCAGCGCTATAGTCTGTGGTGGTAAAAAATCGAATCGCCAGTTGGTAAAACTTGTCACCGTCGGGCAATGCCCACACCCCGTTATTACTGTCGACCTTGCCATCGAGTTGTTCAAAGTAGGCAATAAAGTCCTGATAGGCCGGATAGACCTGACTTTCGATAGCCTGCCGGGCCGCCTCAGCCACCTCCTGCTGAGCGGATGAATCAATCCCGGCTTGTTCCATTTTCTCAAGCAGGGCCGTCATCAAGATCCCTTCAGCTGCCGGCGTTGCCACGAACTGGCGCATTTCGGTGAGCACTCGATCAATCACAAACTGGGGCGGCAGAATATTTTTCTGCTCGCGCAACCTTAAGCCCTCCAAAACCTGGCCGAATTTGCGCTTGACCTCGATCAGGCGAGCCACATAGTTTTCCGCATCACCCAGATCGTCTATTTGATGGGAAGACTCCATAAAAGACGGGAAATTACTCTGCGCACCAAACATCTGATTCAGCGGGTAGTTGTGGAACCTGAAGGCCTCCCCTTCCACGGCAATATCCATCAGGGACAGGGCAATCTCCCGGGACATGGCGTCGGCGGGGCTGAGATCGTTTTCTTCGTAACTGAGCAGGATGTTACGGGCCTCCCTCACCATCTTGAAGGTCTCGTCCGTGGCCGCCACGCTGGCATCATCAAGTCGGGCGTTATGCCCTTCTATGCCGATATTTTCCAGCATATGCAAAGAGGTCAGCATTTCCGGGCTATCCAACGCCATTTTTAACGCCGTACGGGCAAAAAACAGGTTGATATTGACGGGTTTGAAATACCAGGTATGGGCCAGAAAAAGCCCGCCCGCCAGCAGCACCAGCGCTAGCGCCAGCCCTGCCCATTTTATGATTTTTCTAAGCCACCCCATAACATTGCCTCTTACTGCCCGGCGCACATGTTGCCACAATCAATTCTCTACTTCCTCTACACCTCAGCCGAAAAACTCGTGAGATACTTAAGCCAGCTCTGACTCATTCCAGCCAGTCGTTGCGCGGACGGGCTTTAGCTATTGGACAAAGGTTGGGCTGACCCGAAAAACGAAGAGCAACAAAGCTACTGGCTGGATGCATCCCGAGGCTACTGAGAACATGATCCATAGCAAACTACCCAATACCCCCACCACCATCTTTTCCGTGATGTCGGGCCTGGCGGCAAAGCATGGCGCCCTGAACCTGTCCCAGGGCGTACCAGATTTTGACCCACCCCAGGCGCTGATTGAACGGGTCCGTGAGCATTTCAGCGGCCGGGCCAATCAATATGCGCCCATGGCGGGGGCACCCCAACTGCTGGAAACCATCGCGGCAAACCTCCATCAACGCTTTGGCGTTGAGCTCGATGTACAGCAGGAAATTACCGTCACCCCCGGCGCCACCGAAGCGCTGTTTTGCGCCATCGCCGCCCTGGTCGGCGTTGACGACGAGGTGATAGTGTTTGATCCGGCCTATGACAGCTACGTCCCGGCCGTCACCCTGGCCGGGGGCAGGACCCGACACATAGCGCTTAAAGCGCCGGACTTTGCCCTGGACTGGGATCAGGTCAGGACGGTGGTCAACGCTAAAACCCGCCTGATTATTATCAATAGCCCCCATAACCCCACCGGCACTGTGCTAACCCAGACAGATCTTGACCAGCTGGCAGAAATCACCCGAGACCGGCCCATTTTTGTGCTCAGCGACGAGGTCTATGAACACATGCTGTTTGACGGCCGAGCCAGTGCCAGCGTGCTGACCCACGCTGAGCTTAGGGAAAGATCCCTGGCCGTATCATCGTTTGGTAAATCTTTTCACGCCACCGGCTGGAAGGTGGGCTATTTGGTGGCCAAGCCGGAGCTGACCGCCGAGTTTCGTAAGGTGCACCAGTTTTGCCAGTTCAGTGTGATCGGTCCGATCCAGCTTGGACTGGCGGACTTTATCCGGGACCATCCAGAGCATTTGCTTGAGCTGCCGGGTTTCTTTCAGGCCAAAAGAGACCAACTGGTTCAGCTGCTGGAACCCGGCCCGCTGAAACTCAGGCCTTGTGCGGGCACCTACTTTCAGATGGTGGACTACCGCCACCTGAGTGATCAGCCGGACACCAAAGTGGCGGAACATCTAACAAAAACCGCCGGCGTCGCCACCATACCCATTTCGGTTTTCTACCCCAAGGAAACCCGCCAGAACGGACTAAGGCTGTGTTTCGCTAAAAATGATGAGACGCTGACCGAGGCGGCCCGGCGGCTAAACAACATTGATCAGTACCTGCACCAGCTGAACTGAAGGACCTCCAGTGGGAATCTTCACAGAGCCTCCATTGACAGGTATTTACTTTAACACTAAAGTTTCTCCATGAATCAGCGACGCGCATTGGTCACCGGAGGCGGCACAGGGATAGGCCTTGCCACTGCCAAAAACCTGCTTAGCGCCGGCTATCACGTCACCATTAGCGGCCGCAGCGAAGACTCCCTGCAGGCCACCGGCATGCCTTACCTGATGATGGACGTGACCAGCGAAAGCTCGGTGAACCATGCCATCAGCCAGCTGGGCGAGCTGGATATTTTGGTCAGCAACGCCGGCGCCGCCCGCACCGCGCCGCTGCTGAAAACACCCCTGGAACTTTGGCAGCAGATGCTGGAGGTGAACCTTACCGGCGCTTTTCTGTGCGCCAAAGCCGCCTGCCCCGGCATGGTTGAGCGCGGCTGGGGCCGTGTGGTGGTGGTGGCCTCCACCTCGTCGCTGAAGGGTTACCCCTACACAGCAGCCTACACCGCGGCCAAACACGGGGTGTTGGGAATGGTCAAAACCCTAGCCCTGGAACTGGCCAAGACCGGCGTAACCGCCAACGCCGTATGTCCGGGCTTTACCAACACCGATTTGCTGGCCCGCTCCGTGGATAACATCGTCAAGACCACAAGCATGACCAACGACCAGGCCATGGCTGCCCTGCTTAAAGACAATCCCATGCAACGCCCGGTTGAACCTTCCGAGGTGGCCCAGGCCATCGGCTGGCTGGTGAGCGATGGAGCGGCCGCCACCAACGGCCAGGCCATTGTCATTGATGGCGGCGAGCTGGCGGGCTAATGGGCGGCAGCGGCAAACAGGCGCTATTGGCCTGGCTGGATTTGCTGCGCACGGCCAACCGGATCAAAAAGGCCGTTGATGGCCGTCTCAAAGCAGAGTTTGGTCAATCCATCTCCCGCTTTGACGCGATGTCCGCACTGCAACGGGCCGGTGCCAGCGGGGTCCGGGCCGGCGAGCTGAGCCGAATGCTGGTGGTTAGCGAGGGCAATGTAACCCAGCTTATGAGCAAGCTGGTGCGTGATCGGCTGGTGCGCAAAGGCGCCCACAGCCACGACGCCAGAGTAGTGATTTACCAGCTGACCGACCAGGGCCTGTCGCTGTTCAGCGCCATGGCTAAACAACACCGTCAGTGGATTGCTGAGCTGTTCAGCGGCATCAATGACGACGAAACCGCCGATTTACGGGCTCTTCTGGAGCACCTGGCTGACTGCGACCAACGGAGCAATACCCCATGACCTTTTCTGCCATCAGCTATCAGCCGCAACACTTATTGTGGGAATTCAGCGAGCACGTGGCCACCATCCGCCTCAATGCACCGGAGCTGAAAAACCCTCTGACCTTTGAGTCCTACGCAGAGCTGCGAGACCTGTTTCGCGAGTTGGTCTACTGCCCCGATGTCAGAGCAGTGGTGTTCGCCAGCAATCAGGGCAATTTCTGCTCCGGTGGCAATGTCAACGACATTATCGGCCCACTGACCCGGATGGATATGCCCCAGCTGCTCAATTTCACTCGGATGACCGGCGATCTGGTTAAAGCCATGCGCGGTTGCCCCCAGCCCATTATCGCGGCGGTGGCGGGGGTCAGCGCCGGCGCCGGCGCAATTATCCCCATGGCCAGCGACTTCCGCCTCACCGAGCCCGGCTCAAAAACCGCCTTTTTGTTTAATCGAGTGGGTTTAGCCGGCTGTGACATGGGTGCCTGCGCCATCCTGCCCCGCATCATCGGCCAGGGCCGTGCCAGCGATCTGCTTTTCACCGGCCGCTCGTTGAGTGCTGCTGAAGGCGAACGCTGGGGCTATTTCAATCGCGTTGTTGAGGCTGAGCAACTGGATGAAGAAGCCACAGCGCTGGCCATACGCATCGCCAGCGGCCCGGCCTTTGCCAACGGCATCACCAAAAACCAGCTCAATATGGAGTGGGACATGAGCCTTGATACCGCCATCGAAGCCGAAGCCCAGGCCCAGGCAATCTGCATGCAAACCCAGGACTTTGAGCGAGCCTATAAGGCCTTTGTCGCCAAACAGCGGCCGGTTTTTGAGGGCAACTGAGGTGAGCGATAAAAGCTATCTTCAGTGGCCATTTCTGGAGCCCCACCACCGCACCCTGGCCGGCGAGCTTGAGGACTGGGCCAGCGCCGAGATTCCAGCCATCACCGACGGCGAACAGGCTCACAGTAATGTTGACGATACCTGCCGAACCCTGGTCAAACGCCTGGGTGAGGCCGGCTGGCTGCGCTACTGCGTGCCGGCAGAGTTCGGCGGCATCCATCAGCAGCTGGACGTTCGTTCCCTGTGCCTGATTCGGGAAATTCTTGCCCGCTACTCGGGGCTGGCAGATTTTGCCTTCGCCATGGCCGGTCTGGGCGCCGGCGCCATCAGCACCTTCGGCTCGCCTCAACTCAAAGCCCGCTATCTGCCGGCGGTGGCGGCGGGTGACAAGATCGCCGCCTTTGCCCTGTCAGAAAAAGACGCCGGTTCCGACGTTGCCGCCATGACCACCAGCTTCACCCCAGCGCCCCACGGGCGCACCTTAGACGGCGAAAAGACCTGGATCTCCAACGGCGGCATAGCCGATTTCTATACCGTGTTTGGGCGCGAAGGCGGAACCGACAAAGGCATCACCGCCGCGGTGGTCGACGCCGATACGGCCGGCCTGACAATCCCTGAGCGCATCGACGTGATCGCCCCTCACCCCCTGGCCACCATCGCCTTTGATGGCTGCGAGATTGCCCAGGAAAACCTGATCGGTGAACCCGGCCGAGGCATGGCCATTGCCCTTTCCACCCTGGACATATTTCGCACCACCGTTGGCGCTGCCGCCCTGGGATTTGCGCGAAGAGCGTTGGATGAGGCCACCCGGCGGGCGCTGACTCGCAAGATGTTTGGTTCAACCCTGGCCCAGCAGCCCATTGCCCAGCAGCAGCTGGCCGAAATGGCCCTGGATGTGGATGCCTCGGCGCTGCTGATTTATCGCTCTGCCTGGACCAAAGACGTAACCGAAGGGCGGGTCACCCGGGAAGCTGCCATGGCAAAACTATTCGCCACCGACCAGGCCCAGCAGGTGATTGATAAGGCGGTCCAGATCTTTGGCGGTCTGGGCGTGCAGGTAGGCAGCAAGGTGGAAGAACTTTACCGGGAGATCCGCGCCCTGAGAATTTATGAAGGCGCCTCCGAGGTGCAGAAAATTGTCATTGCCCGTCAACACCTGGGCAACTTTGAAGGAGACAGGAACTGATGCATCAGACCTTGCAGCCGCCGGGCTGGCCCCGGCCCAAAGGCTATGCCAACGGCATTGCGGCCCGCGGCCAAATGGTTTTCACCGCCGGCATTGTGGGCTGGGATGCCCAGGAACAGTTTGTCGCCAAGGACCTGGTGGGCCAGTTGGAACAGGCTCTGCGCAATGTGGTTGCCATCTTAGCTGAAGCCGGCGCCGGGCCCGAGCATATCGTTCGCATGACCTGGTACATCACTGATAAAGCGAACTACGTTGACAACCTGTCTGCGGTGGGCGTTGCCTGGCGCTCCATACTGGGCAAAGTGTTTCCCTGTATGGCCTGTGTGCAGGTGCTGGCACTGGTCGAGGACGAGGCTAAGATTGAAATAGAGGTCACAGCCATGATTCCGGACAACGGAGATACCCCATGAAAATTTCGATTCTCGGCGGCGGCCCCGGCGGGCTTTATTTCGCTCTGTTAACCAAAAAGCGCTGCCCCCATTTTGAGGTGAAAGTGATCGAACAAAATCGCCACGACGACACCTTCGGTTTTGGCGTGGTGTTTTCTGATGAAACTCTGGATGAATTCCTCAGTGCTGACCCGGCCTCCTATGACCTGATCCGGGACAGCTTCGCCTATTGGACCGACATGGTGGTGGAGCGCAACGGCAAACGCCATGTGATTGGCGGCAACGGGTTTGCCGGCTGCAACCGAATGACCCTGCTGCTGGTGTTGCAACAGCGCTGCCGTGAGGTAGGCGTGGACCTGCAGTTTGAAACTCGGCTGCAGGTAGAGGACCTGGATCAACTGCTGGCAGACAGCGACATCGTGGTTGACGCCGGCGGCATCAACAGCCCCATACGCCAGCGCTTTGCCCAGGAATTTGGGGCCAGCGTTACCGAAACCCGGAACAAATTCACCTGGTTAGGGGCAGAAACACCGCTGGATGCCTTCACCTTTTTCTTCCGGAAAACGCCCCATGGGCTGATCTGCGCCCACACCTACCAATACGAAAAAGGCCGCTCGACCTGGGTGGTGGAAACCACCCCAGAGTGCTGGCAGGCCAGCGGTTTTGAGCAGATGGACGAAGCCGAGTCAGCCGAGGCCCTGAGCGACATTTTCAAAAAGGAGCTCAAAGGCCACCGGTTTATCACCAACCGCTCACTGTGGCGCAACTTCCCCACCATTGCCTGCGACAAGTGGTCTTATAACAATGTGGTGCTGCTGGGAGACTGTAAAGCCACCGCCCACTGGTCCATTGGTTCCGGCACCAAGCTGGCTATGGAATGTGCCATTGCTCTGTCAAACGCCGTGGTGAGCAATGAAGGACAGCCCGCACAGGCCTTTGCTGAGTATGAAAAAGTCCGCCGCACGCCAGTGGAAATCACCCAGCATAACGCCCAGGTGTCACTGCGCTGGTTTGAAAATATGCCTGCCCACTGGCACAAGAGCGATACCGCTTTCGCCTTCTCCTGCATGTCCCGATCTAAGTCTGTGGACTGGGACAACCTGGGACTTCGAGATCCGGATTTCCTTGAGCAGGCGGAAACCGATTTCTACCAGCGTTACCAGCAGCAATCGGGCCGCTCCCTGGGGGACACTCGCCCCACCCCCATGTTCACCCCCTACTCCCTGCGGGACATGACCGTACCCAATCGGGTAGCCATGTCACCCATGGCCCAATATGCGGCCAAAGACGGCGACCCCCAGGACTGGCACTTCAGCCACTACACCGCCCGTGCCCTGGGCGGCACCGGCTTGATCTTCACCGAGATGACCTGCCCTTCCGCCGACGCTCGCATTACCGATGCCTGTACCGGCCTGTGGAATGACAGTCAGCAGGAGAAATGGGCACGAATTGTTGACTTCATTCATCAACAGTCCAGCTCAAAGGTCTGCCTGCAGATTGGCCACGCCGGCCGCAAAGGCTCAACAATGACCCCGGAACAGGGCATGGACCAGCCCAAACCCGACGGCAATTGGCCCCTGGTATCAGCCTCTCCCATTGCCTTCATTGAAGGAATTTCCGATACCCCCACAGAGCTGGACCGGGCCACAATGGATCAGATTCGCGACAGCTTTGTGGCCTGCGCCCAGCGCGCTGATGTGGCGGGCTTTGACATGCTGGAGCTGCACTGTGCCCACGGCTACCTGCTGGCCAGCTTCCTGTCACCCCTGACCAATCAACGCAGCGACGACTACGGCGGCAGCCCGGACCGGGCCGTTGCCTTTCCCCTGGAGGTGTTTAAAGCAATGCGGGCAGTGTGGCCTGCCCATAAGCCCATGTCTGTGCGCCTTTCCTGCAGTGACTGGGCTGAAGGCGGCATCAGCCTTAAAGATCTGGTGTATTTTGGCCAGGCCTTCAAAGATGCCGGCGTCGATATTTTGCACGCCTCCTCCGGTGAAACCGTAAAGTGGCAAAAACCCGTATGGGGCCGGATGTGGCAAACGCCCTTTGCTGAACACCTGCGCCAGCAGCTGGACATACCCACCATTGCGGTGGGCGACATCACCACCGGCGCCCAAATCAACACCATTATTGCCGATCAGCGGGCCGACCTGTGCGCCCTGGGCCGGCCCCATCTGAACGACCCATTCTTTACCCGCAGAGCCGCCGGCCACTATGGCGTCAAAGGCCTGGACTGGCCGCCGCCCTACGCCTCGGGCTGCTATCAGCTATTTTCTGACGCGGCCAAACAAAACAGCAAGTTCCTGGAACTGGCCACCAAGGCCAGACCCAACCGTCGTCACTACCAGCAGGCTGAAAACTAAGCCATGTGGAAGCCGCCGGAACGGATCAAATTTAGCGCCAGCGAATCCGACTGGCCGGACCGCCGGGCGGCCAGCGAGTCACGGCTGTTCAGCCCGTTTCAGCGCAACCGCCTAAGGCTTGATCAGCGCACCTGGATACCGGCCATGGTGCCCTGGCGGGCCACC
Source organism: uncultured Gammaproteobacteria bacterium (assembly GCA_964351665.1). Taxonomy (GTDB): domain Bacteria; phylum Pseudomonadota; class Gammaproteobacteria; order Xanthomonadales; family SZUA-38; genus JANQOZ01. Next base: position 18,099 of record CAYGPO010000045.1, on the reverse strand, counting down.
GAAGACGGTGAGGTCACCGAACACGTGCTGGACTGGTACCGACGATTTGCCCAGGGCAAACCCGGCGCCATCGTGGTGGAAGCTACCGGCATTCGAGACGTACCTTCCGGCCCTCTGCTGCGCATTGGCCACGACCGTTTTGTGCCGGGTCTGAAGCAGCTCACCCAGGTAGTGCGGGAAGCCAGCGATGGCCAAACCCGGCTGTTTATCCAGCTCATTGATTTTCTTTCTATCCGCCGCCGTCCCGCCAAAGATCGATATCTGCAGCAGTTCTTAGTCCTGGACGAGGAGCTCCGGGCCAAGCTGCCCCAGCTTAGCGGCGACGACCAGGCGCTGCGTGACCATCTGTGCAGCCTTGATGATGACGCGCTGGCTGAACTGCTGAGCCCCCGGGACTATGAAAGTCTCAGCCGGGGCTTCCGGGAACGGGTCACTGACACCCATCAGCCACACATTGCTGAGCTGCCCCAGACCCTGCCCGGACTGTTTGCCGCTGCCGCCCAGCGGGCGGAACAAGCGGGATTTGACGGGGTGGAGCTGCACTACGCCCACGCCTACACCATGGCCTCGTTTCTGTCCGCGTTAAACACTCGCAACGATGGCTATGGCGGCGCCAGGGAACATCGCATCCGCTTACCTCTGGAAGTTTATCGCGCGGTTCGCTCAGCCCTCAGCGAGGCGATGGTCTGCGGCTGTCGAATACTCACCGACGACTGCATCGAAGGCGGCTCCAGCGTCGACGACGCGGAGTATTTCGCCGGCCAGCTGGCCAGCGCCGGGATGGACTTTGTGTCCCTGTCCCGGGGTGGCAAGTTTGAAGACGCCAAACGCCCTTCGGTGGGACAGGCCATCTATCCCTACACCGGCCCCAGCGGCTATGAGTGTATGCCTGCCTACCTGTCCGATGCCAAAGGGCCCTTTGGGCGCAATGTCCCGGCCAGCGCCCAGCTGGCTGAGAGTTTTCGCCGGCAAAATTTGGACACCCCGTTGGTGGTGGCCGGCGGCATCCATAGTTTTACCCAGGCTGAGCAGATCCTGAAAGACGGCAGCGCTGACATCATCGGCTTCGCCCGCCAGGCCCTGGCAGACCCAGATTGGTTTACCAAAGTGCTGTCAGGCAACGGTGAGCAGGTGAATCTGTGTGAGTACACCAACTATTGCGAGGGGCTGGATTCCAAACACAAGATGGTCACCTGCCAGCTGTGGGACCGGACCGACCGCGGAGCTCCCGGCAGCCGGCTAACCCCGGATGGAAAACGCCGCACCACGGCGCCGCCCTGGCGACCCGATAAATAGCCCGGAAAACCCGCAGTTTGATGGCCTGGGAGAAGAACCCGTCAGGCGGCCTGGGCAGAGGGTGACAGAGCAGCCACCGCCGCGCTCAAAGCCTGTCCCTCCTCATCTTTCAGCGCAGCATCACGCAAGCCGCGAAGTGCAGCCGCCGGGTCATCCTGGGAGACAATCACCGGCAATAGATCAACGATGACTTGGTAATTGCCAAGGCCTCGGGCGTGGGTGTCGCCATAGCCCTTGATCAGCCGCTGCAGTCCTGCAAGCTGCACAGCCAGGGCATTGCCAGGCGCCTTTTTCCCAGCATGCTCAACAATCAGTCCCAGCCAATGTTCAATACGCTGGTTTTCCTGCTGGTACTTGTAGCTGAAGCGGCGCCAGGGCTTTAACGACGCCAGCAGATACAGGGGCAAAAATCCTCGCAAACTGGTGGTGGGAATTCGCCGACCTTTGCCCAGCACAAGACCCAGCAGCTTACGGCTCGCGTTGGATTTCAAAATGGGGCGGGCCAGCAGCGGCGGCAGCAGGTCACAGAACTCCTCCACCCGGGGATGCATGTATTCCGACACCTGGACGATCTGGTCCGGCGCGGCCACCACGTCTTGGCGGAACCGACTGAAACGGGTTGAGCGAGTTTTTAAGTCTGCCACCCGAATGGTGTCTTCAAAGGCCATCGCCAGGGCCAGATAACGGGCAACGGCAGCGGTCAACTCGGCGTTGCCAGAATCATCTACCCTTGCGATCCGCGCCAACCGATCCAGATAGCGTTTGCCGTAGTCGGGGTTTGAATGATCCACCACTTTTTTCAGGCCGGTCAGCGCCATCTCCTGGGCCGGGGCCGGAATATCCCGTTGCAGCTGTTGCAGCAGCGGTCGCACCGCGGCAGCGGCGGCGTTCACATCAATTTCAATAGAGGAAGTCGCCGCTACCTCGGCGCCAGGCTGTTCCTCAGGCTGACCGCTCACCGCGTCAAAGCCCGCGGCAAAACCGGCCAGATTAGCCTCCACCGCGCGCCCCATTCCAGCAATCACGGCCTCAAATTCCTGCCGTTCCATGGGCAAGGCGCCGGAGCCGGCCAAGGCCCCAAACAGCACCGAGCTGATGATACTGCCGGTGGTTTCGGCACAGTCCTGCATGTCCGCCAACAGCACTCGCCCGGCGGCCTGTTGCACCGCGGCGACAATCTCCGCCGGGTCCTGTCGGCCATCACCCATCTGGATTTTTTCGCCGATGGCATAGACCCGGTGGGTGGAAGCAATCAGGGTGGTGCCAGCGGTCACTATGCCCCGCTCCAGAGCCCTGCCCGCCTCCATCACTTCCGAGGCCAGCACCACGTCCACATCACCCGGCACCGGCATCAGCGCCAGCACCGGCGGCTTGCCGGCCTTATCGGCCAAGGCCTGGGGAAACAGCTCGATGTAATAGACCGTGGCGCCGGTGCGCTGGGCAACCCCGGGTACTGAGGTTGACTGGGCGATGTAGCCACAGCGCTGACCCAGATCAACAATCCAGCCCGACAGCACACCACCACCCTGGCCGCCCAGGGCCGAGATGGCAATTTTCAGATGTTGCTCAGTGGAAGGCATTGAGCGCCCGCTGGCGATCCCGCCGCTGCTGCAGATAGCTAATCACTCGAGATCGGGTGCGCTGCAGCCAGAGATCGAAGCGGTTGGGGTTGTACAACAGGTCAGCCCGATAAAACGAGGGACAAAGCACCGCCGCATGGGCGTTACCGCCGCACACGCCACAGCCAACACAGTCATTGTTGACGTGGGCTACCGGGTCCTCCCGCAGCGGGTCGGGATTGTCTTTCAAGGTAAGAGATGGACAGCCGGACAGCCGGATGCAGGCATGATCGCCGGTGCAGGTATCGGAATCCACCCCAAAGCGGCTGCGCACCACCCTCTTGCCGCTTTTAATCGCTTTGTTGCGCAGAGGTTTTTCCCGGCGTTGGCGGTTTAGCATGCATTCGGACTGAGCCACAATGACCTTGGGACCCTTAACCCGGGTGGTCATGGCATCGGTCATAACTTTTTTCATCCGGCCTATGTCGTAGGTATTGACCTCTTTAAGCCACTTAACCCCCATCCCCTTGACCGCCTTGGCAATGGGATTATTGGTGGTGCGCCGGGCGTTGGTGGCCCGGGATGACAGCAAATCCTGACCGCCGGTGGCGGCGGAATAACCGTTGTCCACAATCACCAGCACGTTGTCGTTGCGATTAAACACCGCGTTGCCCACGCCACTGGTCAGGCCGTTGTGCCAGAAACCACCGTCGCCCATGATGCTCACGGTGCGCTGCTTGCTGTCCGCCTGCAGGGCTGAGGAGCCGGCCCAGCCCAGACCGTAACCCATGGTGGTGTTACCGATATCAAAGGGCGGCAGTATGGAAAACAGGTGACATCCTATGTCGCAGCTGACGTGAAACTTGCCAATCTGTTGCTGGACCAGCTTCATGGCCGAAAATACCGGCCGTTCCGGGCAGCCAGTGCAGAATCCCGACGGCCTGGCCGGCACCGTCGGTGAGAGGGTTTTTACCGGGATGGTTTTACCCGCCGGCGAGGCGGCTTTGGCAGCCGGCAGCATCTGCGGCGCGTAGCGCGTAAGAAACTCATCCACGCCGGCCTTCAGCACCTGCCCGGTGTATTCTCCGGCCCGGGGAAATATCGATTTACCCATCACCCGACAGGCCACATCCGCGTTCTTTAAGATGCTGTTAATCGCCTGCTCGATATATTCGGGCTGGCCTTCCTCGATCATCAACACCGCCTCTTTGTCCCGGCAGAAATTGATCACTTCTTCATCAATCATGGGATAGGTGACGTTGAGGCAATAAATGGGCAGCTTGGTGTTGCCGAAGCTGTCGGCCAGTCCCTTAAGTTCCAGCGCCCGAATTAAGGTGTTGTAGAGGCCGCCCTGCACCACAAACCCCACCGGCCCCTCGGTACCGCCCAAAAACTCATTAATGCCCGAGTCTTTGATAAATTTCACCGCCGCGGGCCAGCGCTTGTCAATCTTTTCCACCTCGTGGACGAAGTTGGAGGGCGGCAGCACCACTCGACTGTAGTCCCGCTGAGGGTTTTCCATGGCGTCGCTGAGGGTGAACTGGGGGCGTCGATTATCGCTGGCAGTAAAGCTGCCGTGCACATGGCAGGCGCGGATTCGAAGTTCCAGCATGACCGGGGTGTTGGAGGCCTCAGACAGTTCAAAACCCAGCTCAACCATTTGCGTGATGGATGTGAGATTGGGCCTGGGATCCATCAGCCACATCTGAGATTTCATAGCAAACGGATGGGTACGCTCCTGCATGATGGAGGACCCTTCACCGTAGTCCTCCCCCACAATCACCAGACAACCACCCTTGACGCCGCTGGAGGCGACACTGGCCAGGGCGTCAGAGGCGACGTTGGTACCGACGGTGGATTTCCAGGTTACCGCGCCCCGCAGCGGGTAGTTAACCGAAGCGGCCAGCATAGCGGCGGCCCCCGCTTCGCTGGCGCTGGCTTCAAAATGGATGTCCAGCTCGTTGAGGATGTCCTCGGCATCGGCCAACACGTCCATCAAATGGGAAATGGGCGCCCCCTGATATCCGCCCACGTAGCTTACGCCGGACTGCAACAGGGCTTTGGTGACAGCCAGAATGCCCTCACCGTGAAATTGCTCGCCGGCCCCCATCCGCAGCTTCTGCACTTCGCTGGAAAATGATCGTTCAGCCATGGCGGTTTATCCTCAACAGTACCGCTTCAAACTACGCGATAGTTGTTTACTTTTCAATTAATTTTGTCAAGCAATTACCGGGCTGTCTCAACCGCTCAAATTCTCCAGCAGAGCCGTCGCAGCGGCCTGTCCGGAGACCCAGGCTCCCTCCATCCGGGACCCGGCACACCAGTCACCGGCCACCCAAACATTGCTGTCTGGATCCTGCAGGTATTGCGCGATCAGCGGCTGTGCCGCCTTGGCGTAGCGCCAGCGATGGGCCAGCGCAAGCTGGGGCCGCTGATTGCCCCCAACCAGGGCATCAAACACCGGCAGTAGCTGGCTGATCACCTGTTCCGGCGGCAGCTCCAGGTGTTCCTTACTGAAGCGGTCGCTGGCATGTACCAGCCAGCTTGGGGCGCCTTCCCGGCCGGGCTTTAAGTTGGAGCTGGCAAGCCAGCCGATAGGGCTGTCGTGCACGAAGGCCCCGTCAAAGCCTGGATCAATGGGATGTTCAAAACCTAACATCAAGGCCCAACAAGGATGCATTTGAACCTCGCAAACCTGCTGGGCCAGAGCCGGACAGGCCCGGCGCAGCAGATCAGCAGTCTGAATCGGCGGCGCCGTGACAACTAAATGCTCGGAGCTAAAGGACCGGCCGGCGGTGGTGGTGACCTGCCAGCGCCCCCTGTCCCGCTGCACATCAGCCACAGGACTACCCAAACTTATCGGCTGGACTTGCGGCAAGTTGGCGGCCATTTCCTTTGCCAGGGCATTCATCCCCGGCACCCCGATATAGCGCAGGGGCTGGTTTAGGAGGTCCTGATGCTGGCCATCAGCATCGATTTTCAGCAGCCTGCCCAGCCATGGCGCTGCGACCCCCGCCGCCAGCCAGCGCTCCACCTGACGACAAAAATCGGCGTCTTTAGCAGTGAAATACTGGGCGCCGTGATCAAATTGCCAGGGCTCATGGCGGCGGGTTGAACATCGCCCGCCGGGGCCCCTGGATTTGTCAATGAGGTTGACCGTCAGACCTGCCTCGGTCAGTGCCTGTGCGCAGCGCAGGCCGGCAATGCCGGCCCCGATAATGGTGATGGAATCGGCCAAGCTCACGTTACCTGCTATTCAAACCCGAGCGAAGCCGGCGTTCATTACGAATGTTGTTACCCCAGGCCAAAGCGCCCCAGATGAACGCTGCCAGGGAGGTCAGAAACACCAGGGCGCAGGGTATGGCCACCTGGGTTTCAAGCACCGCCTGGGACGGATCATTCAAGTCGTAGAAGACGTCCACCGGGGTGCCCTTGGGAAACTGTGCCCTGGCTTTCGCCTTGTACTGGGTCCCCCACTCAGCGGTATAGCTGATGCGGTTGCCGCGATAGGTTTGCTCACCTACCTGGTACTGGTACTCCAGGGCCATTGACTGGATGCGCTGGCCTCGTAAATCCGTCTCGGTAATCACCCCCTGGGTAGGCGTCCAGGGGCCTGCTTGAACCGTGGCGGCAATGTCTTTACCCGCCATGATCAACCCCAGCAGACCAAACACGGTTGCCGGCAGAAAGGCCATATTCAGCCGTTTCCTGGTGGCAGCTTTGGCCTGCTTTGCGTCACCTGAGTGGCCCCCCGGGTGGTCATCGGCGCGCAGCGCTTGCAAGACCCGTTTGGCTTCTTTCAGCCCCAGCCCAGACTCCTGTCGGTAAAGTTTGATTGCCGCAATTTGCTGCCCCGCCCGGGCCAGCCGGATGACCTCAGCTGAGGGCTGCAGGGGTTGGGTTGTGTTATTACCCATGAGGGCAAGCCAGGGCCGTCAAGGTCACTGGGGAAAGGCCCCGCTAATGACTCGCCGAGTGAAAGCTGTCGCAAGTGGGCCGTTTGGTAAAAATGTAACCTCAGTGTGTGTATGGGCCGGCTTGGCAAGTGTTGCAACGCGGCCAGGGCGGCCCACTAGAGTTCTGGATGGATTTTTTAGTGGACTTCTAGGGGATGGGGAAAACCTCATAAGACTGTTATACCAGATCCCATCCAGGCAACCCGTTATTGAGTTCCCTCGCGAACAGGCCATCAAGCCCATGGGATCGGGCCATAAGTTTGTCAATCCAGGGCAGACCGCGTATAAGTCTCGCTGCCTTTTTGTTCATCAGAAGCCGTGATTACACCATGAAATATTCAAGAGACCAGATTGTTAACTGGGGTGAGTCCGACCCCTTTGGGCTGGTGTACTTCCCCCGCATGCTGGCCTGGTTTAACGATACCGAGCATGAGATGTTTGCCAAGGTTGGTTATCCGGTCAACAAGATGGTGGATGAAGACCGCACGGCGTTTGTGATGGGCGAGATAAACTTTCGCTTTGTAGGCCCCGCCGCTTATGGCGATCGAATCAGATCTACCATTGAACTGGGCCAGATGCGCAGAGCCACGGTGCAGTGGAACTGTCGCGCGGTGAACACCGATTCGGGGCAGCTGATTACTGAAGGCGTTGCGACCCGCATTTACGCCCGCATCCAGGAAGACGGCAACCTCAAGTCCGCCACCATTCCCGATGAAATTCGACAGATGCTGGAATCCACCGACGGCGATATTGGTTGAGCTGCCGGTTTAGATGGTATTGAGAAAATCTCGCTACTGACCGACGTCCCTGGGATCAAAAATAGATCGCACTGCTGTTCAGAATCCCGTCGCAGTTAATCAAGGTCGCCTTCTTCTGCTGAATCTTGAAGCCGTCAGCAACGCGGACCAGCTGATAGCGATAGGCGCCGGCAAACATTGCTGGTGAATCCCGCCGGTACTCATGCATCAGGAACCGGGCACTGACCACAAGCGCCTGTTCGTCGTCGCTATCGACCATCACGTTTGACACCAGGTGGGAGCTGCGGGGAAAGGGCTGCAGGGAAAACGCGTTGGGATGTTTGAAGCGCTGCTGGCGGACCTTGCGCAACAGGGCGTCTTCAAAAATCAATGACACATGCTGGCGGGGGTCAGGCTGATCAACCGCCGCCGGCGCCCAGTAAGTGCCATCAGGGGTAAACAGCAATTCCCACTCATCCCAGCATCCCTCGTCCAGCAGTCTGACTTCCCGATAGATAAACTGCTCCAGGCGATGCTGGCGGATTAGCACTTCCTGCTCAGTCATGGCTACCACCGTCCCTCATGCAGGCCTTCCAGGCCTGCAGCTGGTTCCGAAAAGCCAGGTCGCTGGAACCCTTGGCATAGTGGTGGCCAGGCTCCAGCTCCTCATCACTGTTGATATCCCGACTTAGCGGGATCCAGTCATTGCCCTGGGCCGCCAGCCCCAGCTGCTGTCGGCGGTAGGCTTCCTGGTCATCAGGCCCCACCAGATTGGCGGATGAATTAATTAGATTGCAATACAGCACCGAGCGTTCCAGCAGCTCCTCCGGCGCGCCCTTCAGGCGCAGGGTGAAGGACTCAATCACGGTTTTATCAACGGCGATAGGTTTGACCACCCGGATGGTCTGAATGGCGCCTTTAATGGTGAGACTGGGATAAAACACCGTGTTGTGGCGATTGACGGAGAAAATCTCTTTCACCCGTTCCTCGCCGTAGGCATCGTTCATGGCCTTATTGTAGGAGGCTATGTCGGAGTAACCCGCATGGATGCTGTTCTTGCCGCCTGAGTAGCCATGACCGTGGTCAAAGGCGTGCAGCCCCATGTCATCAAAAAATGTATAGCTCTCGGTAAAGGGGGATATGATTTCCAGCGCCGTTGGCAGCTGCGCATCCTTGCCCAACTCCCGTTTGGCCACCACCCTGGCGGTCAGACTTGATGACTGGTGAACTATCATCGGGTGCATCATGTCGTTCAGATTCTCGACAAAAAACTTCCAGTTGCTGTCGTGTTCATAGCGCATCACCCCGGGTACAACTTCCAGCTCGCCGGCGGGAGCCCGATCTACCATGTTGTCTATGGACGAGGCGACCCCCCCCAGCCAGCTCTCAAGATCCGGCCCGTCGGTGCTGAGACTGGCAAACACAAAGCCTCGGTAACTGGCGTAGCGAGGGACCTTCTTCACGCTGGCATCCGGGTGATCTTTGGTCAGTCCGGCGTCGGCGTAACCGGCTTCCAGGGGAATGGACAAACAGCGCCCGTCCAGGTCAAAACGCCAGGCGTGATAGCAGCAGCGAAATTCTTTCACCTGGCCACAGCGCTCACCCACCAGCTGAGCACCTTTGTGGGCGCAGCGGTTAAACAACACGTGGAACTGTCCGTCATGATCGCGGCTTAAAATCACCGGCTGACTGCCGATGGTGGTGGCGTAGTAGTCACCGGCATTGGCGATTTGACTTTCGTGGCCCACATAGATCCAGCTGCGGCCCCAGATGCGCTGCATTTCCAGCGCAAAGATATCCGGGTCGGTGTAAATACTGCGGTGCACTCGATCGTGCTGTACCAGTTCAGTAAGCGCTGGCTTGGCTGCTGTTGGCTGAGAATGATTCATTCCACCACTCCTAAATCACTATAGATCCAATGCTGGCGCCACCGCAGACGTAAAGCACCTGACCGGTGACAAAACCTGCGCTGGGACTGAGAAAAAAGCGGGTGGCGTTGGCCACATCCTCTGGCGCGCCCAGTCGCTTGACCGGAATGCTGGCTGCCAGGGAATTGATCCGGCCCTCATCATCACCCATGATTTCATCAAACATGTCGGTGACCACCGGCCCCGGCGCTACGCAGTTGGAAGTGATTCCGTAACCACCCAGTTCCAGCGCCCAGGTTCGCAGCATGCCAAACATGCCGGCCTTGGTGGCGGAATAGTTGGTGCGGGTCTGAAGGCCCAGCGCTCCGCGGGACGAGATTCCAACAATGCGGCCAAATCCTGCCGCTTTCATGGCGGGCAGCGTGGCCTGCACCAGGCTCACCATGGTGGCCAAATGCAGCTCAGTGAGATAATCAAGATCTGCCAGATCCACCTGTTCAATCAGGGCCGGTCGGATCACCCCTGCATTGTGAACCACATTTAACACCGGCCGTTGATTGACGATCTCGGCCAAGGCCGTGCGGGTGGCCTGGCGGTCTGCCAGATCCACCGCGTAAGGGTGGAACCGAGGATGCTCAAATTTCGCCGCCTGGCGGGATAAACAAATCACCTCGCCGCCGGCTTCAAGCAGCTGCTGGCAAATGGATAAGCCAATGCCGCGATTGCCGCCGGTGACAAGGGTCGTTCCCCGGGTAACTGCCTGGGACTGATTCTGATCGTTTGAGGAAATTTGACTCATGGCTGCTCCACCAGTGCTAACACCCGCAGCGGACTGCCGGAACCCTGCTTTATTTTCAGCGGCGCGCAAATCAGCATGGCGCCGGTGGCCGGCAGCTGATCCAGATTTCTCAGGCACTGCAGCCCATAACGATTGTTGCCATGCAGCAGCAGGTGGGCCGGATGCGGCGGGTCAAAGTGCTCTGCCTGCCCGGCATCGGTGCCGATAGTCTCCACCCCAAAACCCACAATCTGGGCCTGTTCGATCAGATAGGTCAGCGCGCCGGCGTCAGGGCCTGGCGAATGGGCACCGTCATCGGCCAAATTGAGGTATTGCGCCGGCGCCCGCTTAGACCAGTCGGTGCGGAACAAGAACCAGCTGCCGGCGGGAATCTTGCCGTGTTTGCGCTCCCACTGCCTGATGTGATCAGCGGTCAGGATAAAGTCGTGGTCCGCCTCCGCCTGGGCGGAAAAATCCGCCACCACCGCCGGTGCCACAAAACGCTGCACCGGGATGGTATCCACCGAGTTATTGGGCAGGTCGCGGCCGCTGATCCAGTGAATCGGTGCATCAAAGTGGGTGCCCGTGTGCTCATTGCAGCTGAAGTTTTGCCAATACCAGCCAGGGCCGCGTTGATCGTAGCGAGATACCTGTTCAACCCGAAACGGTTCACATTGCCCAAGCTCCGGCGGCAGCACCAGGACGGGAAAATCGGGATCCAGGGTGAAGGTCAGGTCCACGGTGCGGATCGATCCACTGTTCATGGCCGAGGCCAGCTGTTGCAAAATGCTCATGGTTTCACTCCACGGTCCGCTGATGGCGAAGCTCTTGTTCCAGCACGCCGGGATCTTCCCGCCAGCGGTCCATCACGTCCGTTGCGATGTCCCCCACCAGGGCTTCTTCCAAACCATCGATCAGCGCCGCCGTGGTCACCGCGGCAAGTTTTTCCGGGCTCACCAGGGGCGGCGATTGAGGCTGGTACCAGGGGTCTTCCAAGGGCCCATGAAAAACGTTCAGCAGCTTCACGCCGCTGCCGACAAACTCCGCCTTGGCCGCCTGGGCCAGGGAAAGAGCAGCAGCCTGACTGGCCGAGCTGGTGCCAAAGGCCGGCCAATTGGACAGCGCATAAACCGACAGCAGATTGGTCCAACAGACCGCGTTATTGACGCCGTCTGCGCCGCGACTGGCCATCACCGGGGCGAAATGCTGCAGCAGCCGGAGCAGTCCAAAATAGTTGGTTTCCATCTCCCGGCGAGCCTCCACCATGGGCTGGCCAAGGGCGCTGCCCGGTCGGACGTGGACCGCGCTGTTAATCAGGATATCCACTTTATGCCCAATGGAGGCCGCACATTCCTCCACGGACTGGGTATCGGTCAGATTCAGGTTGACCACCTCAATTTCAGCAGACGTAAGCACCGCGTCCAGGGCGGCATCGGTCTTCCAGGGTTCAGCCAACCCGGCATAGACCTGCACTGCCCCCGCGCCAATCATGGACCTGGCCATGGCCTGCCCCACCGGATGGCGAATATCAGTAATCAGCACCCGGCGGTGTTTGGGTGAACAGCAAAGCTCTCGTAACTGCCGATCATCTTCCATATTCGGGGTATCCTTCATTGGTAACGCCATCATCACGCCCTGGCCGCCTTTATCGGTTCGCGCGATCACCCTGACCTCGTCCCCTTCAACCACATCGCTGTGCACATGCATCACCACGCTAACCTGGCAGGCCAGCCTTACCGTTCCGATGCGCCAGGGCATGCGATCGCGAAAGTAGACGTTGGTGCTGCTATCAAGCACCGTCACCGCCAGCAGCGTGCCCGTTGCTGGCACCGGTTTCCAGCGCAGATCCTGGGACCAGCAGACTGCGCAAACATCTCTCGGCGGATAGGCAACAGCCTGGCAGCCGTCACAGCGCTGCAGCATCAGTTCGCCCCGGGCGGCCCGGGCGCTGAAGGCCAGCGCGGCTCGGGACCTGAGCATGGGCGGCACCGTGGCCACCGGTGAGCGCTGCTGGGGGTTCTTGGGGCCGGGTCGGCTCAGGGCATCAACCATGCTGGGGCTGTCCCGCTGTCAGCCCAGGGGTTCCCGCGGCCAGGATGGCGGCCGCGGTGCACACGCCGCGATCAAAATTAATCATCCCAAATCCTGATACCACGGCCAGCTTCGCATTGGCCACCTGGCGGCCAATGGGTTGGCCGATCAGCTGGCGGATCGCATCAACCAGGCCAATATAACCGCCAGCGGCGCCGGCCTGGCCGGTGGACAGCTGGCCGCCGGAGGTATTGTGGGGAAAGCTGCCCTGGTTGGTAAAACTATGGCTGCGGATGAACTCCGCCGCGCCGCCTTTTTCACAAAAACCCAGATCCTCCAGCTGCATGGCGCAAATCACCGGGTAGTCGTCATAAGTCTGCAGCAAATCGATCTGCTCCGGCAGCACACCGGCCTGACTCCACAGCTGGTCCCGGTCCAGCAACCAGCCACCCCGCAGCTGAATCGGGTCAGCAGCAAAGGCGTTGTGGCGTTCGATAGTGGACAGGATTTCAACGTAGGGCAGTGACAGCTCAGTGGCGGTCTGTTCGGTCATCACTAAGAAACCCTCAGCACCGGCGCAGGGCATCACGCAGTCAAACAGATGCAGCGGATCGGCAATGGTCCGCGCCGCCATATATTGCTCCAGGGTCAGGGGCTTTTTCATCATTGCAAAGGGAATGTCCAGGGCGTTGCTGCGTTGATCCACACAGAGCCGGCCGAAATCTTCCCGGGTGATGCCATAGTCGTTCATATAGGCTTTGGTCATCAGGGCAAAGTTGGCGTTGGGGCCACCGGAGCCATAAGGATACGAGGCGTCCTGGGAAAAACGACTGAAGCTGGTGAGCATGGTTTTAAATGAACTCACCTGGTTGGTATCGGCCGCAACACAGGCCACTACCTCAGCATCGCCGCTTTGCACAGCCCTGGCGGCGCGGCGCAACGCCACCACACCGCTGGCGCCGCCCATGGGGATGTGATCCAGCCATCGCGGCGACAGCCCAACGTGTTGGGTGAGCCCAACAGCGGTGTCCGGTGCCAGGGAAAACGAGGACACACAAAAGCCATCAATGTCCGCCGGCGTCAGGCCGCTGGCGCTGGCCAGTCCATGCAGGGCACGGCCAGCCCACCAATGGGCCGACTGATGGGAATAGCGTTGATAGGGAACCGTCACCGGCGCGGCCAGGACCACTCCGTCATAGGCTAAGGCCTGGCGGCGCTGGGCCATCAGAGTTGTGGATTTCCCGATGGCCGTTTCTTGCGCCGGGTGAAATTCAGCCCCTGGCCGTTGGTCACCAGCTGTGCCGCGGTTTTCTTTGCCACACCGCGTTGGACCTTTTCCGAGGCGGTCAGAGCAATGGCGTCAACAAACAGAAAATAGCCTGGCGCCTTGTAGTACGCCAGGGCCTGGCTACAGTCGGCAAACAGCTGTTCAGCCAAGGCTTCAGGCTCGCTGCCGGGGCTGGCCAGGATCATGGCAGCTACCTCTTCGCCGCGTATATCGTCGGGCACTGGACACACCACACAGCCCTTGACCTGTGGGTTTCTCAGCAGCACGCTCTCCACTTCAATGGCCGCAATGTTTTCGCCACTGCGGCGGATAATGTTTTTCCGCCGATCAACAAAATAAAAGCTGCCGTCCTCACCCACCCGGACCTCGTCGCCGGTGTGAAACCAGCCGTCTTTCCAGGCCTCTTCGGTAGCCTTAGGGTCCTTTAAATAACCGCTGAAAAAATACTCTCTAGGATTGTCGCCGCTGCGCCGCACCAGCAGCTCGCCGGTTTCTCCCGGCCCTACTTGGTTACCCGCCTCATCCACCAACCGGTACTCCAGCCCCTCAGGCAACCGCCCAAAGCAACGCTGGCCTACGTGCCGCGGTTCGTGGGAGGCGGTGATCCAGGCACCTGCGCCGGTTTCCGACATGGCCCAGGCTTCGGTCAATGGAATGCCGAAACGTTGCTCAAATTTTTGATGGTGTCGCGGGTCGCAGCCGGCCCCAAAGGCGAACCTCACGCTGTGGAAAGTCCGGTCGTTGGGCTGCTCCGGTGCGTTCAGCAGCATGGCTGGCATCACCCCCAAGTAATGCATGATGGTGGCGCCGGAGTCGGCCACGCTTTGCCACCAGCTGGACGGGTGAAATCGGTCCAGCTGAATCAGGCAGCTGCCGGTTTCAAGCACCCCCATAAAGGAAGTGGCTAAGGCGTTCATGTGGGATACCGGTAGCGGCGTGATCAGTCGATCGGAACCCTCCTCAAAGCGACAATAGCCGCCAATCTCAGCATAAAACTGGCCCACGTAGCGAAAGTAACTGTTAGACAGCAAACACCCTTTGGGGGTGCCGGTGGTGCCAGAGGTATAAATCAGCGCCGCTTCCGTATCGGGCCCGATCTCAGCCTGCTGGCTTTGCCCCAAAGGCGTTAGTCCATTTAGCTGTGCAGAAGACGCTAACTGTGGCCGCTGCTGTAGTGGCTCAATCACCCGGGCCAGCTGTGTCAACACGCTGTCATGGGCCACCACCAGGGCGCACTCGCTGTGACTGATCAGATACTGAAGTTCCTGGTCCATCATTGCGCTGTTCAGGGGCACAACGCTGGCACCAAGAGCGTTAAGGGCGATCAGATGAAAGAAAAATTCCGGTCGATTATGCAACGCCAGGGCAATCCGCCGACCACCACCGCAGCCCAGGCTGCGATAACGTTCCATCAACACCTGAACCTCTTGCGCCGCTTCACGATAGCTATAGTCGGTGCAGCTGAGACCATAGACCATGGCGGTTTGTGCCGGCAGGTGGAGAAACGGCCGATCGCCAAAGGACTTCGCCGTGGCAGCAAAGCGATCAGCAATATTGCCGCGATCGGCCATCACCGGCTGTTGCCCGAGACGCGGGCAGAACCGCCCTGGGCCTGATCGTAGGGGGAGCTGTTCAGATTATCCCGAATCAGTTTTAAAGTTTGGGTCATGGCCGCGATCTGCTCTTCGCTGACGCCAGTGAAGGCCTTTTCAAACACTCTCTGGCCAATCGCTCGCACCAGCGCCAGAGTAGATTCAGCCGCCGGTGTCATGCGCACCTCTACCACGCGACGATCTTTACTTGAACTGTCACGCAGCACCAGACCGGCTTTTTCCATCCGGCCCAGCATACGGGTCAGGGTGGGGAGTTTGGTCACCGATCGACGGGCCATATCGCCGACGGTGCTGGGATTGCGGTCTTTCAACAGCGACAGGATTCGCCACTGGGTAGTGGTCAAACCATGGCGCTTGAGGGCCCGCTCCATTTCAACGGTGTAGGTAGAGGACAGTCGGATCAGGTTGTACAAGACGTAGTCGTCCAGCTGAAAATCCGGGTGCATAGGCCCTACCTTCATCTGATCTGCCATCATCCCTACCCCCAGGCCTGTCCTTCGATCTCCGCAGCGGTTGCCGCCGAGTCTGACTCATCGCCGCCATCTCCTGAAGCGTTACAATGTGTGCGTCAGCGAATCTGCCGATTTGCTGAGCAGAGCCTGAGACTAACGATTTATGTTTTACTATTCAATTGAATTATCATTAATTAGTCGGTTCAATGACC
>CAYGPO010000045.1:0-2209 GCA_964351665.1 uncultured Gammaproteobacteria bacterium | reverse complement strand
CGATTTATGTTTTACTATTCAATTGAATTATCATTAATTAGTCGGTTCAATGACCAGGAATCCCCCTAACCTGAAAAACCGCGGAACCCTAAAAATTACAGCAGCATCATCGCCAATTGAATGGGTGAAAGCGGCAAAAAGACAGGAAACCCGATGAATAACGCTCGCGCTCACGCGCTGTTGAACTCTTCGCAATTTAAGGCCCTGGCGAAAAAACGCCGGGTGGTTGCCGTTAGCCTGACTGCCATCAACATTATCGCCTATCTGGGCTACGTCCTGGGAATGGGTTTTGCGAGAGACTTAATGGCATCGCCAGTGGCGGGAGGCCCGATCAATATTGGCCTGCTTTCCACCATTGGCCTGGTCATCATGGCGCCGGTGATTTCCTGCTACTACATCTGGTGGACCAATCGATACTATGATCCCGCACTCAGCCAGCTATTAGACCGGGCATCCTCCGGCCAGGCTTTACAATGATGATCAAAAAAGGCCCCATGGCGGCACTCAGCACAGCAGTCACGTTGCTGGCAGCAGGCCAGGCTATGGCCGCCGCTGATGCCATAACTGGCCAAGCCCAACGTCAGCCCCTGAACACCGCAGCCATTACCATGTTCCTGGCCTTTGTTTTGGTGACACTGCTGATCACCGTCTGGGCAGGCCGGCGTAGCCGCTCGGCCAGCGACCTTTACGTTGCTGGCGGCGGCATCTCGGCCTGGCAGAACGGCACCGCCATCGCCGGGGATTTTATCTCCGCGGCCTCTTTTCTGGGTATCACCAGCGCCCTGTTTGCCTTCGGCCTGGACGGCAATCTGCTGATCATCGGGGTGATGGGAAGCTGGCCGGTGATCTTATTCATCATCGCAGAACGGCTCCGTAATCTGGGCCGGTTTACCCTGGTTGACGTGGTCTCCTTCAGGCTTTCCCACCGACCGGTAAGACTGGTGATCAGTATTGCTTCCCTGGCGGTGATCCTGTTTTATCTGATTGGCCAGCTGGTGGGGGCCGGTAAGTTGATCCAGCTACTATTTGGCCTTGACTATTTGTATGCGGTGGTCAGCGTCAGCGCCCTGATGATCATCTACGTCAGCATTGGCGGCATGCTGGCTACCACCTGGGTGCAGCTGATCAAAGCGATCCTGCTGATTGCCGGCGGCGCCTTAACCTGCCTGCTGGTGCTTAAGTATTTCGATTTCTCTCTGTCAGCGGTGTTTTCCCGGGCCACGGAAAATCATCCCAGGGGGCCGTCACTGTTGGCCCCCGGCAACTGGATGGCGCAGCCATTGGGCGGTCTGTCCCTGGGGCTGACCATGCTGTTTGGCTTTATCGGCCTGCCCCACGTATTGATGCGCATGTTCACCGTCAAAGACGCAGCTGCCGCCAGACAGTCGTCTTTTGTCGCAATCTGCATCATGAGCCTGTTTTATCTGATGGTGATCGTGATTGGCTTCGGCGCGGTATCCATCCTGATGGAAAACCCCGATGAATTTTACGATACCGCCGGTAAGCTGCGCGGTGGCGGCAACATGGTGGCGGTGCACGTGGCTAAGTTTGTCGGTGGTGATCTACTGCTGGGCTTTATGGCGGCGGTGACCTTTGCCACCATTTTGGCCGTGGTAGCAGGGCTCACCCTTTCCGGCGCAGCCACCATCGCCCACGATCTTTACAAAACCTTTGCCGGCGACGCTCACTCAGAAAAAACCGAGCTAACCATCATGCGTTCCTCGGTGGTGATCATCGGCATTGTCGGCGTCGGGCTTGGGCTGGCATTTGAAAATCAGAACATTGCCTTTGTCACGACCTTTGCGCTGGCAGTATCTGCCAGCGTCAATGCGCCGGTGTTGATTGCCTCCATGTACTGGCGTGGGCTGACCACTCGTGGCGTGGTGATCAGCAGTATTATTGGACTTATCACCTCCATTGCGCTGATTGTGGCGGGACCTGGGGTGATGGTCAGCATTTTGGGTTTTGACAAGCCCTGGTTCCCGTATACCTACCCAACCATCGCCACCCTGCCCGTCACCGCGCTATGTATATGGTTTTTTTCCATCACTGACCGCAGCAGCGGGGCCGAGGGCGAGCGGGCAGCCTTTGATGATCAGCGGCTGCGCTCTGAACTGGGTATTGGTATCGACGGCGCTTCGCAGCACTAGGAGTCTGCGCCCCGGGCAGACGGTTTGAAGTACGACCATTTAGGATCCCCCACTACCTG
>CAYGPO010000044.1:9911-30538 GCA_964351665.1 uncultured Gammaproteobacteria bacterium | reverse complement strand
CTAGGCCAGTAGCTTATGGCCTTGGCGGCTCAGGTTGGCCAGCGGCTTGGTGCTGCTGCAGCGCCCAGGACACATGTTCGCGGACCAGCTCTGAGGGGTGGTTTGCTTTCGCCTTAAGGGCGTCAATCACCTCAGCGCAGCGGCTCGCGTTCCCCAGTGCCACCGCAATATTTCTCAGCCAGCACTCGTAGCCGATGCGCCGAATTGGGCTGCCCGCCATGCGCTGGTCAAATTCCTCAGCGGTCCAGTGAAACAGACTGACCAGGCTGACGTCATCCAGGCTGTGGCGGGGCTGAAAGTCCTGCTCCTGGGTATCCTCGGCAAACTTGTTGAAGGGGCAGACCAGCTGGCAGTCATCACAGCCATAGATCCGGTTTCCCATGGGTTTGCGCAGGTGCGTGGGAATTGACCCTTTAAGCTCAATGGTCAAATAGGAAATGCAGCGTCGTGCGTCCACCTCATAGGGCCCAACGATGGCGTTGGTAGGGCAGGCGTCTAAGCACCGTCGACAGCTGCCGCAGTGATCGGTGGCAGGTATGTCTACCGGCAGCGGCAAATCCGTATACAGCTCACCAAGAAAAAACCATGAGCCGGCCTGCTCGTTGAGCAAATTACTGTGCTTGCCTATCCAACCAAGGCCGGCTTTTTCCGCCAGGGCTTTTTCCAACACCGGTGCTGAGTCTACAAATGCCCGGTAGCCGAAGGGTCCGGTCTCCTCAGTGATTCTGTCAGCCAGGGTTTGCAGTCTGCGACGGATCACCTTGTGATAATCCCGGCCCAGGGCATAACGGGAAACACAGGCAGCGTCAGCATCGTCCAGCACCGACTGCAGGGGGCGGGCAGGGGCCTGATAATCCATCCGCACAGAGATCACCCGCAGGGTTCCGGGGATCAGCTCCTGGGGTCGACTGCGCCGGGTGCCGTGGCGAGCCATGTAGTGCATTTCGCCATGGCGACCCAGTTTTAACCAGCGCAGCAGATACTGTTCGTGAAGTTCCAGTTCCGTGTCGCAAATGCCCACCTGCTGAAAACCCAGCTGGCCTCCCCAGCTTTTGATTTTTTCTGCCAGCCTGGCCATCCCAATAGCGTTATCGGCCGGTTGCCCGGCCTGGTCGTCGCGTAAGTCTGCAGTTTTTTCCGCCACTGGTTTATTCTGTTTCCCTGATTCGCTGACACAGCTGGGCAAAGGATAACGGTAATGACCCTTCCGGTGGCACTTTACACCGCCCATCAATGCCGTCAGCTCGATCACCTGGCAACCTTGGGGGGCGACCCAAGCGGCTATGAGCTGATGTGCCGCGCCGGCAGCAGTTGCTTTGATCTGCTAACCCGGCGCTGGCCCGGTGCCTCGCTGGATATCGTCTGTGGCGCCGGCAACAACGCCGGCGATGGCTACGTGGTGGCCAGACTGGCCCGCAGCGCCGGGATCAAGGTTCGGACCTTTGCCCTGGCAGATCCCGCCAGCCTGTCCGGTGAGGCGGCCCAGGCTTACGGAGATTTTGTCGCCGGTGGCGGCAGGGCCCTGACTCGGGCCGGCGCGCTGACCGGGGGAGTTGTGGTTGATGCTGTGCTGGGCACGGGCGTTAGCCGAAACTTAAGCGGAAAATTTGCCGCCGCGGTAGCGCGGATCAATGCCAGCGGCAGGCCGGTATTGGCGGTGGATATTCCCAGTGGTCTGTCAGCAGACTCCGGCGCTGTTTTGGGGAGCGCGGTCCAGGCATCAGTGACTTTAACCTTCATCGGCTTAAAACAGGGGCTGTTTACCGCCGCCGGACCGCAGCAGACCGGTTCCATCGAATTTGACGACCTGCAGCTTCCCAGCTCGGTCTACGCCGGCTTGATCCCCTCGGCCTGGCGCATTGATCAGGATTTGATCGCCGCAAGTCTTCCGCAAAGACCTGCTGACAGTCATAAAGGTACATTCGGCCGGGTATTGGTAGTGGGAGGCAATCGGGGCATGCCTGGGGCGGTACGGCTGAGCGGGGCGGCGGCGCTGCGCAGCGGCGCCGGCGTGGTCCAGATTGCCACCCATCCCACCCACGTCAACAGCGTCGGTGATCATCGGCCGGAGCTGATGGTATCGGCGGTGGCCGACGGGGCTGAGCTGGCGCCTTTGTTGGATCAGGCGGACGTGGTGGCGGTGGGTCCTGGCCTGGGTACCGATAGCTGGGCCAAGGCACTGTGGCAGGCCTGCCTGCAGTCGGCGAAGCCGCTAATTGTGGATGCTGATGCTCTGAACCTGCTGGCGACGGCTCCCTTGAAACGTGACGGCTGGATTTTAACCCCTCACCCGGGCGAACTGGCCAGATTGCTCAGGCAAACCACCGCCACGGTTCAGGCCGACCGTTTTGCCATGGCCCAGCGCCTGCAGCAGGCCTTCGGCGGGGTGGCGGTGATTAAGGGCACCGGCACCCTGGTCAACGACGGTGACAGTCTGCGGCTGTGCAGCCTGGGCAATCCCGGAATGGCGACGGCGGGTATGGGTGATGTTTTGACCGGTATTATCGCCGCGCTGCTGGGTCAGGGGCTGACCCTGGCCCAGGCGTCAGCGGTTGGAGTAGTGGTGCATGCTGCGGCCGGTGATCTGGCGGCCATGGAAGGTCAGCGGGGGCTGTTGGCGATGGATGTTGTTGAACGTTTGCGTAAGGTGGTTAACCCATGAAACTGATCTTATCCGATGAGGCCGCCACCGAGCGCCTGGCGGCCCAGCTGGCCCGGCAGCTGGGCACCGGCGCCCTGGACCGCCCGTTGCTGGTGTACCTTCAGGGCGACCTTGGCAGCGGCAAGACCACGCTGGTCAGAGCCTGGCTGCACGCATGCGGGGTGACCGGGCCGGTTAAAAGTCCCACCTACACCCTGGTGGAGCCCTATCAGTTGGGTGACAGGGTCTGTTATCACCTGGATCTTTATCGCCTGTCCGAGCCCCAGGAGCTGGAATTTCTGGGGCTGGAAGATTGGCTGGCCGAAAACGCCATGATCTTGGTGGAATGGCCTGAAAAAGGGCAGGGAGTGCTGCCGCCAGCGGATCTTGAGATTCAAATCCGTCATCGGGATGCCAATTCTCGAGAGCTGAGTATATTGCCTACGGGCGGATTATCACTCCCGGATGAGCTTATTTAAATCAATGGCTTACAGCGATTAAGAGATAAACTGCTTGAAAAAAGTCGCAAAATCCGGTAAATCCGGGGAGTGATGTGGAAGGCCCTGACCCAAAATCCCGCTAGATTTGCCCTGGCCACTCTTGCCACCCTGGGCGGGGTTTGTCTGTGCCTGCAGGTTGAGGCCACAGAGCTGCTGGACTTTCGGGTCTGGACCAGTCCAGAAAAAACTCGCGCAGTGCTGGATCTATCATCGTCGGTTGACTATCAGCTGTTTACCCTGAGCGGCCCGGATCGGGTGGTGCTGGATCTGCAGTCGGCAACCCAGTCTGGGTCATTTTCGAGCCTTGATGATGGACAGCTGGTAACAGGGGTGCGCACCGGCGGCCGGGACAACGGCAGTTTGCGGGTGGTGCTTGATCTGGCCGGTAGTGCCAGGGCCCAGAGTTTTATGCTGCCGCCGGCGGCCCAGTATGGCCACCGTCTGGTGGTTGATCTTTTTCCCACCGATAGCGCCATCAGCAATCCGGCGCCGGCTGAGGCGGTGAAAAAAATGGATCGGCAGGCCAACCGGGATATCGTGGTGGCTATTGATGCCGGTCACGGTGGGGAAGATCCCGGCGCGGTGGGCCTTAACGGCACCTATGAAAAGGATGTGGCGCTGGCCATTGCCAAGGCCCTTAAGGAAGAACTTGACCAGCAGGTGGGTTTCCAGGGCATGCTGGTACGAACTGCCGACTATTACATCCCACACCTCAAACGTACCGCCAAAGCCCGTGAGTACCGGGCCGACCTGTTTGTGTCTATCCATGCCGACGCGTTTAAAAATCGCAATGTGAAGGGTTCATCGGTTTTTGTTCTGTCCCGTCGCCGGGCCAGTAGTGAGGCGGCGAAGTTTTTGGCTAATCGGGCCAACCAGTCAGACCTGGTGGGTGGGGTTAGCTTGAGCGACAAAGACGAGACCCTGGCAGCGGTCCTGTTAGACCTGTCCCAGGGAGCCAGTACCGGCGTCAGCAGGTCGGTAGGTGCCAAGGTCATGACCGCTCTCAGCGCAGTGGGGCCAACCCATAAAGACCATGTGGAAAGCGCCTCCTTTGCCGTATTGACGGCGCCGGACATTCCCTCGATTCTGGTAGAGACGGGCTACATTAGTAATCCCGACGAAGAAAAACGCCTGCGCTCAAAACGCTCTCAGAAACAAATTGCGGCGGCCATTTCCGCCGGCATTGAAGACTATTTTTTCGCCTTCCCGCCGCCGGATACCTGGCTTGCCAACAACCGGGCAGAGGGTTCCCACGTGGTCGCCCGGGGCGATACCCTCAGCGGTATTGCCCAGCGCCACCGGGTCAGTCTGCGTCGTCTGCGCACCGCCAACGATATCCGTGGCGACATGGTTAAAGTCGGCGAAGTGCTGAGGATTCCTGCCAGCTGACCCTTAAGTGCCGCGGACGTTTGCCGGGTGCTGGCCAGGCGCTGGCCTTGAATGATCTGCACTATTCCTGGCATTCCGGTCCTCGGCTGTAGGACAATCCCGCCATGGGCATTCGCCAGCTTCCTTCCCAATTGATCAATCAGATCGCCGCCGGTGAGGTGGTGGAAAGACCCGCGTCGGTGGTTAAGGAGTTGGCAGAAAATGCCCTGGACGCTGGCGCTACACGGATAGAGATCTCCGTTGAGCGTGGCGGCAGCAAACGCCTGAAAATTACTGACAACGGATCCGGTATTGCCCAGGACGAATTGGAGCTGGCCCTGACTCGCCATGCCACCAGCAAAATTCACTCCCTG
Source organism: uncultured Gammaproteobacteria bacterium (assembly GCA_964351665.1). Taxonomy (GTDB): domain Bacteria; phylum Pseudomonadota; class Gammaproteobacteria; order Xanthomonadales; family SZUA-38; genus JANQOZ01. The sequence goes on along the minus strand of CAYGPO010000044.1, from coordinate 25,655 downwards.
GAGGATCTGGAACAGGTTCACAGCCTGGGATTTCGCGGCGAGGCCCTGCCCAGTATTGCCTCAGTGTCCAGGCTGACCCTAACCTCCAGAGTTGCCGGCCAGTCGGCGGCCTGGCAGCTGCGCTGTGAATCGGGCCAGGTGCTTGCCAGTGGGCCGGCGGCGCATCCCCCGGGCACCACCGTGCAGGTTGACGACCTGTTCTACAACACCCCGGCCCGGCGAAAATTTCTGAAAACTGAGACCACGGAGTTTCGCCATATTGACGATCTGGTGCGGCGCCTGGCGCTGGCTCGAACCGGCATCGAATTTCGCCTGACCCATAACGGCAAAGCCGTACGGCACTATCCGGCTGCCGGCAGCGAGGCTGAGACCCTGCGCCGAATGGCCTCGGTGCTGGGTCGAGAATTTGCCGCAGAGTCGGTGCAGGTTGATCAGCAGGGAGCGGGATTGCGTCTCACCGGCCAGGTGGGGCTGCCGACCTTTTCCCGGGCCCAGGCGGATGCTCAGCACTTCTTTGTCAACGGCAGAATGGTGAAGGACCGACTGGTGACCCACGCGGTGCGTCAGGCCTATGCCGACGTGCTATATCACGGTCGTCATCCGGTGTTTGTGCTGGAGCTGACCCTTGATCCTCAGCGGGTGGACGTCAATGTGCATCCCGCCAAGCATGAGGTTCGCTTCCGAGATTCGGGGTTGGTGCACAGCTTTATTTTCCAGTCTTTACATGGGGTGCTGGGCGCGGTCAGACCGCAGTCCCTGGAGGCCGGCCCGGCCGGCTCTGTTCACCCCGGCGGCGGGGTAACCGGGGCGATGATGGCCGGCGCTATTCCGGCCCAGGCCAATGCTCCGCTGGCCATGGGTCGATCGGTGGCAGATTGGGCCGGGCTGTATCAAAGTCCGGCGCCTGGAACAGCGCCGGGCAGTGTGATGGAGGAGGCCGCCCAGGGCGACGGGCCGCCCCTGGGCTTTGCCCTGGCCCAGCTCCATGGGGTGTATATTCTGGCCCAAAATCATGCCGGCCTGGTATTGGTTGATATGCACGCCGCCCATGAACGGATCACCTACGAGCGACTGAAAACCTCAGTGGAGAGCGAGGGTATTCGCCGCCAGCCGCTGCTGGTGCCGGTCAGCATCCGGGTCAGCGAATCGGAGGCTCAATGCGCCGCCGAATCGCCGACGGTTTTTTCTGAGCTGGGCTTTGAGGTGGACCGCACCGGCCCGGAGGAGCTAAAAATTCGTCAGGTACCTTCGCTGTTGAGCCGCGCCGACCCGGAATCTCTGATTCGCGATGTGCTATCCGATCTGATCGGCGTGGGGCACAGCAGCCGACTGCGCGAAGCCCATAACGATGTGCTTTCCACCATGGCCTGCCACGGTTCGGTGAGAGCAAACCGTCGGCTTGAAATCAGCGAAATGAACGCCCTGCTGCGTGACATGGAGCGCACCGAACGCAGCGGCCAGTGTAACCATGGGCGGCCCACCTGGACCCAGCTGGATATGCCTTCCCTGGACCGATTATTTCTCCGTGGTCGTTGAGCAGTGTTGCCCATGGCTGAGCCAAACGCTGGCGACCCGGACAGGCTGATCCAGTGCATCTGTCTGATGGGGCCCACGGGGGCCGGCAAAACGGCCCTGGCGGTGGAGCTCTATCAGCGCGGAGGGGTAGAGCTGATCAGCGTGGACTCAGCCCAGGTGTATCGCCGGATGAACGTTGGCACGGCTAAGCCTGACCCCCAGCAGCTGCAGTTAACGCCCCATCACCTGATCGACATTCGCGAGCCCTGGCAAACCTACAGCGCGGCGGAGTTCGCCAGGGATGCCAGTGCTCTGATAGTGGCTATAGACCAGCGCGGCAAAACCCCGGTGCTGGTTGGCGGCACCATGCTCTACTATCGCGCCCTGCTGGAAGGGCTGTCGGAACTCCCCGAGGCCTCGCCTGAGATTCGCGCTGAGCTTGAACGCGAAGGCCGGCAGCGGGGTTGGCAGGCCCTGCATCTGCAGCTGGCGCAGATTGATCCGCTGGCTGCCAGCCGGATCCACCCCAACGACCCGCAGCGCATTGGGCGGGCGCTGGAAGTGTACCGGCTCAGTGGCAAACCTCTGTCTGAACTGCAGGCAGCCCGCAGCGGCGCCTTTCCTGGCCAGTTTCTCAAGCTGGCCATCGCCCCCGCAGATCGCGCGCAGCTGCACACACAGATCAATGGGCGCTTTGAGCAGATGCTGGTTGGTGGGTTGCTGGAGGAGGTTCAGGCGCTGATGGCCCTGCCCGAACTCAATTCGCAGACCCCGGCAATGCGGGCGGTGGGCTATCGTCAGGCCTGGCTGTATTTGTCTGGAGATATCACCTTTGAGCAGCTTCGTGACCAGGCCGGTGCAGCGACTCGACAGCTGGCGAAGCGCCAGTTGACGTGGTTGCGGCACCTGTCGGATGTGCAATGGCTGGATCCCACAAAACCGGCATGGATAGCCACGGCTTTTGAGCAGATTGCACGGTTCCTACACAATCCGCTGTGATAAGATTTTGACTGGGATTTGGTAGGGTTTTGGAAGCAGCTTTTTGTTCGCTACGGATGCTGAGGCAGTGCAAACGGCGGCCTAAAACCATTGATTACCGGACGAGGTGCGGTAGAAACGTAAGCATGGAATGCCGTTTCAACTGCTTAAATACTAAGAACAAATCAGGAGCGCCCCGATGTCGAAAGGCCATTCATTGCAAGAGCCGTTTCTCAACGCGCTCAGACGCGAACGTGTGCCTGTCTCAATTTATCTAGTCAACGGCATCAAGCTGCAAGGACAAGTTGAATCCTTTGATCAGTTTGTCGTGGTGCTGAAAAATGCGGTCAGCCAAATGATTTACAAGCACGCCATTTCCACCGTGGTACCGTCCAGGAATGTGAAAATCACGCCGGAGGATCAGTGACATGGTGGTTGGGTCGGGGCCACCAGGGCCGCTCTGGACTTCCCCTTAGCGCGGCCAAATAAGCCAAAAGGCGCTTGCCTAAAGCGCCTTCACCCCCCACATTAATATAATAATGGGCCACTTCAGTACCTTGTAACTTGATTGAATTTCTACCTAACGACCCCGACCAGCCCCGCGACGGGGGCAATCGAGTGTTGCTGCTGCATCCCAGGTTTCAGGCCCGCGAGAGTCAGGAAGACCTGGCAGAATTCCGCGAACTGGCGACTTCTGCCGGGCTGGAAGTGTGTGCAGAGGTAGAGGCACCCCTGGGTGCGCCCAACTCGGCAACGTTGGTGGGTAAGGGTAAGGTCACCGAAGTGGCTGATTTGATGGAACAGCACTGCCTGGATACGGTGCTGGTCAATCACTCCCTTAGCCCGATCCAGGAACGAAACCTGGAAAAGATCATCAAACGACGGGTGCACGACCGTAATACCCTGATTTTGGACATATTTGCTCAACGGGCTCGGTCCCACGAGGGCAAGCTTCAGGTGGAGCTGGCCCAGCTCAAGCACCTGTCTACCCGGCTGGTGCGGGGCTGGACCCACCTGGAACGGCAAAAAGGTGGTATCGGTCTGCGGGGACCCGGTGAAACCCAATTGGAAACCGACCGGCGACTGCTGGGAGCCAGGGTGCGGACCTTGAATAAACGACTGGAAAAGCTTACCCGTCAGCGCCGCCAAAGCCGTCGCTCCCGTTCCCGCAGCGCCGTGCCACTGGTATCTCTGGTGGGTTATACCAACGCGGGTAAGTCGACCCTGTTCAACCGTCTCACCGACGGCCAGGTGTATGCGGCAGACCAGCTGTTCGCGACCCTGGACCCCACACTGCGTCGCCTGGATAGCGAGCAGGGGCTGGATATCGTGCTGGCCGACACCGTCGGATTTATTCGCCATCTGCCCCACGAACTGGTGGCGGCGTTCAAGTCGACCCTTGAGGAAACTCGAGACGCTGACCTGCTGCTGCACGTGGTGGACGCCTCTGATCCGCTGCGTGACGAGCGGGTGGAAGCGGTAAGCCGGGTGCTGGAAGAAATTGGCGCCGCTGAGGTGCCCCAGATCATGGTCCACAACAAGATTGACCTGATGGGGCTGAAGGCGCGGCTGCTGAAGGGAGAGGGCCCGGACCGGGTTTGGGTGTCTGCCCACAGCGCCGAAGGTCTGGATTTACTGATGGGCGCGGTGCGAGAGCAGCTGTCAGGCCGCCTGCAGCAGTGTGAACTGATGCTTGGACCATCGGATGGGCGCCTGCGGGCCCGATTGTTCAGCCTTGGCTGCGTGGTCTCTGAGGAACCGTCGGACGATGGCGGCTGGCACCTGCAATGTGCCATGGCCGGCCGCGAGCGGGAACTTTTGGCGCGGGAGTGGCCTGGCCACCTTGCGCCTTTATCATGCTCCACCGTTACACCGCCAGCCGCTGGGACAGACCCAGTTGCTGTGGTGGAGAGACAACTCTAAAATGGTGGGCTTGCCGCCTACCGCGTCACTATAGGAAATATTCATGGCCTGGAACGAACCTGGCAACGGAAAAGACCCTTGGAAATCTGGCGGCGGAGGCGATCAGCCACCGGATCTGGATGAGGTCTTTCGTAATCTTCAAAACCGCATCAGCGGCATCTTCGGCGGCGGTGGGCGTAATGCCCGCAGCGGCGGCGGTGGCAACGGCGGTCTGTTTTTTCTGGCCATCGCGGCCCTGGCTGTATGGCTGATGGTGGACTCGGTTTACACCATCGACGAACCAGAGCGAGGCGTGGTGCTGCGTTTTGGCAAACAGGTGAAGGTCATGCAGCCGGGTCTGAACTTCACCCTGCCAAGACCCATCGACCGGGTCTACCGGGTCAACGTTGAGCAAATTCGGTCCGACATCGCGGAAGGCTACATGCTGACCCTGGACGAAAACATCGTTGATATGAAAATGGCAACGCAGTTTCGGGTCAAGGACGCTGAGGCTTTCCTGTTTAACGTCCAGGACCCCGAAGCCACCATGGGACAGGCGGCAGAATCCGCCATGCGCCAGGTGGTGGGGGATAACAATATGGACTTCGTGCTGTTGGAAGGCCGGGCAGAGATTTCCCAGCAAATCCGGGAAATCCAGCAGTCCATTATGGACCGCTACCAAACCGGCGTTGAAATCACGGCGGTGAACCTGGAAGAGGTGCGCCCACCTCAGGAAGTTAAAGACGCTTTTGACGACGCCATTAAGGCCCGTGAGGACAAAGAAAAATCCCAGAACGAAGCCCAGGCATACGCCAACTCGGTGGTGCCGGAAGCTCGAGGTCTGGCGGCTCGATACATCGAAGAAGCCGAGGCCTACAAATCTGCCGTGACCTCCCGGGCTGAAGGTGAGTCCCAGCGGTTCAGCCTGCTGTTGACCGAATACCAGCAGGCCCCAGAGGTAACCCGGCAGCGGCTCTATCTGGAGACCATGGAAGCGGTGCTTAGTAATACCGCAAAAGTGATTGTGGACGTCAAAGACGGCAACAACGTGATGTATTTGCCCCTGGACGAGATTATGCGCAATACGGTTCCAGCCACCCAGCGGGCCAACCGCCAGGAGTATTTGTCGGACCCGGAAAGACCCAGTGAGTCCTACGACCCAAGAAATGCGCCGCGTCGCGGCCGGGATGGAGGCTGATATGAAAAGTTTTGCACTGATTGCCGCAGCGCTGGTTGCCATTCTGGTTTACCTGTCCGCCTTTACCGTATCTGAGGTGGAATATGCTGCCAAATTCCGATTGGGTGAGGTGGTACGCACCGACTTTGAGCCTGGTTTGCACTGGCAGATGCCTCTGATCAACAACGTGCGCAAGTTCGACCGTCGGATCCTAACCCTTGATGCGCAGCCTGAGCGCTTCATTACGTCTGAGAAAAAAGACGTGATCGTGGACTCCTTCGTCAAATGGCGGATCTCCAACGTGCGCGACTTCTACACCGCCACCGGCGGCGGCGACCTGGTCAGAGCCCGCCAACGGCTGAGCCAGATCATCGCTGACGGTTTGCGCGCTGAGTTCGCTAAGCGAACCCTGCAACAGGTGATTTCCACCGAGCGCGAGGACATCATGCAGTCCCTGGTCATTCGAGCCAGTGAAGTGGCCAGTTCCCTGGGCATCGAGATTGTCGATGTTCGGGTCAAGCGCATCGACTTGCCAGATCAGGTAAGTAGTTCAGTGTTCAGCCGGATGCGTGCTGAGCGAAAAGAAGTGGCCAACGAGCTGCGTTCAGAGGGTAATGAGGCGGCGCAAAAGATTGCCGCAGGCGCTGAGCGGCAGCGCACGGTGTTGCTGGCTGAATCCCAGAGAGACGCTGAGCGTATTCGCGGTGAGGGTGACGCCCAGGCGGCGGATCTTTACTCAACGGCCTACGACCGTGATCGCGAGTTCTATTCGTTTTACCGATCGCTGCAGGCCTACCGCACCACCTTTGGTAGCGGCGGAGACGTCATGATGATGGACGCCAGTTCAGAATTCTTTGACTACTTTGGCACCCAAAATACCGGTAACTGAGTTGGCTGCAGGAGCGACCTGACGACAGCTGCCTGAGGTTGATTGTCACTGGAGCTGTTGGCAGTTGTTGAGGTGCCAGCCACCTCTTTGTGCAGCGTCCTGCAGCTCGATGAGGGGTATCCCGTCACCATCTGAGATGAAAAAGTCCTGGTAAATGCTGGGCCTGGCGTCCCCGCCTCAGACCAGGGTGTGAGGCGGAGCCGTGGCTGTGTTGGTACAGGTCCATGGATTTTCTGGGTCAGGCCCCGCAGTTGAACCACACTGATTATCTTAGGGGATTCACGGTTGTCTGATCTGCTGGCAGCGTTCTGTTTGTTGTTGATTTTTGAGGGTTTGCTGCCGTTTGCCAGCCCAAAGTCCTGGCGGGAAGCTATGCAAAAGATGGCCTCCATGGACGATCGATCGCTGCGAATCGTCGGCGGCGGATGTATGCTGGCAGGGTTGATCTTGCTGAATTTCGTGAAATAGGGGTTGGAACGCGCCATGGGCGGAAAAAGTGTACTGGTACTGGGCACTCAATGGGGAGATGAGGGCAAAGGCAAGATTGTCGATGTTCTGACCGAGAATGTTGCTGCTGTGGTGCGCTTTCAGGGCGGCCACAACGCCGGTCATACCCTGGTTATCGACGGCGAAACCACGGTTTTACACCTGATTCCCTCGGGTATCCTGCATCCGAAAGTGGAATGCCTGATTGGCAATGGCGTGGTTGTTGCACCTGACGCGCTGCTGAAGGAAATCGGCACTCTGGAAGAAAAAGGTATCCAGGTTCGATCGCGGCTGCTGCTCAGCGCCGCCTGCCCGGTGATCATGCCATACCACGTGGCGCTGGACGCAGCGCGAGAAAAGTCTCGTGGCAAACAGGCCATAGGCACCACGGGACGGGGTATAGGCCCCGCCTACGAAGACAAGGTTTCCCGCCGCGGACTGCGGCTGGCGGATTTGTTCCACGCCGAGCGCACCAGTGAAATGCTGCGCGGGGTAATGGATTACCACAACTTTGTGTTGGAGCGTTATCTGCGGTCCGAGCGGGTTGATGTGGAGGCCACCATTGATCAGGCGCTGGCCTGGGGTGAGGCCTTGAAACCCCTGACCGGTGACGTGGTGGCTGCAGTGGCTGCCCACCGCAGCAGCGAAGGCGATCTGCTGTTTGAAGGTGCCCAGGGCGCCATGCTGGATATCGACCACGGCACCTATCCCTACGTCACGTCCTCCAACACCACCTCCGGCGGTGTATGTACGGGCGTGGGCATTGGGCCCGGCGAGATTGACTATGTCCTGGGCATTACCAAAGCCTACGCCACCCGGGTTGGCGGTGGGCCGTTCCCCACCGAGCTCAACGACCGGGTTGGCGGGCGTATTGCCAAGCGCGGCAATGAATTTGGCGCTACCACCGGCAGGCCAAGACGTTGTGGTTGGATGGACGCCATCGCCCTGCGTCGAGCGGTTTTGGTCAACGGCGTGAGCGGTCTATGCGTTACTAAACTTGACGTGCTGGATGGTTTGGAGACCATCCGCATGGCGGTGGGCTACCGGCTGGACGGCCTAACCCTGGATGCGCCGCCTGCGGACGTGGCCGACTACGCTCACTGCGAGCCAATTTTTGAGGATTTTCCTGGCTGGACCGACAGCACCCGAGGTGTCACCAGTTGGGAAGGCCTGCCTAAAGCGGCACGAAACTACCTGGAGCGACTAAGTGAAGTGATTGGTAGCCCGGTCCACATCGTTTCAACCGGCCCTGACCGCCGCGAGAACATCGTGCTGCATCACCCTTTTGCCTGATGGTCTGTCGAATGAAATGGCAGAACCTGACGAGGATCACCCATCGTGTCCATGTCGCCTGAAGAAATGCTCAAAAAGCACCCCGGCCTTACTCATTCTGAAGATCGCCGGGTTGACTCCCATGTACAGCGAGAGGCAGACGAGTGGTTCCTGAACACCGTCATGCTGGAAGGCGAGTTAACGCCGTTTAAATACAAGCGCCGGAAAAAGTATAAGAATTTGGCGGGTGCATTGGTCAATCTCACCTATTATCCCGATACGGAAACCGTTGCAGGAATAGAGATGGATATCATGACGGTGGTTCGTATACGTCGTTCCTAACACCAAAACCCCTTGATTATTGCAGCTGCGGTAACATTCTCCCGTGACAGACAATAGTAACAAGTGGGATCAGCTGCTGGTGACCGGCGGCGGGTTGCTGGCTGGCCAGGAACTGGCCGAGGAAGACTGGTCCGGGCAGACCCTGGGAGCCTTTGAGCTGGTCGGCCTGATCGATGAAGGCGGCATGTCCAGCGTTTATCGGGGCCGTCGGATCGACCAGTTTGAGCAGCAGGTGGCGGTAAAGGTGATGGGCGCCGCTCTGCAGGGCAAAACCCATCTGCAGCGATTTCTCCGCGAGCGCCAGATTCTAGCCAACCTGGACCATCCCGGTATCGCCCGAATTATCGATGGTGGCGTGGTGGGGGAGCGTCCCTATCTGGTGATGGAGTTCGTCAGCGGCCAGGCCATTGATGAATACTGTGACCTGCACCAGCCGGACTTCACGGCAAAACTGCGACTGCTGAGCAAGGTTGCCGCCGCCGTTGAGCATGCCCATGACCAGGGGGTAATTCACCAGGACTTAAAGCCCGCCAACGTGCTGGTCAACGAGCTGGCTGAGCCCAAACTGCTGGACTTTGGTATCTCCGGCATGGCGGGCACAGAACCAGCCACCGAGCACCTCATGACCCCCCTGTATGCCGCTCCCGAGCAGTTCTCTGGCGGCGATATCAATACCGCCACCGACGTGTTTCAGATGGGGCTGCTGGTGGGTCGAATTGTTACCGGTCAACATCCCCTGGTGCACGGGTCTAAGACCCGCCTGGATGAGGTGCGAGAGCAAATTGTCTACCCCAAACTTCTTTCGGATCTTGCGGCAACGCTGCCCGGACCGCAAAAAGCCGATTTTCTTTACCTGCTCCAGCGCTGCCTGCAGGCAGCGCCAAACCAGCGATATGCCTCGATGGCGGAGCTTGGCCAGGATCTGGATGCACTGTCCGTTGCCAAGCCGCTGCCAAGCCGCAGTGCAGATACCGGATACCGGTTGAAAACCGCCGCCCGCCGGCGGCGCACCGAGCTGACTGTGGCTGTCGCCATCGTCATGGCCGCCGTGCTGATCGGGACTGCGGTTTGGCGGCAAATTGAACACCAGCAGGCCCAGGTGGTGGCCAGCGGAGAAAACGCCGCGGCGTTGGGGGAGGTGGTCACCGATATCCTGGAGAGCATGGACCCGCTGGAAAACGGCAGCAACGCACCGTTAAATGACGTGATCTCCACCGCTAACTTTGAAAAACTGGCCACGGCAACCCGCAACAGCCCCCAGGTGCAGCGGGAGATGGTGATGGAAAGTGGTCGAGCCCTGGTGGACGGCGGGCGCTTTGCCGAGGTGATCACACTGGTTGAGCCGCTGCTGGCCGAGCTAGACCAGGTCGAGCCTAAACCCCCGCGGTTTGCTGAATACCAAAGCCTATTGGGTTACGCCCGCTATCGAAATGGCGATTTGCTCACCGGCCTGGCGGAGCTTCGTGGCGCCTTGGCGCTGCAAAACAGCGCAGCCGAGGTTTCCCCCCTGTCCCTGGCTCAGACCCTGCAACGGCTGGCAATGGCTGAGCGTCGCGCGGCCAATATCAAAACCGCTGACCAACACATCACCCGAGCCCTGCAAACCCTACCCGATGGGCCCAGCTACGCCCGCCAGCGGGCCCAGGCCCAGAGCCAGCAGGGCCTGATTCTTACCGACCTTGGCGATCTGGACGGCGCCCTTGCGGCGTTTCGAAAATCCCTGCAAAGCCTGGAGCAGCTGCCCGGCGAGACCACCATTCGGCGCGCCATGACCCTCAGCAATATGGCAGATACCCTGCGTCTGAAAGGCGAACTTACCAAGGCCCAGGAGAACGCACGAAGCTCCGTTGGGCTGCTCAGCGAGGCCAGTGAAAACCAGCAGCTGCTGGCCACCGCCAGCACCACCCTGGGCAATGTCTACATGGCTCAAGAAAACTACCTCGAAGCATCCCGGCATTATGGGGTTGCACTTGAGGCCTATCGCAGTGAACTGGGTGACAGCCATCCCCGGGTGGCCCTGGTGGCTCATAATCTGGGCACGGCGCTGCGCCTGCAGGGCGATTGTCAGGCTGCCCTGGTCTATTATGAAATGGCAGTGTCAATTGCTGCCTCCCACTATCCGCCAGACCATCCCGAGCTGTTGGAAAGCCAGCGCCAACGGTCTTTGTGCAGCCAATGAGTGAGCGCCCCACCGCTGAAATTACCCAGCTGCTGTTTGCCAGCCGCGGTGGTGATGCTGATGCCATGGAGTCGCTGCTGGGGATGGTCTACGCGGATCTGCGCAGGCTGGCCGGGCGTCAGCTGCGGGGCGAGCGGGGTGAGCAGACCCTGAGCGCCACCGCGCTGGTGCATGAGGCCTATATACGCCTGATGAATTCGGCTGAGGGGGAGTTTAACGACCGCCAGCATTTTTTTCGTCTGATCGCCCGGGCCATGCGCCGAATTTGCATTGATCGGGCCCGGGAACGGGTAGCCCTGAAACGCCAGGGCCCGGATCATCGCACGACCTGGGATGACGACAAGCTCAGCGGCCAGCAGCAGGCCGGCATGCTGCTGGAGCTGGAGGACGCGCTGGAGGCGCTGCGCGGGCAAGACGAAAATCTGGTGCGGCTGGTTGAATGCCGTTTCTTCGCCGGCCTCACCGAGGAAGAAACGGCCCAGGCTTTGGGTTGTTCTCGACGCACGGTGCAAAGGGATTGGGCCGAGGCCAAAACACGGCTTAAGCAGATCCTGACAGCCCCAGACTAACGGGCTTTTTTTGGCAGCCATGCCGACGGCGACCCGGTCAATGCAGGCTTAGCGCTGCTTGGTAGCCTTATCTTTCCGCCCAGCCTTGGGGCCGGTGGCAAAGGATTCGCCGGAGTCGACGATGAAGCGGTTTTTTAGTGCCGCCCTGCCGATGAGCATACGAAATCCCATCTCGTCACGATTGGTCAGGGTGAAGTCTGCGGGGTATTTGTAGGGCCCCAGCTGCATCTGGGTGCGAATGGTCAGCCGGTGTTCAATGTTGCCGTTGGAGCTGCGCACCCCGCGCTCGTCCACTACCCGGGCCTCACAGGCGAATTCTGGATGACGCTTACGCTGCACAGGGTGGACAAAAAAAGAGGCCCATAGCTGGCCGTCCCGGTGTTCGGTTCGCACCCGATAGGCATGCAATGCTGAGGTTTTTGCGCCGGTATCAATTTTGGCTTTGATTTGGTCAATGCCAAGCCCTGGCAGGCCAATCCACTCTCGCCAGCCGATAATGACTATGGCACTCACGGGTGCGCTGTTCCTGAGGGTCGCTTCATTACCCAATGGTACCAGCACCGGGGGTAGTTAAATAATCCCACAAATTTTGTTTACAGCCTGGATAAATCGGCGGAACATCCCGTGATCATGAAGATTGCATTGTTAGCAAGAAACGCCGGCTTGTACTCCCACCTACGCCTGGTTGAGGCTGCCAAGCAAAGAGGCCATGAGATTGATGTCATCGATACGCTGCGGGTTTACCTGTCAGTTGCCTCCAATCGTCCTGAGATGCGCTACAAGGGCAATACATTGGGCCACTATGACGCAGTGATTCCAAGAATCGGCGCCTCTATCACTTTTTTTGGCACCGCGGTTCTGCGCCAGTTTGAGATGATGGGGGTCTATCCGCTGAATGAATCGGTGGCCATTACCCGCTCCAGAGATAAGCTCCGCTCTATGCAGCTGCTGTCGCGCAAGGGCATAGGTTTGCCGGTAACCACCTTTGCCCACTCATCCAGTGAGGCTGACGACATCATCGAGATGGCTGGCGGGGCGCCGGTGGTGATCAAGCTGCTGGAAGGCACCCAGGGGGTTGGGGTGGTGCTGGGTGAGACCCACAACGCCGCCAAAAGTATGCTGCAGGCCTTCGGCGGACTGCGCGCCGACGTGCTGGTGCAGGAGTTTGTCAAAGAGGCGGGTAACAGCGACATTCGCTGTCTGGTGATCGGTGAAAAGGTGGTGGCGGCAATGATGCGCACTGGCGCCGAGGGGGACTTTCGTTCCAATCTTCACCGAGGTGGGTCTGCCAACCAGGTCAAAATCACCAAACAAGAGCGGGCCACGGCCGTGCGTTCTGCCAGATTAATGGGCCTGAACATGGCGGGGGTGGATCTGCTGCGAGGCAAGGACGGACCGGTGGTAATGGAAGTCAATTCGTCCCCGGGGCTTGAGGGAATTGAAAAGTCTACGGGTGTGGATATCGCCGGCAGGGCCATTGAGTTTCTCGAGGCCAACGCCAAGCCCAACCGAACCCGAACCCGGGGCCGGGGCTAAACCGATGCGATGTTAACAAATGTGATGGTGCGCTTTTCCCGAAACCCCTGCTGATGCTACCTTCTTTGGGCCGATAGGTCGTTCAATCTATTGCACTGCGCTGCCGATACCAGGCTGTTGGCGGCGTACAGTCTATGCTGACTGCAAAACATAATGGGTGACTTGGCGGATGAGGTCATCGGTTGATGCAAAGGGAGAGTTGGGAATGTTGAAAATAGTGCTGCTGTTGATCACTATGTTTTGGGGAGCTTCAGTTTCGGCTCAAACAATCAGCGCCGTCGGAGGTCCGCCGGCAGACCCTTTTATCAACGAAGAATTCTGTTACACCCAGACCATCAGCAACACCGCTGGCGCGACGGGCTTTGGCCCCTACCTGCAGCTGAGTCTGCCCCCGGGCATCAGCTTCAATTCAGCATTGGTCGACCCACTGGGGGCCACGGCTACCACGGTGACCTTTGATGGCAGTGGAAACGCCATCGATCCCACCATCAATGAGCCGGTGACCGGTCCGCCCAACGGTACCTTTGTCGCCATTGTTCCACCCATTGGTTCCCTGACCGCGGGTGGTCCGGCCATTTCCCTGACGGTCTGTCTACAAAGTGAAGACCCTGGCCTGTCGCCGGACGCGGTGGTGGGACAAACTTACCCAATTGTCAGCACCCCTGTGTTTCGCTTTGGGGATTCGGCCACCGGCAATACCCCTATTATCGGCGCACCACAAACCGCCAACAGCACCCTAACCGTGGCGCGTTTTACCAGCAAGGTAAATACCTATCCGGAAGCTGAGCCTCCGCCGGGCTATCCCTTTACCTTCGTCCTGACCCTGGACATCGCTGACGGCCAGTCCATAGACGAGCTGGACTTCGACGACGTTTTACCGCCGCCCCTGGTGATCGCCGATTTGCTCGGCGGTATTGCCCAGGTTGCCGGCGCCGCGGGTCTCACCAACGCTGCCTGCAGCCTGTCCCAGCCTGCCATCGGCAGCGGCGGCACGGTCACGGTGGATTGCCCGGGGCCAGTCACCGGCACCGCCGGGGACGAGGACGTTACGGTATCCATACCGGTGGTGGTACCCGACGTGCTGGACGAGACCATGTGCATGAGTCTGCCGATCCCCACCAATACCGCCAGCCTGTTGGCTGACTACCAGGGCAACCCCATTTTTTCCCCCGCTGCGACCCAGTCTGATAATTCCCTGGTGGCCAAACACTTCTCGGTGCAAAAAACCACAACCTCCACCACCGTAGCGCCGGGGGAGACGGTTGATTACCAGATCGCCTACCAGGTTTCTGATTTTGCTGAGGTAACCGAGTTAGTGCTGGTAGATACGGTTGCTGATGGATTAACCCTGGATACCGGTTCACTGGTTCTCAACGGCACGCCACTGACTCTTGGCGCAGATTTCACCGTCGCCAGCCAAACCGGCGCCAACGGCACCGAAACCGTCATAACCATCGACTTTTCTTCCCTGACGGCGCCGCTGTTACCCCTAACCGGGGATCTTGAGGTGGGCGCAGGCACCACCGGATTGCTGACTTACTCCACCACCGTGGAACAGGTCTATGTTTCCCGATTTGGTTCCACGGCGATGTCGCCGGTGCCGCTGCGCATCAATGACGGCTTGCCCAATACCGTTGACACCACCTATTCGGTGCAACAACCGGGAGTAGGGCCAGCAGTCATGAGCTGTACCGAGGGTTCGGCCGCGGGCATTGCGATTGCAGGCCTGGCGTTGACAAAAAGCGTGGTGAGTTCACCCGCCAACGGCGTGTCTTACCAGGTTGGCGAAGACGTGATTTACCGGCTAACCATGACCCTGAACGCGGCGGATATTTTGAACCTCCAGTGGACAGATTTCTGGCCGATTCCGATCTTTGACGCTGAGCAATACGGCACGGCTCCCACCGTCAACGGCACCACCATCAGCTATGGGCCTTCCCACAATCTTTTGTCCGGCGGCCTTCCCACCGGCGTCAGCAGTATTGTTGCAAACTCTGGCGGCGGCGCAGTGCCGTCACCGGATGCCCCCAACTCCTGGATTATTACCTGGGACGAGGTGTCTGAGCCCCTATCACCAGTGGTGCTGGAGCTGGACATTGCCATGACGGTGCAGCCGGCGGCGTTTGCTGACGGGCTGAGCCTCAGCAACATCCTGAACGTGGGTGGCGACGGTAACCAGGCGCCGTCCACCGCCGACACCGGCGCGCTGTTTCTGGTAGCAGCGCCGGCCATTGAGCTGGATAAACAGATCATCAGTAGCAGCAACGGCAGTTCCAGCATCAGCAATGGCGACATCGCTGGCGCCGACGCCGGGGATGTTCTGACTTACCTGATCAGCCTGGAAAACACCGGTAACGGCAGCGCCTTTGATGTAATTGCCACCGATGATGCGGCGGCCGGCGCGCTGCTGGGCTGCGCCATCAACGACGACGCCGGCGATCTGCGGGTCTTTATCGACAACGGCGCCAGCGCGGGCCTGATCGATGGCACTGACACCCGCTACCCCACCGCCAGCCTTAGCGGCGATCTGTTTGGAGCGGGCCTTGAGTTTGCCGACGATGGAACCAACGCTGCCTCCGTTAACGGCGCCGCGTTGGCATCAGCCAGCGATCCCAGCGGCAATAATCGTATCTTGATAGAAATCAGCTGCACCCTGCCTGACAGCGTTGAGCCGGGCGCTACTATCGCTAACCAAAGTGGCGTGACCTGGGCTCCGGGAGACAACTCACCAGATCGCTTTCCCGAGGCAATCGACGACGCCAGCGCCGTTATCACCGATGTGGTGGTGGCCAAAGAGCTGCTCAACGTCAGCCCGACTGAGGCGGCCCTGGGGCTGGCCGACGGCACAGAAAACGAGGTGGTTGTGGGTTCTCTGGTTCGCTACAGAACCACCATCACC
>CAYGPO010000044.1:0-9811 GCA_964351665.1 uncultured Gammaproteobacteria bacterium | reverse complement strand
CGGCGCCGGCAGCGTGGACCTGGTAATTGAATATGAAGTTCTGGTGCTCGACGCCAGCAACGTGAACAGGGGCGACGCGCGCAATAACAGTGCCCGCTGGCTGCAGGGCTCGGTGGAACTGGCCAGAGATTCGGCCGACAACGTTGTGGTGCGGGAACCGGCAATTACCATCGCTAAAACCTTTAACCCCTCATCCGGGGATTCCGGCCAGATCACCCAGGTGGTGATTACCGTTGCAGCTACCGGCGGCACTGATCAGCCCGATGCCTTTGATGTGGATCTCAGTGATGCTATTCCGGCCTTCATGACCCTGGTCAGTGGCCCCACAGTCCAGGCCTGCACGGATACTCCTGATACCGGGCCCGTGGAGGCGGCGGGGGTAATCACCGCCAGCTGGGTCACCTTCAGCAAGGGCACCAGCTGCCAAATTGTGTTTGATGTAGAAGTAGACGCTGCGACCCCCATCGGCACCAGCATCACCAACGTCGCCAATACCGAGTGGACTTCCTTGCCCGGCGACAACACGGATCTGTCGCCGTTTATTGACGAGTTTGACTCCGAGCGCTCCGGATCTGCCGGCATCGGTGATGGTCAGGGCAGCTCCGATGACTACGATGCCCAGGCCAGCGCCGTATTTATGGTGGCGCCGGTGATGGCGGTTAAGGCGGTGAGCGATCGCAGCCAGACCACCGGCAGCGGCAACTTTGATCCGGCTGTTGTGGACGTGACCATCGGTGAGGTGATCACCTACGATCTCACCGTCACCATCCCCGATGGTTCTGCCACCAATGTGGTGGTCAGCGACGAACTGCCCATTGCACCAACGGTGCTGGAACTGCTATCGGTTTCTGCCATCACCATCGGCGCTGACATTACGGTGGACAACGATCCTCCGCTGCAGGCTATCAACGATACCAACGGCGACAGCCTGAATAACCAGCTGCTGCTGGACTTCGGCAATCTGGTCAATCAAAACGATACCGGGGCAACGGTGGCCGCGGATAACCAGATCACCTTCCAGATTCGTGCCCGGGTTGCTGATATCCCCGGCAACGGGGTCAGCGGTTTGCCGGTGCGCAACAACCTGCTGGTGTTATCAGACACCTTCACCGATGTCACCGCCGCGGCGGATGTAGAAATCGCTGAGCCTGACCTGAGCGTGGCCAAAAGCGGTTCGGTCACCTCCGGCGAGGCCGGCGACCTCATTACCTACACCCTGGATATTGGCCACACCGGAGTCTCCAACGCTGCCGCCATCGACGTGCTGCTGGCTGACCAGCTGCCGGCAGAGCTTACCTACCAGGCCGGCAGCCTTGCCGCCGCCGGCGCGCCGGCGGGCTTTAGCTGCTCGCTGGCCCCGGATATTCTGGACGACAGCGACCCCAACGGGGCTGGCCTGCGGGTGGGTTTTGACAGCCTGCCAGTGGCCGACGTGTGCCGGTTTACCTATCAGGCACAGATCAACGTGGCGGCATCCCTGGGCGACACCATCATGAACCTGGCGGATCTGGATTACTTCAGCACCGACGCCGTTGAGGCCGACGAGCAGCGTCGCGCCTATGCAGACCAGACTCAGTTCATGGTGGACATCTCTGGCCCGGGTCTTGATAAGCAGTTTGTTTCCTCCAGCGATGCCAATACCCCCGATGCCGACGGCTTCTTTGGGCCGGAGCCGGACCTGACCATCGGTGAGGAAGTGACCTATCGACTGGTGCTGGATCTTGCCAACGGCACACTGGAAAACGCTGTGGTCAGCGACCAGCTTCCGTTCCCCGGCAACCTGCCGGCGGCTGCCTTTGAGCTGGTGTCTGCCAACCTGAGCCGGATCGGCGACGATATCACCATCGGCAGCGGCCTGTCGGTGGGTGCGGTTCCTGACCTGATTTCCGACAGTCCACCCCTGGATGGCACCGATGATTTCTTCCTCTGGGCATTGGGTGACGTGGTCAACGCCACCACCGACGGGGCGTTACCCGCCGACGACCAGATTGAATTCACCATTGTGGCCCGGGTCCGCAACGTGCCGATTAACCCCGATACCGATAACGCCCGCAACCAGGCCAGTTTGGATTTTGACGTGGGTGGTGTACCCCAGACGCCCCTGACCGACTCCGTGGATATGGACGTGGTCCGGCCCCTGCTGCAGATTTTGAAGACTCCTGACACCCTGGTTGAAGTCAGCGGCAGCGACATCCTGACCTTTACTCTGGAAATTTCTCACACGGGAGATTCCAAAGCGGTGGCCTACGATCTTGATATCAGCGATCAGCTGCCAGATCCCCTGGGCTCCGGTGGACCCACCAACTTCACCTCCAGCGCGTCCTGTCAGGGTTTTGCCGCCGACGGCAGCGGCGACCCGGCCGTGGTGTTTAGCATTACCCAGCTGGATCTGGGTGAGGTCTGCACCATTACCTATGACATTACGGTGGATCCCGGCGTTATCTCCGGCGACAGCTACCTCAACAACGCTTCCCTGCAGTGGGACTCAACCCCCGGCGGCGCCGGTGACGAAAATGCCGGCGGCGACGATGCTGATACCGGCCAGTTCACCGTTGACGAGCCCAGCATCGAAAAGACGGTGTTTTCTACCAGCAATCCCGATACCACGGACAGCTTTGCCGATCCGTTCCTGGTGGACGCCACTATTGGTGAAGAAATCTGTTACCACACCACCGTGACCTTTCCCCAGGGTGTGACCCAGCAGGTCATCATCAGTGACACCCTGCCGTCGGGCAGTGCCAACGGCACTGAAGGGGTTTTAGGGCTCACCAGCGCCAACGTTTTCGGCTCCGGCATGCTGGGAGTGACCAATGGTTTCGCTGCGGTACTTAGCGATACTTTGGCGCCGGTGGGTAACGACACCGCCACCTTTGACCTGGGTGACGTGACCAACCCAACCACCGATAACGCGGTGACCACCGATGATCAGCTGGTGCTGCAGGTCTGCGGCGTAGTACTGAATCTGGGGCCGTCGACGCCGGCAGGTCCTGACAGCAACGAAAATGGTGACCTGCTGACCAACACATCAACCCTGCAGTTTGAGGGCCCTGGCGGCACCCAGACCGATACCGCCACAGCGGATATCGATCTGGTAGAACCGAATCTGGCAGTGGACAAGACCGTTGCTGATGTGGACGCCCTGGTGGCAACTCTGCAGTTCGATATCACCAACACTGGCACTGCGCCGGCCTATGAGCTGCTGCTGGACGATGTGCTCAGCGCGGCTAACTGGGATTTGGCCACGGTGGTGATCGACGCGCTGCCAGCGGGCTTTGTCGGACAGGTTCTGGCCAATACTCCAGCGGCCGGGCAATCCACCCTGCAGTTTGTCAGCGACCCCGCAGGATCTGTGCCCGATACGTCGGTGGAGGTGGGTGAGACCCTGTCCTTTACCGCCCGGGTCATGTTTGCAGATCCGCTGCCGCCGCTGCCGGTGGTCAACATTGCTAACCTCAGTGGCAGCAGCATGCCCGATGCCCCACCCGAGGACCGCATCGATACCGCCACCGATACGGAAAACGTGTTCCTGCCCGAGCTGTCGGCGAGCAAAACCGGCGCCCTGTTCGATGACCTGGACGGCTCCGGCGACGTAACTCCGGGTGATGTGCTCAGCTACACCATCGTCATTACCAACAGCGGCGGCCTGGCCGCTACCAACGTGCTGTTCAGCGACACCCCGGACCTGAACTCAACCCTGGTGGTTGGTTCGGTGAATACCACCGCTGGCGTGATCACCGGCGGCAACACCGGCGTGCCGCCGGTGGAAGTTGCCCTGGGCACTCTGGCCCCAGGGGGCAGTGCAACGGTGATTTATCAAACCACCGTGAACAATCCGCTGCCCGGTGGTGTAAACCAGATGGTTAACCAGGGCACCGTATCAAGCACTGAGGTGCCGGATGTTCTAACCGATGACCCGGGTCCGGTTGGCGATGATGATCCGACCATTATTCCAGTCAACTCCAACCCGGTGCTGGAAGCTACCAAAGCCGACGCGGTATTGATTGATGCAGACTTCAGCGGCACGCCGTCACCCGGCGACACCCTGCGATATACGGTGGTGATTACCAACAGCGGTAACGGTGAAGCCAGCGGCATCACCTTCACCGATACGCCGGATGCCAACACCACCCTGGTGGCGGGTTCCATTACCACCAGCCAGGGCGTGATTACCGGCGGCAACGCCGGCCTGCCGCCGGTGGCGGTGGACCTGGGCTTGCTGGCCGGTGGCGGCGCCACCGCCACCATTACCTTTGATGTGCTGGTGGACGACCCGTTGGCTGATGGGGTCACCCAGGTTGCCAACCAGGGCCTGGTCGGTTCCAACGAACTGCCCCTGGAGCCCACCGACGACCCGGACACCGGGCCGGACGATGACCCCACGGTCACGCCCTTAATTGCCGCGCCGATCCTGGAAGCCAGCAAAGGTGACGCGCTGTTGGTGGACGCGGACTTCAACGGATTCGCCTCACCCGGCGACACCCTGCGCTACACCATTAGCGTGATCAACAGCGGCAATCAGGATGCCTCTGGCGTGTCCTTCGTGGATACTCCGGATGCCAACACTTCTCTGGTGCCTGGGTCTGTGACCACCAGCCAGGGTGCGGTGACCGGCGGCAACGCTGGAACGCCGCCGGTGGTGGTGGATATCGGTGTGTTGGCCGGCCAGGGTGGGTCAGTGGACATCGTGTTTGATGTCATCATCAACAATCCGCTGCCCCTGGGTGTGACCCAGGTGGTGAACCAGGGCCGGGTAGACTCCAATGAGTTACCGTCAGAGCCCACGGACGACCCCACCACCGGCCCGGATGATGATCCCAACGTCACCCCGCTGGTGGCAACGCCCATCATCAGTGCGAACAAAACCGACATCTTGTTGGTAGACAACGATGGCAATGGCGCCCCGTCGCCGGGTGATGAACTGCTGTATACGGTGGTGATCACCAACAGTGGTAATCAGGCGGCAAGCAGCGTTACGTTCAGCGATACGCCTGACGGCAACACCACCCTGGTGGTGGGCAGCGTCAGCACAACCCGCGGCAGCATCACCGGCGGTAACGCCGGCACGCCGCCGGTGACGGTAAACGTTGGCACCGTGTTGGGCGGTGGCGACAGCGTTACCATCAGCTTCAATGTCACCATTAACAATCCGCTGCCCGCAGGGATAACGGTGGTTTCCAACCAAGGCCTGGTGAACAGCGATCAGACCCCGGTGACGCCCACCGACGACCCGGACGATTCGGATCCGGACAGCCCCACCGACACCCCGGTAACGGCGGCGCCGATCTTAGAAGCGGACAAACGCGATGTGGTGCTGGTGGATGCTGACGGCGATGGTCAAGCCTCTCCGGGGGACACCCTGCGCTATACCGTTGACATCACCAACAGCGGCAATGTGGCGGCCACCGGCGTGGTGTTCAACGACACACCGGATGTCAACAGCGCACTGCTGGCCGGTTCGGTTACGGTAGCCCCTCTGGGTACCGTAGTGACCGGCAATACCGTCGGCGATGCAACCATCAGCGTTGCCCTGGATACCATTCCCGGCGGCGGCGCCAGCCGTACCATCACCTTTGATGTGCTGATTGACGACCCCCTGGCCGCCGGCGTGACCCGACTCCGAAACCAGGGCGTGGTTAGCAGCAACGAGCTGCCCGATGAGCCCAGCAACGATCCGGATACCCCCACCGATGATGATCCTACCGACACCCCGCTGACCGCGGCTCCGGCGCTGTCAGCGACTAAAACCGACACGCTGCTGGTGGACGCGGACGGCAATGGTTCGCCATCACCCGGCGATACCCTGCTGTATCGAATCAACGTGATCAACACCGGCAATCAGGGCGCCACGGCAACCTTTGTCAATGACAATTTGGATCCCAACGTGGATCTGGTGGTGGGCAGTGTTGCCAGCTCCCGGGGCACGGTGGTGCAGGGTAATAATCCTGGCGACGTTAACGTCGAAGTGGATACCGGCGTAATACCCGGCAATGGTGAAACGGCGGTGATTACCTTTGAGGTCACCATCGATAGCCCGCTGCCCGCCGGGACAACCGCGGTCAGCAACCAGGCCATTATTTCCTCCGTTGAGCTGCCGCCCATCGAAACCGATGATCCGAACACGCCGCCGGATGATGATCCTACGGTGACTCCGGTGACCACTGACCCGGTACTTGAAGCGTTCAAATCCGACGCCTTGGCTGTGGACAATGATGCTGACGGTCTACCCTCACCCGGTGATGTGCTGCGCTATACGGTGGTGATCGATAATCCGGGCAACGTGGGCCTCACCGGGCTGGTGTTTAACGACACGCCCGGCGCCAATACCCAGCTGGTGCCAGGTTCAGTGGTGACCACCCTTGGCAGCGTTTTGCTGGGCAACGGCGCCGGTGATAACAACGTCTCGGTGGACATTGGCGCCCTGGGCGGCGGCGGTCAGCTGACCATCACCTTTGATGTGACCATTAACAGCCCGCTGCCTGCTGGCGTGATCCAGGTGATCAACCAGGGATTTGTCAGCAGCGATCAGCTGCCCGATGAGCCCACCGATGATCCCGATGCTGGGCCGGAAGATGATCCCACGCCCACTCCGGTGTCGGTGACACCGATATTGGAACTGGATAAGTCGGTGAGCCTGCTGACCGACGCCGACGGCAACGGCGTACCGTCACCCGGTGATACTCTCAGCTATACCCTGACCGCCATTAACATCGGCAACGCCGCTGCCACCGGCGTGGTGATTACCGATACCCCTGATGCCAACGGCAGCTTTATAGCAGGCTCGGTGCAAACCACCGCCGGCGCCGTGGTGCTGGGTAATACCGCCGGCGACACCAGCTTGGCGGTGGACGTGGGAACGCTGCCCGGCGGCGGCGCCTCGGTGACCGTGGGTTACCAGGTAGACATTCCCAACCCACTGCCGGCGGGAGTTAGTCAGCTGGTTAACCAGGCCTTTGTCAGCGGTGACGGACTGCCGGCTGAACCTTCCAACGACCTTGACGGTCCGCCGGATGACGATGAAACCGTTGTCCCGCTGACCTTCGCCACGGATCTTGAGGCCTTTAAAGCGGACAGTCTGTTGATTGATGCGGACTCCGACGGCGTTGCCTCACCGGGGGATACGCTGCGCTACACCGTCACCTTGGTCAACGGTGGCAACGCCGGCGCTTCCGGGGTGCAGTTCACCGATATTCCCGATGCCAATACCACCTTGGTCGCAGGCTCGGTTAGCAGCAGCGCCGGTTCGGTGACCCTGGGTAACGCGGCCGGCGATAGCCAGGTTGCGGTATTGGTTGGCGCCATTGCCGGTGGCGGGGGCACGGTGTCCATCACCTTTGATGTCACCATCAATAGCCCCTTACCCGCCGGCGTCACCAGCCTGCGTAACCAGGGCGCGGTGGACTCCGATCAACAGCCCGTTGAGCCCACCGACGACCCGGATCGGCCCGACGAGGACGACCCCACCATCACCCCGGTGACTGCAGCGCCGGTGATCGAGGCCAGCAAAGCGGCGGCCCTGCAGACCGATGCTGATGGCAATGGCGTGGTCAGCCCGGGTGATACCTTGCTCTATACCGTGGTGATTGAGAATCTGGGCAACGGCGGCGCCACCGGCGTGCAGTACACCGACTTCCCGGATCCCAACTCAACCCTGGTCAACGGTAGCGTTGCCGCCTCCGCTGGCACTGTGCTGGTGGGCAACGGCGCCGGCGATACCAGCATCAGCATTGATATTGGCGCCCTGGCCGGCGGTGGCAGTGTGGCTATCAGCTACCAAACCCTGGTCAACTCGCCGCTGCCGGCGGGAGTCAATGAGCTGGTCAATCAGGGCCTGGTGAGC
This sequence comes from uncultured Gammaproteobacteria bacterium, assembly GCA_964351665.1. Classification (GTDB taxonomy): domain Bacteria; phylum Pseudomonadota; class Gammaproteobacteria; order Xanthomonadales; family SZUA-38; genus JANQOZ01. The sequence continues at coordinate 1,974 of CAYGPO010000044.1, read as the reverse complement.
AGCAACGAGCTGCCCGTGGAGCCCACTGATGATCCAGACGATGCGCCGGACGACGACGTCACCGAGGTGCCTTTGGTGGCGGCTCCGGATCTTGAAGTGATCAAGATTGACGTGCTGCGAATCGACGCTGACGGCAACGGTTCACCGTCTCCCGGCGATACCCTGAGCTATATCGTGACCGTCAACAATGACGGCAATCAGGCGGCCATCAGCAGCTTCGCCAACGACAACTTAGACCCCAACGTGAGTCTGGTTGTGGGTTCGGTGATGACCTCTCAGGGAACCGTTACCCTTGGCAACAGCGCCGGCGACATCGACGTGGCTGTGAATTTTGGCGACATTGCCGGTGGCAATACTGTGACCTTGTCCTTTGACGTGGTCATCAACAGCCCGCTGCCCGCTGGGGTGACCCAGGTGTCCAACCAGGCGGTGGTGTTCAGCGATAACGCGCCGGTGGAGCCGTCGGATGACCCCGACACCCCCGACGATGATGACGAAACTGAAACTCCGGTGACTGCTGATCCGGTGATTGAGGCCAGCAAGACGGATCTGCTCAGCATTGATGCGGATAATAACGGTGTCGCCTCTCCCGGTGACACCCTGACTTACCTGGTTAACATCCGTAACGACGGCAACGCCGCCGCCACTGCCATCGTGTTCACCGACAGCCCGGATCTGAACACCACCCTGGTGCCAGGTTCGGTGCTCACCAGCCTTGGTAGCGTGACCAGCGGCAACGGCGCTGCTGATACCAGCGTTGGGGTCAATGTGGGCAACTTGCCCGGCGGCGCCAGCGTCAGCATCAGCTTTGATGTCACCATCAATAATCCGGTGATCAATAATGCTTCCCAGGTCTTCAATCAGGGCCTGGTGACCGGCGCTGATGTGCCCGAGGAGCCCACCGATGATCCGGATTCACCCACCGATGATGATCCCACGGCAACTCCCATTGATGCCGATCCGATACTGGCCTTGACGAAGGCGGTGATCAACACCTTTGACGACAACACCGATGGCTTCGTCTCCAGCGGTGACCGGGTCGACTATCTGCTGATTATTCGCAACATCGGCAACGGCACGGCCAATAACCTGCAGTTGACCGATACCCCGGACAGCAATGGCAGCCTGATTAACGGCAGCGTCATCACCAGCGCGGGTACCGTCAACAGCGGCAACGGAGCGGGGCAAACCAGCGTCGACGTGTCGGTGGCCAGTCTTGCCGCCGGCGCCAGCGTCTCGGTGGCCTACCAGGTTCGCATCAACGATCCTCTGCCCGCCAGCGTGGTGTCTCTGATCAACCAGGCCGTCGTCAGCTCTGATGAAACTGATCCGGTGGATTCCGACGATCCCACCACCGGGGACGAGGGTGATCCGACGGTGGTGCCCTTGGGCGGTGCCGGGCTGGCGGAAATTGGCCTGGCCAAACAGCTGTCTGGGGTGGAGCTACCCAGCGCCGGCTATTCAGCGGTGTTGCCTAACAACAGTGCGCTGGTCAGCTATCTGCTGCGGGTGGAAAACAGTGGTGAGGTAAGCCTGGATCAGATTCAGGTGATCGATGATCTGGCCGCCACCTTCCCGGCACCAGCCAGTTTTGAGGTGACCAATCTGTTTTCCACGGATTTCACCGTCAATGCCGCGTATAACGGCGACACTGATACCAACCTGCTGGACGGCAGCGATTCACTTGCCGTGGGTGAGGTTGGCTTAATCCGGCTGTCAGTGCTGGTGAGAGCCGGTGACAGCCAGCCACCCTATGTGAACTCAGCCCTGGCCACCGCCACCGGCGCGTCCAGAACGGTGACGGATGTGTCCCAGGACGGCAGCAACCCGGATCCGGACGGCAACGGTCCCGGGGATAACTCAGATCCCACCGTTATTGGGATCAATTTAAGGCCCCTGGCGATTCCTGCCACCAGCTCTTGGGCGCTGCTACTTCTGGCTCTGCTGATGGTTCTTGGAGCCAGCCGCCAGCAG
>CAYGPO010000043.1:27595-31201 GCA_964351665.1 uncultured Gammaproteobacteria bacterium | reverse complement strand
TTTTCGTTGTCGATGTTGAAAACGCCATGGATGGCTTTTTCAACAGCCTGCTAGATAGCTTTCGGTTTGTCGGCAGGCTGACTGCAATAAGAAGGGCGTAAACTCTTGCGCGGTCTGGGTCTCCTGACGGGTGTGTACCCAGCCCAGATAGGTAAACCCTCGGGCGGTGAGAAACAGCGGCATAAGATCCAGCTGGGCGTCCGGCAGCTCTCGATGGCATCGATAGCCCCTGATCAGCGCGTCACGGGCCGCAGGGTAATAAGGCTCTTCCAGAATAAAATACAGTGAGGTTGCCAGTTCAAACATGTACCAGCCGAAACCGGCGTCGTCAAAATCGATTAAGCGAATGCCCTGCTCATCTACCATAAAATTTTCCGGCGCAAAGTCGGCGTGAATCAGGCCATAAACCGGTGCCGACCGATCAAGCGCCGTGAGCGCTTCATGCACCTTGCGTTTGCCCGCGATCAGCAGCTTACGCTGGGCCGCAGACGCCGCCTCCAGCTCCCAAAAGCGGCCCCAAAACGGTGTCTCGCCCACCAACCCATCGCAGTCCCAGGCGTGTCGAACAAAACCCTTTGGCAGCTGCCAGCTGGACGACTGATTGTGCACCCTGGCTGCCAGCTCCCCCATGGTGTGATACACGTGGGGCACCGAGTCAACATTATTGATACCCGCCTCAACCGCGCCCAGTTGGCGGCCGGCGATCCATTCAAACAGGTCAATCTGCAGCGCACAAGGCAGCCCCTCAAGGCTTAAGGTGATGAAGTTTCGGCCGTCAAGGGTTGGGATCACCACCGGCACCTGAATACCGGACTCGGCCAGGGCCTGCATCCATAGCAGCTCAGAGTGCAGTTCAGCGTCGCTGTGATAGCCAAAACGATGCAAACGCAGAGCAAACTTCTGACCGCCGCAGCGCACTTCAAAGACGGCGTTTTCGCGATACTTAATAAGCCGCAGCTGACAATCGTCAAGGCCCCAATGCCCCAGGGCTTTGGTGCCGACCTGCTGCAAGCGCTGGGCCTGCTGGTCGGGAGTCAAATCAAAGAAATTCCTCATTGGCGCCTCACAGCCCGGTCAAGACATGGTCTAAGGTATCGATTAAAAGATCCGCGTTGTCCGTGGAGAAAGGCAGCGGCGGCCTCATCTTGAGCACATTGCCAAATTCTCCAATGCTGCTCATCAAGATGCCCTGTTGACGCATCTGATTGACCAACTGGCGAGTCTGCTCCGGGGCTGGGGTCTTGTTGGATCTATCCAGCACCATGTCCACACCAAAGAACAGGCCTTTGCCCCGCACGTCACCGATAATGTCGTGGAGCTGGGCGAGCTGCTTGAGCCGTTTAAAAATATGTTCACCCACCGTTGCGGCATTTTCAACCAAACCCTCGTCCTCGATCACCTCAAGCACCGCCATGGCCGCGGCGCAGGACACAGGATTGCCGCCGAAGGTATTAAAGTACATGACGTTGCTGCGGAAATGCTTGATCAAATCTGCCCGCGCTACCACCGCAGAAACCGGATGCCCATTGGCCATGGGCTTACCCAGGGTCAAGATATCCGGCACCACCCCCGAGTCCTGGTGACCCCACAGGGAACCGGTGCGCCCAAAGCCTGACTGCACCTCATCAGCAATGTACAGGCCACCGGCGGCGCGCACCGCGGCGACGGCTTTTTGCATGTAGCCGGGGGGAATATCCGGCAGCCCTTCGTTGGCAAATATGGGACACACCAGCAAACCTGCCAGCTTGATGCCGGCGGCCTGGAACCTGCTGATCGCGTCTTCCACCTGAGCCACGTAGGCCTGACTTAAGGCTTCGCCGGACAAACCGTTTAAGGGTCGATAGGCATCGGGCCAGGACACCATGGCAATGCTGCCCTGGGAGTTTTCTGCCGGCCCAAACAACGAGCTCAGGGTCATTACCAGTTCGGTATTGCCGTGGTAGGTGGCGTTGGTGCAGATAATCCCTTCACCACCGGTCCACAGCTTGGCCATACGCAGGGCAATGTCGTTAGCCTCGCTGCCGGTGCAGGCCATCATCAGCTGCTCAAGGGAGGGATCAAAGGTAGCCAGCAGCTTTTCTGCGTAGTCCAAAATGTTTTCGTGCAGATAACGAGTGTGGGTGTTGAGGGCTGCGGCCTGGCGACAAATAGCTTCCACAACCCGGGGATGACAGTGTCCCACACAGGGCACATTGTTGTAGCAATCCAGGTATCGTCTGCCAGAAGCGTCGGTCACCCAGACCCCCTGCCCCTTTACCAGGTGGACCGGGTCATCATAAAAAAGCGGGTTGTTGGGCCCAAGCAACCGTTCACGCCTTTGCAGCAGTTCTGCGATGCTCAAAATGATCCCCCCACTGCTGCAGCCACTGACCCCGATAGTACTAAAAAGCACCGTTGGACGCAGCCGCCCAGGCTGAAAGCGTCGTCAACCACCGCCCAAAAGCCCCAGGGATTTGCCGTGTTCTAACACCCATGAACCGTTACAATAGCCTATGCAACTCGATCCCCTTATTTCCCTGCTGTTGGTTGGTGCTACTGCCCTGCTATTTGCTGGCGCGGCTTATCACAAACTCTGCCAGCCAGCGCATTTCGTCGCCGTGATCACTGACTACCAATTAGCACCGTCAGCCCTGTCCAATGTTCTGGCGGCAACGCTGATTGGTGCGGAGCTGAGTGTGGTTGTGCTGGTGCTGGCCGGACTCTGGCAGATCGCCATGGCAGTGGCCGCAACACTGTTGGTACTTTACTGCATCGCGGTGGGGGTCAATCTGCTGCGTGGCCGTCGGGACATTGACTGTGGTTGCGCCGGCCCCGCCGCCAGCCAGACGATTTCCGGCTGGCTGATGGTTCGTAATTTGGCGTTGCTGCTGCTGGTGTGCCTGGCAATAGCCCCCAGGGCACAGCGAGCCTTTGAAATCGCCGACTGGGCAACGCTGTTGCTTGGGCTGGTCACCATGGCCGGGCTGTATGCCGCCGTCAATACGCTGATCGCCAATCAGCTGCGTCTGACAACCGATAGGGAGAGCCGACTGTGGAAAACGCGCTGATGGTGTCGCTGCTTGTCTTGTGGGCTGTGGTCATTGCCCTGGTGGTTGTGGTGATAGCCCTGGCCAGGCAGATCGGCGTGCTGCATGAGCGCATCGCCCCGGCCGGAGCCCTGGCCACTGCCAGCGGACCCAAGGTGGGTGAGGCCTCGCCGTCGCTTACCGTTGAAGACCTGGCAGGCAAGGTGCATCAGATTGGCCCGCCCGGCATCCCCATAAAAGGCACAACGGATATCGCCGCGGACAAAAGCCGACTGCTGTTTTTTCTGTCCCCCACCTGCCCGGTCTGTAAGACCCTGCTGCCGGCGCTTAAATCCAGCGCCAAAGCCGAGCGCAGCTGGCTGCAGGTGATGCTGACCAGCGATGGCGACCCAGTCAGGCAACAGGCTTTCATCCAACGAGAAAAACTGCAGGACTTTCCCTATGTGCTGTCCACGGAACTGGGCATGACATTCCAGGTGGAAAAACTACCCTACGCGGTGCTGATAGACGAGCAAGGCACGGTCAGAGCCAAGGGCCTGGTCAACTCCCGAGAACATCTGGAAAGCCTGTTTGAGGCGAA
>CAYGPO010000043.1:0-27495 GCA_964351665.1 uncultured Gammaproteobacteria bacterium | reverse complement strand
TCGCTGTGGGTAAAGTAACCGACAAAGCCGTTCATCTTTGGCACCTGGCTACCCAAGCCCTGGGCAGCGGGCAGATGACAGCCCTGGCAATACAGCATGTAATTGGTTTTTGCCCGGCGTTCATCGCCAAAGGCGGCGCTGGTTACGGCCAGCAGCAGCGCAGCAAAGGTAACCTGACCGGCCGCAACAAACGGCCAGGCTGACCAACCTTGCGTAGGTTTATCCAGGCCAATCATCAGCATGCTTGTTCACCAGATCCTGGCGAAACTTAGCCATTGTGCTCGGGCCTCCGTCGGCCCATTGTTCAGCCGCGGCTAAAACTTCCTCAGCGCTAAAAGGCGTCAGCTCCGCACCAACCTGGTCGTCCACCAGGCTAAACACCAGGTGGTTCAAGGCATCGGCGACGGCGCCGCTGTCCATGGCGCCTCGTTGTCCGGCCATGGCGCCAAAGTAGCTTTGACCACCCGCACTGATTTGACCGATTAGCCCGTACCAGACTGCGCCGATCAGATACTCGCGGCCACCGTCCAGCAAAGCGATATCCCGGGCCCGATTGCGGATCGGAGGAAACGCGCCTGGAATACCCTGGCCCGCGGGCAAATGACAGGCGGCGCAAACCGTGTAAGCGTCGGCCCGACGTTTAGTCTCAGCAGCGGCTGCGACCGCCGTTTTATCCTCCGCCCCAGCGCTAAACCCGGTCATCAGGCTGGCCACGAAACTCATCAATGCCGCCCACCGCATCATTGATCCAAGGCCGTTCCGATCACCACCGCCGTTGAACAGTTATAGGTCAAGTGCTTGGTGCCAATGCACCAGTTAATGTCGTTAGCCTGCTGGGGGCGATAAATCGGACGGTCGGCCTCATTGCGATTACACAGGCAGGCACCGCAGGAGGTTTTACCGCAGCAGTCGTTATAGGAAATAATATAACTCTTGCCGTCGGCGGGATTCTCACAGGTGCCAATCCAGGTAATCGGTGACATCTCGGTACCGGGAGGGCAGGTGTTCATGGACCCGCCGCAGCAGCCGCAGAGGAAACCATCGATGGCGCAGTAGCGCCAGTAGTCGCAGGAATTAGGATCGCCCTGTTCCGCCGGCTTGCCATCCTGGGCCCGGGCCACCGGCAGCAGAGGAATCGCTGACACGCCGGTTAAGGTCATGGCCAGCCTGCCCACAAAACTTCGCCGGGCAGTGGTCTGAGCAACGTTACGGGTGCGGGCTTCAGTGTAGCGGTCCAGCCGTTTTATTAACCAGTTCATTATCGTGCTCCGTGCACTACAAAGGGCGTTTCCTGACCAAAGCCCGTGAGAGTCCGCAGGTATTGACCACTTTTGGCGTCGTAGACGTCCAGGTTCATTTCGACATTGGTCACCACCATTAACGGCGCCTTTTTATCCCGGGTAATGGCAATGGAAAGTCCTGGGGTTTTCAGGGGGTGGCGGGCCAGCCGTTTTCTTGCGCCCACCTCATAAAGCCAAAGCTCAACGCCAGGGTCTTTATGGGACCCGTCATAACCTTCGGGATGCACCAGCACATAAACCTGGTTGTCGGCGTCAGTCACCGCATAGGTCATACCGCCGGGTCGCCAGCCTTCATCATCCCCCTGCAGCAGGCTCCAGCGCTGCCCCAGTATTGCCGCCGGGCCGCTAAGATCCACTTCCACCATATCCCCAAGGAAGGTGGGGAAGTAGGCGGTGGATCCCACCATGGCCGGTTTTTCAAACAGCGGATTGTTGTCGATGTCGTTGAAGGACTGGGTGCGAGCACTGGAGGTCACCTGGGCGTTGGCATCAAACTGCACCGAGTAAAGATCGCCGCCGGCGCAAATAGAGGTGAACCCTCGCTGCCCGGTGGGAAACGCCAGGGAACAGCCGGGGATTGGTATCTCACCCACATAGCGACGCTGCTCCAGGTCAACAACGCTTAGCGAGGTGGCCGGGTTCAGGTTAAAAATCAGCACAAAACGTTCGTTGTCGATGAGGGTGTTGGCATATTGATTGGGCATGCCGCTGTAGCGATTGTTATTGGGCAATATCACCTCATCCACCGGCGCCAGGCTGCGTTTGTCATAGATGGTCAGCACGTCGGTGCGGTCGCCCCGGGAGCCTCGGGAATAATAGGTTTCCGCCACGTACATTTCAGGCCGGATGGATGACTGATTCACCGTGGCGATAAACGAGCTGTTAAACATCCCCTTGACCTGTTCAGGCAGGGTCTGTGCATCCGCGTCCAACACGTATTGACGGCCATCAAGCATGTGAAAAAAGGTCGAATCATGAACAATGATCCAGTGGGGCGGATAGGTCTCAGGTAGGGTATTGACCTTACCCAGGGGCTCGGGCTGGATTTCCGCCTGGGCGCTGCCGGCCAACATCGCCATGGTGATTGCTAACAGGGTCTTTTTCATTTTCACGCCGCCGCGCTGATAATCTTAATATTGGTGTACGCAAGCAGTCCCTCTTCGCCAAATTCAACGCCTATGCCCGAACACTTGATGCCGCCAAAAGGCACCGCGGGATTGAGCTCAGCGTGTTTGTTAATAAACACGGTGCCGGCTTCAAGCTGGGATGCCACCCGCCCGGCCGCCACAGCGTCGGTACTCCAAACCGACGCATCCAGTCCAAAAACGGTGCCGTTGGCAAGAGCTATGGCCTGATCAATACTGCTGTAGCGAATAATCGGCAGAACCGGTCCAAACTGCTCCTCGTCAACCAGTCGCATACCGTCGCTGACGTCGGCCATCAGGGTAATGGGATAAAAGTAGCCCTGGCCGGTAGGCTCGCCGCCGCACAGCACCCGGCCGCCGTGCCGTTTGGCGTCCTCAACCAGCTCTTTCACCTTGGTAAACTGCATCTCGTTTTGCAACGGCCCCAGCACGTTGTTTTCATCCATGCCGTCGCCCATGGGCACCTGGGCTGCGAACTCGGTCAGGGCCTGGCAGGTCTGGTCATAAATACTGTCGTGCACGTACAGCCGCTTTATCGCGCCACAGGTCTGGCCGCTGTTAATAAAGGCACCCCAGAATATGCCTTCAGCCATGTCTTTGGGGTTAACGTCCGGCAAGACTATGCCGGCATCGTTTCCGCCCAGCTCCAAAGTCACCGGCTTTAAGGTGTCTGAAGCGCTGGCCATAACTTTTTTTCCGGTAGCAATGGAGCCGGTGAAAATCAGCTTATCAATGCCAGTATGCTGGGTGATCTGAGCGCCCAGCTCATTGCCTCCGGACACCACGTTTAACACCCCCGGGGGCAGAGCCTCACTCATTAGCTCAATCATTTTAAGCGTGCTAAGAGGCGTATAAGGCGAGGGCTTGGTGACCACCGTGTTGCCGGTGCGTATAGCCGGCATGATGTGCCAGATAGCAATCATCAGCGGCCAGTTCCACGGCGTGATGGAACCCACCACACCCATAGGCACCCGGTGCTGCTCAATGCGCCCTGCCTCGTTGTCCTGCAGGACTTTCATCTCAATACTCTGCTCAGCGGTGTAGCGGCTCCAGCCGATGGCGCCGCCCAGCTCAAAATTTGAACCCATGCCCGACAGGGGTTTGCCCTGTTCTTTGGTCAGCAGTACCGCCAGCTCGGCGGCGTTGGCCTGTAGAATATCCGCCATTGCATGACAGGCGGCTTTGCGCTCGTCGTCGCTGCTGTGGCGCCAACGACCAAAGGCGTTGCGGGCTGCATCCACCGCCGCGTCCAGCTGTTGCTCCGAGGCCTGGGGGCAGCGCCCAACCAGCTCACCGTTGGACGGGTTATAAATGTCGCTGTGGCTTTCAGCTGCCACCTGCTGACCGTTAATGGTCATGGTGAATTGAGTTGTCAAAACGGCTCTCCGCTGTTGGTCGTTTCTTACTAGAGTTTCCGGTTAGCGTTTCCGGCGTCAGCTGCTGACGCCGGAAAGCCCCGTGCCAGAGTTCTAAAAGTTAAAGGTCACATCAAGACCGTACCACTGGGGTGGTCCATACACCGCAGTTCCACCCAGAATGCCCAGGTCCAGGGCGTATATCTTGTATTCCTCGTCAGCCAGATTTTTCACCCAGCCCCGCACGCCCCAGGTCTCATCACTGCTGGCCCAGCTCAAACTAGCGTTGGCCACTCCGTAAGAGCTTTGAAAAGCAGCACCACCGTTGGTCACTTCCAGAAACTGATCGTCATACCAGACCCCATCAAGCTGGGCCGCCATATTGCCGCTGAGCGCGTTCCAGTTATAGCGAAACAGATAATTGAAGCTCACATTTGGCGTGTTGGGCAGTTCCCGATCATTCAGAAAATCCACCGGCCAATCAACCGTAAAGCCCACCGGCGTAACCTGAGACTGGGGAGTTTCCACGTTGTCCACATCTGAGCCCTGGAATGAAGCCCCTAAGATGATGTCCCAGTTGTCGCTGGGCAGAAGAACCAACTCGATTTCAGCGCCAATATTACTGGCGTCAGCGTTGGACACGCTGGGCGTACCGTCGCTGAAGGTGAAGGCCTGATAGTCGTCATAGCTGTAGTAGAAGGTAGTGGCGTTGAGCCGGGCCAGGCCGTCAGCCAGATCGACTTTAATCCCCAGTTCCAGGGAGGTCAGCACTTCTTCATCGTGGCGAATCCGGTCCAGTCCAACGTTGGCAGAAGGAGCAAAGTTGCCGCCCTTAATGCCGCGGTTGATAGAACCAAATATCAGGGTGTCGTCATTGGGCTGAAAATTCAGCTGCAGGCGGGCGGCAAAGTCGCCGTAGTCAACCTCATCCACGTCAGACCCCGCTGCCCGGGCAGCGGCATTGAGGTCAAATAATCCGGGCACATTAATACCATCGTCGGGAGATTCAAAGGCGGTGACGAATCGGAAGTCTTTATCATCCTGGGACCAGCGCAGGCCGCCGATGAAGGTCCAGCGCTCACCGAAGTCCCACTCACCCTGACCAAACACCGACCAGTTGCGTGAATCCAGCGTGTAGTCCTGAATCACCGCTGGCCCGCTCAGGGTAGAGGGATCAAAGCCCAGTTCTACCGCCACCCCGGACACCGGCGCGCCGCGGGTAATTACATCGGCCACGGTTTCGGTATCCAGGAAATAGCTGCCCACCTGCCAGCGCATGGTGTCCGTTGAGCCGGCAAGCCTGAATTCCTGACTGAGCTGGGTAAAATCCGCCACCGTGGTGAATTCAATAATCGGAATGGGAATCCCGTCCCCGTCCTCGGTATAAAATTTGTCCAGATCTGAATAGTTGGTAATAGAGGTGAAATCCCAGCCGTTATCCATCGCCCAGTCAAAGCGAGCGGTAAAGCTGTTGGTCTCCCGATCCATAAATCCGGAATAGTCGGAAAAGTGCTTGAAGGGTGTTGGGTGATCGCCGGTAAAGATGGTCAGGCCGGCCTCATCCACCGGTGCAAAGCAGTCCAGCTGGCTGGGACAGAAAAAGATGTCCGGGGTCGCGCCGGCCGGGGCGCCAATCACGTTGGTCACAAAATCCTGAAACTCCGGCGGGATGTAGGCCTGGCTGGCATCGCCATAGGGTAAAAAGCTGTAGCCACCGGTAGGGACGTTGTCGTCTTCGGTGCGCTTGTACATCAGCTCAAGCTTGCCTTTTTCGCCAATGTCGAACTGCAGGGCAGCGCGAAAGGCGATGCCGTCACTGCCGCCAAGATCCGTGCCACTGGGGGGCAGTGGATTGCCTTCAGGAAAGGGCGATGACTCAATAAAGCCGTCGGATTCCTCCGACCGAAGGGCAATTCGATAGCGCACCGTGTCCGAGATGGACCCACCCACGGCGCCCTCCACCGCAATCTTGCCGTACTCGGCGCCCAACAAAGACAGATAGCCGTTAGTTTCGGCCTCATCGGCGCCTTTAGTCACGTAGTGGATGACCCCGCCGGTGGCGTTGCGCCCAAACAGGGTGCCCTGGGGGCCTCGCAAGACTTCCACCCGCTCAACGTCGAACAGCTGGCCGTTGAGGGCGTTCATGCTGGCCACATAAGCGTCATCGATATACACCGCCACCGGCGCTTCCAGGTTGTCGGTGAAGTTGTTCTGAGATACGCCGCGAATATTAAACACGGTAAGGTTGGGGGAGAAGGTCACCATTTGCAGGCCTGGAACCTGCTCGGTAATTTCCACCGTGTTAGTCACGCCCAGCGCTTTCATTTGATCACCAGAAAAGGCGGTGAGGGAGATCCCCACATCCTGCACGTTTTGTTCCCGCTTCTGGGCAGTTACTACCACCTCTTCAAGCAGCTGTGCGCCGGCATTGCCGGACATCACGATGGCAGCGAAAAGTAGTGTGCGGCGATACGATCTGAGTCGTTGTGTTTTTTTCATGTTACCCCTCCAGGTCACAGGTGGTTTTCAGTCAGCGTTGATCCCGGCCATCGGCCCGGATCGTTGGTGGAACAGTTTCATGATAGCGCCGGCCGGGCCAAAGCCCTGCTTCGCTGGGCCGCCAGCCCCGGTAATATCATGGCCAGGGCCAGCAAAAACAGGCCGGCAGCCGTCAGGTTTACCGCGTCATAGCCGCCCTGGCCCAACAGGTACGCGGCGGCAAACGGGCCAATGGCCAGGCCCAGCATCTGCATGGTCACGCCATGCACAACGGTTTGGCCGTTAGCGTCATAATCGGTAAGGGAGCCCAGCATAAAAGGCATGCTGAGATTCCAGAGAAAATTGAAGCAGCAAACGGAGATCCAGAACTCCGGCGGTGCGGCACCGCCGACCAACATCCCAATAGACAGGCTGCCGCCGATAAACCCCATCACCAAAGGCCATAACCTACCCAGGCGCTGCTCAAATAACACCGAAACCAGGGCTCCAGCTACGCCCACAAACTGGGAAACCGTTAACGCATTGGCCACCGCCTGTTCTGCCATTCCGGTGCCCAGGCCAACCAGGAATAAATAGGTCCATACGATCCCAATGGCGATGTTGTAGACCAGAAAAGCCAATAAGGCGAGGCGCCGCTTGAAGGCCAAATCATCAAGCCGCTGGTGACTCACATCGGTCTGGCCCGAGTCAGGCAACCAGCGGATAAACAGCGCACCCGACAGAGTGAATAAGGCAAAAAAGACCAGTAGCCCATTCATTCCTATGGTGGCGTAAGCCGTAGGCATCAGCAGCAGACCCAGGCCACCGTAGGTCAGCACCCAGACGATGATCAATCCAATGTTTCGGTCTGGTCGTCTGGAGATTCCCATCATGGTGAAAGTCAGCGAAATCAGACCGCCAGAACAGAGCCCAACGATAAACCTGAGCACCGCCAGGGATTTGAAATCCGTTTGGCCAACGGACAGTCCATTGCCAATCACGCCTAAAACCAAGCAGCCCGCAATAAACCCACGCCAGGACACCCGGGTTGCAATCAGGCTAAGCAAAATCGTGGTGGCTGCAATGCCGAACATCTCTGCCGACGCTATGTAACCGGCCTGCTGTTCCGACAGCCCGACCATTTCCACCAGACCCTGCACAAATCCGGGCTGCACGATAAACACGCAGGGTCCAATTACCGCCAGATAGACCACCGCAATAATCGACTGACGCTGATTGACGTCCACCGCCTTATTGCGATCACCCAGCAGCATGTTCAGCATCAGGTATCGAGTTCCTCGAAGGCCGTGTTCAAGGCCGCCACCGTTTCATCGCAGTGCTCCTGAGTAAAGGTCAGGGGCGGCGACAGAATCAGCTTCGTGCCCACCGGTCGCACCAGCACGCCCTGACGGCGTGCAACAGCCCCCAGTTCGTAGGCAAAGCCGCCCATGGGATCAATGGGCTCGCGGGTTTTTTTGTCGGCCACCAGATCAATGCCCACCATCAGGCCTTTACCCCTGACCTCACCCACTGATGGATATCGGTGCTCCAAAGGTTTTAGGGCATTGAGCAAATAGTCGCCCTGAATTCGAGCATTTTCTGGCAGATTCTCATCACGCACGATATTGAGTGAGGCAATGCCGGCGGCGCAGGCCACTGGGTGACCGGCGTAGGTGTAGCCATGCATGATGGCGCCGTCAAAATCTTGATTGGCGGCAAAGGCCTGCTCTATGCGTTCGTTGACCATGGTGGCGCCCAGGGGGATGTAGCCTGAAGAGATACCCTTGGCAAAACACATGATGTCGGGTTTCACGCCCCAGCCACGGCTGCCGAACATACAGCCCGAGCGGCCAAAGCCCGTCACCACTTCATCGGCCATCAGCAGCACGCCGTGGCGATCACAGACCTCCCGCACCAGGGGCCAGTAGTTGGCTGGGGGAACAATCACCCCACCTGCACCCTGCACCGGCTCGGCAATAAACGCCGCCACCGTATCGGGCATCTGAAATTCCAGTTCCCGTTCCAGCTGCTGGGCACAAAGACGACCTAGCTCTTCGGGGTCGTCGGTCCAGGGGTTTCTATACAGCCAGGGACTGTCCAGATGAAAACAGCCTGGCAGCAGCGGCTCATAGTTGCGCCGGTTGACGTTATTGCCGTTCACCGACATGCCGCCAAAATGGGTGCCGTGATAGCCCTGCTTGAGGGAAATGAACTTGGTGCGTTCCGGCTGACCGTTGAGTCGGTGAAATTGGCGAGCCAGTTTGAGGCCGGTCTCTATGGCGTCTGAACCGCCAGAGTTAAACACCACCCGACGCATGTTTTCTTCAGCGGTGAATTCCAGCAGCAGCTCCGCCAGTTCCACCACCCGGGGATGGCTGACCCCGTCAAACAGCTGGAAGTACTCCAGCTCGTTGAGCTGGGCCATGATGGCATCTTTGATTTCTGCTCGGTTGTGCCCGGCGTTGACGCACCACAGCCCTGCCACACCATCAAGCAGCTGCGTGCCCTGCTCATCGAACACGTAAACCCCATCACCACGGATAATGTGCACCGGGGCTCTCGCTTCCGCCTCGTTAGGATGGATCATCGGATGCCAGAGGCTGGCAGAGTAACCGGGCAAGGCGCACCTTCACAAAAAGCTCATGAGGTGTTCAGTGTCCCCAACTTCGCTGGAATTAAATTGATAATATGGATCAATCAATTGATAATTCGATGCAATTATGGCCTCAGAACCCACAATCGCCAGCTCAGTGGTGCGATCACTGTGTGATGCCCTGTCCGATCAAAGCGCCCTGGTACAACGCGGACTTACGTATTTTGGACTGTCATCCATCACCGATACCGTCACCTACGACCGGGTTCCTCTGAATCGCTACCTGGCGCTGTTTGAATGGCTGTCCAGGGAGCTGGAACGTCCTAACCTGGGGCTGCAGCTGTCCAACGAAACCGGCGTTGAAGCCATCGGCGCCGTGGGTTATCTGTTTCTCAGCTCCGGGACACTGGAGCAGGCGTTTACCAGCCTGGTGCAAAACCTGTCGGCGATTCAGGACGTCTCTCATATGACCCTGAGTATGGATTCCCGCTACGCCATGATCAGCTACCGGGTTGCCCAGGAAAACCTGGCCAACTGCCGCCAGGACAATGAGTACTCTCTGGCCTTCATGTGGCGACTGGCCAAACTGTTCACCGGCAATACCTGTCCTTTGGTTCAGGTCGATTTTGAACACGCCAAGCCCGACGACGTGCGTTACCACCGTCGGGTATTCGGCGCACCGGTGCTGTTCAGCCAGCCCAACAACAACCTCTACCTGCCGGTCAGCGCCATGCAAATGTCCGCCGCTGTGCTGGACTCAAGACTTCATCCGATTTTGCAGACCCGACTCAGCGCCATCGCGCCACAGCAGGCCCAGCAACTGAGCTTTTCTGACCGGGTGGTGGAGCTGTTCACCGATGAACTGCTGCGCCAGGGAATTAGGGCCAAACTGATTGCCGCCCGTTTGGGAATGTCTACAGCCACCCTTCATCGGCGAATCCGAGGCGATGGCAACACCTTTAAAGGGCTGCTGGACGGCCATTGCAAAATGCTTGCCCAACGCATGCTGTCACAGCACACCCTGCCGGTGTCGGCCGTCGCCAGACGCCTGGGATACGCAGAGACCGCCTGCCTGACCCGGGCCTTCCAGCGCTGGTTTGGAATGACCCCACGGCAGTACCGATCCCGTCAGCGAAAGTCACCCGGGTAAAAATTGCGTTTGATTTTTCGCCGACCAACGCCATCATGGGCGATAACAGAATCCGGAGCGGAGCATCCACAATGAAATCCTCGAGCAGCTGCGTAGCCATATCCCGGCTGGTTCCAGTCGCACTAATTGGTCTTCTGGCAGCCTGCAGTAGCGAGCCACAACCGGCCAGCAGGGAGACCAGGGAGCTGGCCGGCCAACGTCCCAACATTCTGCTGATTGTGGCCGATGACATGGGGTTTTCTGACCTTGGCAGTTTCGGCAGCGAGATCGATACCCCCAACCTTGATCAGCTGGCCATGGACGGGGTGCGGCTGACAAACTTTCACACCGCAACCATCTGCTCACCGTCTCGCGCCATGATGCTCACCGGCGTCGACGCCCACAAAGCCGGCTTTGGCAACATGCTGGAAGAACTGTCCCCCAATCAGCAGGGGCAGCCGGGCTACGAGGCACACCTGACCGACAACGTGGTGACCATAGCCACCGTGCTCAGGGATTCAGGCTACAACACCTATCTGACCGGCAAATGGCACCTGGGAAATGAACCTCAAAGCCTTCCAGGCCAGCGTGGCTTTCAGCGATCGTTTGTACTGAACAGCGGCGGCGCCAGCCACTTTGCCGATATGAAGCCCGCCTACGCTCCTACCCCTGACGCCAAAGCCACCTATCTGGAAGATGACAAGGTTCTGACCGCTTTGCCCGAGTCCTTTGAGTACTCCTCCCAGTTCCATGCTGACAAGCTCATCGAGCTGCTGGAAAACGACCATGCCAGCGACCAGCCGTTTTTCGCCATGCTGGCGTTTACCGCGCCCCACTGGCCATTGCAGGCACCGGACCACAGCATTGAAAAATACCGCGGACGCTATGACCAGGGATATGACCAACTGCTAAGCCAGCGGCTGGCGGCGATGAAAAAACTCGGGCTGATCCCAGCCTCTGCCAAGGCCCCGATGCGGGCTCCCCGGGGCATAGCATGGGACGATCTAAGTGAGGCCGAACAGCGTACCGAGGCCAGGGCCATGGAAGTCTATGCGGCCATGATTGACCAAATGGACCTGCATACCGGCAAAGTTATCGATTATCTGAAGAGCCGTTCGGAACTGGAAAATACCGTGATTATTTTCCTGTCGGACAATGGGGCTGAAGGCCATGATCTGGACGAGACCTGGCCGGCAGATCTATTTCCCAAGATCCGTGGGGTGATCGACTCAAGTTTTGATTTTCGTTTTGACGCCATGGGTAAGATGGGGTCATACGTTCTGTATGGACCCAACTGGGCCCGGGTCGGCTCAGCAACCGGGCGGCTGCACAAGGCCTATCCCACCGAAGGCGGCACCCGCGCAGCGGCATTTATGCACTACCCCACAGCCTTTCCCGGCGGCGCCATTAACCATGAAATAATCTCCATCAAGGACATCGCTCCCACCGTGCTGGAACTTGCCGGCGTTGCCCAACACGACGGAGAGTATGCTGGACGCCGAGTAGAAAAGATCACCGGCCTGTCCCTGGTTTCGCTGCTGAAAAATCCACAGCAGCAAATGCCGGAGCGAGCCCTGGGCCACGAACTGATGGGCAAGCGGTCACTGCGGCTCGGCAGCTGGAAGCTGTTGAATCTGCCACCGCCCAATGGCACCAATCAATGGCAGCTGTTTGATCTGGCCGCCGACCCTGGGGAAACTGTTGATCTGGCCCAAAGCCATCCGGAAAAATACCAACAGCTGAAAACACTGTGGGATCGCCACGCCCGGGACAACGGCATCATCGTGCCGGACTGGGTCAGCGGTTACTGACCCTTTTCCTGGTAAAACTCACGCAGCTGTACCGGACTCTCGGGAATGCAGGAGCCGCCGTCCACCGCAATGGTTTGGGCCGTTACGTAGGAGGCCTGATCTGAGGCCAGATACAACATGCAGTAGGCGATATCTTCGGGCTTGCCGATTTCACCTTTGGGGATGTAAGACGCCATCTCGGCCAGGCCTTCCTCGTCAGCCAGGATTGACATGGCCTTGGTCAGAATGAATCCCGGTTCAACACAGTTGAAGGTAATATTTTCCCGGGCATGCTCAAGGGCCGCGGTTTTTATATAAGCATTCATCGCCCCCTTGGACGCCACATAGGCTGAGGTCAGGGGCATCGATACTCGAGGTCCGGTGACCGATGAGGTAAACAGGAAACGTCCCCCACCTCGCTTCCGCATCAGGGGAACCCCGGCCTGGGTAAGCCACAGGCAAGGTTTGAAATTCACCGCCAGGCCCCGGTCCAACTCCTGCTCCGGAAAGCTCTCGGCGGGAAACATCGGAAATACCGCCGCATTATGAACGCAGATATCCAGCCCTCCAAAATGCTCCGCCGTTTCCGACACCGCATCGAGCAGCTCAGACTTGATCCCCACATCGCACTGCACCAAATGTGCCCGGCCGCCGGCCGCATTGATGGCGTTGACTACCTGTAGACCGTTTTCCCGGGTCCGGGTTACCACCGCCACGGCAGCGCCGGCGGCGGCAAACACCCGCGCAATGCCCTCACCAATGCCTTGGCCAGCGCCGGTGATCAGTGCCACCTTTCCGCGTAAATCTCCCAACATGCTGCTCTCCTGTTAGTCCGATAAATTATTGCCCTGTGAGACCGTCGGTATCGTTTAGACTTAAACTCTTAAACACAAACTGCCCTGGGCTTACCACCGATGAATCGCTTCACTGCACCATTAACCCTACTGACCATGTTATCCCTTGCCGGGTGCGCTGCAACCAGCCCGTCGTCCGTCGCCCCGCTCAAACCCGGCACCGAGTGGGTGGCCAGCTCGCCTCAATGGGCCAATGAGGCGACGGCGGTTTTTCAGTTGGCTGAAGACTATCTGGCAGCCGCCGCGCCGGGGCAGCAGTCCTGGGCCGTGGTGATGGATCTGGATGAGACGGTGCTGAACAATGTGCAGTTCCAGGTCACCCTGGAACGCTCTGGCGAAAGCTACAGCCCTGAAAGCTGGTACGACTGGACTCAACAGGCGTCAGCCACCGCGGTCCCGGGATCTAAATCCCTGATCGACACCGTCAACCGCTTAGGTGGCCACGTGGCGTTTGTCACCAATCGCAAGGACTTTGAGCAACTGGCGACGGAAAACAATCTGGCTGACCTGGGCATAAAGCGCAGTCGAGATTTTCGCGTGCTGCTAACCCGCGCATCACCCCATGGGCCGAACAGCAAACAGGGCAGATTTGAACTGGTTAAGGCTATGCTTGATGCCCAGGGATATCCCGAGGTAAAAATATTGGCCTATTTCGGCGATAACGTCGGCGATCAGCCGGAGCAACCCGGGGAATTTCGCTTTTTTTGCATTGACCAGGGCGCCATGTACGGTGAACCCTGCGCGGAGATTCCTGGCCCCGGCCAATGAGTCTTGGTCAATCAATTCGCTGGATCGGCTGGTTCATCGCCCCAGATTCGGGCGAAGTCTACTCCTTCAACGCTGCAGCTTAGACGGATCTGACCTTCCAGCAGCGCCGCCCGTGGCTCGGTCAGCCAAAAGCGCATATCGCTGGCTCCATCCAGCTCAGGCCCAGCTTCGATACCGGCCCAGGCATTGCGTCCTGCCCGTTTTGCCGCGTAAAGCGCCATGTCGGCAAGTCTGAGCCCATCCTGCCAGCCCAGGGCGTCAGGGTGTAAGGGGTCAAAGGGCAGCGCGCAGTAGCCAACGCTGCAGGTCAAACTCAGAGGCGGCGTGTGGTCGGTTTCAAACACCATCTCGCTAACCTGGGTGGAAATACGCCGAGCCAGCTGTTCAACATGGGCCCTGGAGGCGCGACGAGCCACCACCACAAACTCCTCACCGCCCCATCGCACCAGGTAATCTGATTGCCGAAATACCTGCTGCAAGCGTCCTGGCATAGCTCTGAGCACAGCGTCGCCGGCGGCGTGACCATGACGATCATTGACCTGTTTGAAATGGTCAATATCCACCATGAACAGCAGCAGATCACCGTCATCTTGCAGCTCACCTCGAGCCTCCCGATAACCGCGAAAGCACATGGCCTGGTCGGTGGGTAAATGCTGTTCTAAAAAGCGCCGATTGCTAAGGCCAGTTAGGGGGTCGGTCAGACTGGCGGTCTCAAGGGCAATGGACTTTTCCTCAAGCTCAGCGGCGGTAATCTGCAGCTCCCGGGTGCGCAGATCCACCAGGTCTTCCAGCTCAAGCTGTCGGCGCTGCAGCTGCGCGGTGCGCCAGCGAACTGTCAACATCATCAAGGCCCCCGCCAGCATGATTGCCAGCCCCTTAAAAACCGACGTCTGATACCAATAGGGTAAGACCCGAAAATATCGATGGGTGATTGCCTCGGGCCACTGGCCCTGGCGATTGCTGGCCTGGATTTTCAGCTCATAGCGTCCCGGCGCCAGGGAGGTGTAGCTGGCGATTCGATTGCCGGCGCTGGAAATTTTCCAACCGCTGTCAAAGCCCACCAGCTGATGCCGATATTTCAGGCTACGGGCGGCAAGAAAATCCAGCGCGGCAAACTCAACGCTGAAGCTATTGCGTTCAGGGTCAACCCGCAGTGGCTGACTGGCGCTGCTGCCTGCCCCTGCCGCCACCAGTGCTTGATCGCCTATGCGAATCCCACTAATAGCCAACGGGGCAAAATCTGTCCGGGGCTGCCACTGGTTCGGCGACACGATGGTTAAACCGCCGTTACCACCAAACAGCAAATCGCCGCTGCGGGTCTTTAACGTAGGCTGGCGAAAATAAGGTGTGACCATTGCGCCGTCAGCAGGACCAAGCGCGTGGATAGAGAAATCGTCAGGATTGATCACCGCCAGGCCACCGTTACTGCTGGCCCAAATCCGCCCCTGACGATCCTCAAGCAGTCCGCCGCTAAGGTCGCTGGGCAAACCGTTGCGACGGTCAAGATGGTGAAGCCTGCCATTGCTTTCCCGCACGTAAATACCCGCTCCCGAGGTGCCAATCCAGGTGCGGCCTCGAGTGTCGACCAGCAGGGCCGTTATGTAACCGTTGTCTAAGGGTGAAGTACTCTGGCCCGCGGCGGGTAGGCGTTGTGTAACCGCTCCGGCTTGATCCGTCCATGTCACACCATTCCAGGTACCGGCGACAATCTCGCCATCAGTGGTGGAAATCAGGGTAGTGATTCTAGGGTCAGTAAAGCCGCCGGAAACCGATGCCCCGAGCTGAATGACGCTGGCCGGCGAGACGCCGGGACTAATGCGCCACAGTCCATCGCTGCCACCGGCCCACAAGTACCCGCCATCGGCCAGTAGGCTGCCGGTGAATTTGTCGTCGGGGCGCCCCTGTAAGGCCACCCGCTCAACCTGCTCACCGGCCAGCCGATAAAGGCCCCAATTGCTACCGAAAAAAACGCTGCCATCATCCATTTGCGTCATCGCTTCAATGGCTCCTCCGGGCAGGTGATCCAGCGGCGAGTCGGCATCCACCTCAATCCCAGCAATCCGTCCCAAGGCTGGATCGATCACGTCAACACCACTGACCCGCATCCCCACCAGCACTCGACCATCGTCCAGTTCCAACAGCGAGGTCACTGTGTTGTCGCGCAGCTCGCCGCTAAGCCTGCTGCCTCCTGAGGCGGTTTGAATGCCCTGCTGACGCAGATCATGCACACTCAATCCAGCGCTGGTTCCAACCCATACCAGACCGGAGGAATCAGCCTTTATGGTCCAGATTTCATCGTCTGCAACACTGTTTTTCAGCAGCGCCTGGTGGGTCATGCGCCGGCTGCGGTGACTGTGCAAATCGATTTCGATCAAACCCCGCCCATAACTTCCCAACCACATCAGTCCCGGCGATACCTCGGCCATGGAAAATATCCACTCGCCGGAAAAACCCTCAATAGCCACCGGCGCCACCTGACCATCCATGCCGATGGTCAAGACACCGTCTCTAGGCGTGCCCACCCAGATTTTCCCATTACTTGCTTCAACCAAAGTGGCGATACGCGGGCCCGCACCCAGCACCGGGGCAAGGTCCACAGCTTCGAACCGACTGTCGTTTAGCGACTTTCGAAACAGACCGTTGCTGGTACCCGCCCAGATCGAGCCATCGCTGGATACCAATACGGCAAACACTCGCATGGTCAGGTCCTGATCTACCTGGTCAGATAAATACTGATGAACCTCGCCGCTGGCCGGATTGAGAGAAAACACGCCGCGCTCCGACCCCACCCAAACGGTCATTGTTTGCCCGGAACCGGAGAAATCCAGTGCAGTAACGGCAAACTCCTGGTCCTGCAAAAGCTCAAACCCCTGCCAGCTGCTGCTGCCAGGATCAAATCGGCGTAGCGCTCTTCCGGTGGCCACCCATAGCTGCTTGCCAGGGTCGGCTTTGAGCGCCCGGATGTCGTTGTTCACATCCACCATTTCTGTCACGAGGGGCAACAGCGATACCCCGTCCCAGCGGGCCAACCCGTCGCTGGTGGCTAACCAGGCAAAGCCCTGGCCGGCCAATGCGATTGCGGGCACTCGACCAAAGGGAAGCCCCTGTTCAACACTTGGATTGTGGAACACCGAACGGGTAATTTGCGACCACCTGGGCTTAGGGGATTCCTGGGCCAGCAGTGCTGGCGAAAGCAGGCAAATCAGCAGGGCTGCGACGGCCCCTGCCAGCAGACGGTATCTGATCAAAACTGTCATCGCTGGGTGCTGCTTTTCATTGGCCCGCAACCCAGGCCAGCTTCACCCGCGACCACAGTTCTGGCCAGCGGGCCACACGACCAACTGGCCAGAACACATCGGCGTGCACATCCGGCCCGGCGAATGGATCCAGGGTAATGCCCCACAGGGATTGGATTGCCTCAGGCCATTCGGCGTATCGCATATCGCCCACACGAATTTTCTCACTGTCGGGAAGCAGGCCTATATAGCCCTGGCTGAAGTGCGCGAAACGCCTGGCATCGGCCCACTGCAAAGAGTCCTGGGGAAACCCAGCCCAGGGCACTCGCAAATCTGCCACCGGCGCTGAGCTGCCGGCCCAATGAACCGTTGCTGTCGGCCCAGCACCAACACCATCAACAAAAAAACGGCCGTCAAATTCGTACACTACCCGCCACGCCAGCAGGTTCCCAAGGCTGGGCATGGCCCTTAAGTGGTTGGGTTGGTGACCTCGAGCCTGGGCCACTTCAGACCCAACCGATTCGACCCGGCTCTGCTGCACAGCGCCAAGACATAAATAGGTCACTAGCCAGACCAGTCCCGCCAACGATAGCCAACGACCTTGGGTCCGCACCGCCAGGCTGGCGGCCAGCACCATCGGTATTGTCGCAATCGGATCAATCACAGAAATAACATCCAGGGACAGCCGCTGATCGGTCAGCGGCCACAGCAGGGAGGTGCCGTAGCTGGTGCAAAGGTCCAGGGGCCCGTGGCTGAAAAATCCAAGTAGTGACCAGCCGATAACCTCACCGCGAGTCAGGGACCAACGGGAACCGATCAGCTGATAAAACAGCAGCCCACACAGCAGCCCTCCCAGGGGCGCAAAAAACAGCGAATGGGTGAAGTGACGGTGATACTGAAGCGCCAGCAGCGGGTCGCTGGAGGATTGAATGAGCACGTCCAGGTCTGGGGCCATCGCTGCCAGGCCGCCGATAATGGCAGCCTTTCCCAACCGGGGGCGGCCGGCCGCTGACTGGGCGACCAGTGCACCAAGCGCACCTTGGCTAATTGGATCCATAAGAGTCGACGGCGACTAAGAACTGGACAGAGCCTATCCACAAAAGCTTTTTCGCGCCAGCACCGACCCGGGAACTGCCCATCAGGGCTCAGTAATGAGCAACCACTTGCCGGCTATCCAATAGCCCCTGTGGTCCCAATAGCTGATGCGAACTTGCCAGCCCATATTGAACCGTTGATGCACCTGCAGTCCTTTGGCGTCTGAAAACTCCGGCAGCAGGCGGGGCAAGGACCCAAGGCCTTTGAGCTCAATCAACCCCTGGCTACTCTCAAAGCTGTCGGAAAATATCCCTTCCACCACCTGGGTGATATCGGCAGCAAAATTGTTGCCGGTGTTTGGATCATTGACATTCATGGGCGGCAATACGCTGGAGGTGTTTTGGATGGTCAGGTCATCGGACACATCCACCGTTGCGGTGAGGGTATAAACCACCTCGGTATCAGCCGGCAGATCCACCAGGTCATTGATGTCGCCATTACCGCTGGCGGTGCAGCTTGCGCCAGGGCCGGCATCACAGATCCAGCTCGCGTTGGTCAGCTCCACGGGTACTAAGCTCTCAACCTGCCCACCGGTGACGTCATCAGGACCGGCATTAGCGACGGTCATCACGTAGTCGAGCAGGCCATTGATACCCACGCTCTGGCGACCGTCACTTAAGCTTATAGAAAGATCAGCCTGGGGTCCGGGGTTGTCCACCAGATAGGTTTCATCGATACGGGGTTCTGCCGTTGGCAGTCGATTACCGGCCACGTCAGCAAGGTTCTGAGTTGGGCGTAAATTCAGGCCTAGCACGCCATTAAACTCAACCAGGTTGCCGCCACTGACAGTGACCTCATAATCATCAGCAGACAGGGCGACCACCGAGGTCACCTGGGCCGTGGTTGAACCGCTAACGGAGAAGGTCTGGACCAGCGGCATGGTTACCGGTTCACTGAAGACAGCGCGAAACACCAGCACATCGGCATCCGTCATCTGCTCCAAAGGCGCTGCTCGCAGAAACGACAGCAGCGTCGGCGGGGTGCCGTCGAACAGCACCTGATTGTCCACACTGGTGGACGCAGTGTTAAACTGCCCGGCGCCGTTCTCAGCCACCCCTGCGGGCACCGATACCAGCACCGTTCCGCCCCCTGCCATGCCGCTGACGGCAACCGAGTAGCTGCTGCCACTGCCGGTGACCGAAGCCTGACTGGGCACAGCGGTGCCGCCGAGAGTCAGATCGGAACCGGTAAATCCGGTAACCGCTTCGCTGAAGGTCACACTAAAAATAATCGGAACCAAACGTGCCGGGTCAGCCTGGTCAGTGGCCTGCTCAATGATAACCCCGGGTGGCGGCGCGAGCCCGGCAATGACGGGTTTTTTCGCCAATGGGGAAACCTGGGGCGCCGCCTGAGTGTAGCCAGAAGTCGGAGCAAGGGTCAGGCAGACCGCCAGCAGCAAAAACGGCCACGGCCTGGCGCTGCCTAAATGCGTCATTATTGATTTCATGATGCGGGTATCGGCAGCCCGCCCACATTTTTTAGCCAGGACTCACAGGAGCGCCCCGCCCACAGTCGCTGAGCGGCCGCGGAAAATCGCCACCAGCTTGCCATCCTGGTTGCTGACCTGGACGTCATAAAGCCCTGAACGTTTGCCTCGGTGTCGTTCAATAGCGATTGCCGTGAGCTGCTCTCCCAGCCTGGCGGGACGAATAAAATCCACCGAAGCACTGGCCGCCACCGTAACCTCATTGTAGCCATTGCAGGCAAAGGCAAAGGCTGAGTCAGCAAGAGTAAAGATATAACCGCCATGGCAGTTTTGATGTCCGTTAACCATGGCCGCACTGACAGTCATGGTCACCGTGGCCTGGCCTGCCTGGGACACACTGACAGCCATACCCAGCGCGCGTGTGGCGGCATCTTCGGAAAGCAGTTTTTCGGCACAGGCTGTGGCCAGCTGGTTGGCATCGCTTGAAGATTGAGACACGGATTTGTTCCTGAAACGGCCCACTAGGCTATTTGCCACTAGCCTGCCACGTTTGCTCCGCGGAGAAAAATTCTGGTTAGAGGCTCCGGCAAACGGCCCACTTGCATCAACGGCGATCAGTGTCAGTTTCAACCTGGGCCAAAGTCTCAAGCGCTGTAGCCAATGCCTCCAGCTGGCCAGCACCTAAGCGCTGCTCCAGCTGCTCCTGATAGTCGGCGGCCAGGGTACGAAGATTGTTGAACACGCCCTTACCGCTGTTGGTCAGGAACAGGGGCTGGCGACGACGATCCCTGGCATCTTCGGTTCGCTTAACCCAACCCAGGGATTCCAGCTTTACCACCGACCGGGAAACCTTGGACTTTTCCAGCCCAGACTCTTCCGACACCTCACCGGCGGTCAGGGGTCCGAACTGCCCAATATTAAACAGCACCCGCCACTGACTGCGGTTTAACCCGTAACGCTGCCGGTACAGATCGGCAAAGCCTTGACTGGTTTTTTCCGCCGCTTGATACAGGCAGTAGGGTAGGAATTGTTCCAGGTCGAACACTTAGGCAGACCCCTTAGTTGTTAGTTGCGTTTGCAACTGTTACTCTGCAGTTTGCCGGAGCTGGTCGCCAAAAGCCAGCCCCAATGTTTTCCAACTCTCGATCTTTACGCCCGGAGCACAACCATGGCCAAACCCTTTGCCTCGTCTGAGGATCTTGCTGAGAAAACCGAAACCCTGGAAGTGCTGGCTGACGGCGTTTATGCGCTAACCGCAGAAGGTGATCCCAACGTGGGCGCCATAGAGGGTGAAGACTTTCTGGTGTGCATTGAAGCCCGGGCCACCCCAGCGGCGGCCCGGGACTGGCTGAGCAAGCTGCGCGAACATACCGACAAACCGGTGAAATACCTGGTGTTAACCCACTACCACGCCGTCCGGGTGCTGGGCGCCAGCGCTTTCGAAGCCAGCTCCATCATCACCTCCGCCACCACCAAGAAACTGATTGATGAGCGGGGCGTGCAGGACTGGGACAGCGAGTTCGGGCGCATGCCGCGACTGTTTAAAGAGCCCGATGAGATTCCTGGCCTGACCTACCCGGACATTGCCTTCGCAGACCATCTGCAGATTGATCTGGGCGGCAGCAGGGGCCATCTGGATCTGGATTTCTGCGGTCGCGGCCACACCGCCGGTGACATCGCGGTATGGCACCCACAGTCAAAAACCCTGTTTGCCGGCGACCTGGTTGAAGCCCAGGCGGCGTTATACACCGGTGATGCCTTCCACGACGACTGGTCCACCGGCACCCTGGATAAGGTCAAAGCTTACGGTGCCCAGCTGCTGGTTGGCGGACGAGGCGCCGTTGCCCGGGGCCAGCAGGAGGTGGATGCGGCCATTGAGCAAACCCGGGGCTTTCTCACCGGCATGATTGACAACATCACCGAGGTGCACAAGGCCGGCGGCAACCTCAGACAGGCCTTTGAAAAAACCCACGCCGCACTGGCGCCCAAGTTTGGCGCCTGGCCGATTTTTGAGCATTGCCTGCCCTTTAACGTCCAGCGTTACTGGGATGAACTTGATGGCATAGACTGGCCGCGCATCTGGACCATGGAGCGGGACCGGGAAGTCTGGGCCAAGCTACAGGACTGAGCCCATGAGCAGGGACGATTTTTCTGCCATTCCCTGCCATCGGCAGTATCCGGCCAGCCCTCCTCCAAAGGGCTTGGACGGCGCTGCAGATTATGCCCCGGTGGTTATCGTGGGCGCCGGCCCGGTGGGGCTGACCGCTGCCCTGGACTTAGGTCAGCGCGGTCATCGAGTGATAGTTCTCAATCAGCTGAATTTCATCGCCGCGGGTTCCAAGGCGATCTGTTTTGCCAAGCGGACCCTGGACATCTGGAACCGCCTGGGTGTTGCCCAGCGGATGGTGGACAAAGGTGTGGTCTGGAACCTGGGTAAAGTGTTTCGCGGCAATCGGCGCGAACCGGTATTCGAATTCGACATACTATCGCTGAAAGACCAGCAAATGCCCGGCTTCATCAACCTGCAACAATACTGGGTAGAACAATATCTGGCAGAAGCCCTGGCTGAACTGCCCAATGTGGAACTGCGCTGGGGCCATAAGGTGCAAGGCATAGACCCCGAACACAATCTCCTTGAGGTGGATACTCGGTGCGACAGCTACCGCCTCAAGGCCGATTGGATTGTTGCCAGCGATGGCAGCCGCTCCCCCATCAGACAGATGCTGGGACTGGACTTCCAGGGCCGGGTCTTTGAAGACAACTTTCTGATCGCCGACGTGAAATTTGAAGACCGCCGGCCCGCCGAACGCTGGTTCTGGTTTGACCCACCCTGGGGCGGCGCCTCCTCACTGCTGCACAAGCAGCCCGATGACGTATGGCGACTGGACTTTCAGCTGGGCTGGGAGGTGGACCGGGAGGCGGCGATCAAACCGGAAAACGTTGAACCCCTGGTGCGCGGGATGATTGGCCAGGACATCAGGTTTAGTCAGCAGTGGTATTCGGTCTACACCTTCCAATGCCGCAGAATGGCCCGGTTTGTCCACCAGCGAGTGATATTCATCGGCGATTCCGCCCACCTGGTTTCACCATTCGGCGCCAGGGGCTGCAACGGCGGCGTGGCCGACGCCGACAACATGGCCTGGAAACTGGATGCGGTGCTGAACGGCGCAGCCCCTGCCCTGCTGGAAACCTACAACGACGAAGCGGTGCTTACCGCTGACGAGAACATTCTCAATTCCAGCCGTTCCACCGATTTTATGACTCCCAAATCGCCGGTCAGCCAGGCCTTTCGCGATGCCGTGCTGGACCTTGCTGAAGAACACCGTTTCGCCCGCCCCTTCGTCAATTCGGGGCGCCTTTCTACCCCCGTCAGTTATCCCCCAGGGACCCTGGTTTACCCGGATCAAGAGCCCTGGCCGAAGGGTGGTGTCATGCCGGGCAGCCCAGCCGTGGACGCGCCGCTGCAGGACGGCTGGCTGCTAAGCCAGCTGGGATCTTGCTGGATGCTGGTTGCCTGTGAGCCTATAACCGGCACCGATCTTCCCACTGTGGTGCTGGACACTAAGATCGCGCGCAGCCGCTATGGCCTGGTGGAGGGCGCGGCCTATCTGATTCGCCCGGATCAGTATGTGGCAGCCCGCTGGAAGGATTTTCAGCCAACTTATCTGGAGCAGATACCATGGCTCAACTGAACACCGAACCCAATCTGGCCCACCCCGATGAGGCCTACCAGATGATCATTGACCTGCATCAGGACTGTAGCGACCAGGAAAGCCATCGACGCAACGCCAAGCTGGTGCTGTGTCTGGCCAATCACGTGGGGGACCTGGAGGTTCTGGCCCAGGCGGTGGCTATTGCCGGCGGCGCCTCAGATCCAGCGCCTGACCCTACCCAAATATGATTGGTAGGGCTGGCCAAATTTTTCCCCAAGAATGGCTTCTTCGGGTTTGATCTGAAACCGGGTCAGATACCCAACAAAGCCTAAAATCAACAGCAGGTTGAGGGGCTGACCCAGCCAACAGCCCCAGGCCGTGAGTATCAGGGCCATCCCTAAATACATGGGATTACGGGAAAAACGGTAGGGGCCCGACTCAACTATGGCGCTGGCCTTATGTGGCGACAGAGGGTTTACCGTGGTCTGGGCCCGGTGGAACGCCAAAATCGCGCTCAGATCAATCACCACCGCCAGCACCAGCAAAGCCCCACTCAGCCAACCCCTGACGAGCTCTGGCAGCAACGCCATGAAGGGGAAAAAGCCATCTATCAGCCACATCGCCAGACCAAAGATGAGGCCCACCAGCGGCGGCGGAAGTAAGAGCTTGAGTGTCATAAGCCCCCATCGTACCCCATAGGAAGCGGCGCAATTCCCGCCGGAGGAGATTGACCCACAAAGGTCAGGTAATCCTGACCACGGCAAAGTTGCGATTTCACTCAGATCACAACATAGTGTGGTCGGCACCTTACCGGACATAACAGCTGGCTTATGAGCACACCCCCTAACCGCGATGAAATCCCCCTGGATACCCTGCACCAGTGGATGATCAACAACGTTGACGGCTATGCCGGGCCGCTGCAAATCGAAAAATTTTCCGGCGGCCAGTCCAATCCCACCTATGAACTGATCACCGGCACAGGCAGCTACGTCCTGCGCCGCAAGCCAGCCGGCAAACTCCTGCCCGGCGCCCATGCGGTGGAGCGGGAATACCGAATTATCGCTGCGCTGGGACAACAGGGCTTCCCGGTACCCAAAGCCTATGGCCTGTGCGAAGACACTCAGGTGATCGGTACACCGTTTTATGTGATGGAAAAGGTGCAGGGCAGGATTTTCTGGGACCCCACCCTGCCGGAGCTGGATATCAGCCAAAGACAGGACGCCTACTTTTCCATGTGTGATGTGCTCGCCAGCCTGCACCAGATCGATTTCACCTCAGCGGGGCTTGCCGACTACGGCAAACACGGAGGTTACATTCAGCGACAGATTCGACTGTGGACCCGCCAGTATCAGGCTGACGAGGCAGCCGGCCGTAACCCCGATATGGACCGCCTGTGCCAGTGGCTGCCGGACAACATTCCCAACGACGGCGACCCCACCAGCATCGTGCACGGCGACTATCGCTGCGACAATTTGATCTTTGATCGCAATAAGCCGAAGGTAATCGCCGTGCTGGACTGGGAGCTATCCACCCTGGGTAATCCACTGGCGGATTTCTCCTATCACCTAATGAAATACCGAACCCCTGAGGGGCTGCCCGCCGGCATGGCTGGCCAGAACCCGGCCGCCCTGGGCTTACCTACAGAGCAGCAATATGTGCAGCGCTATTGCCAGCAAACCGGTCGCCAGGAGATCCCCCAGCTGGAGTTCTACTTCGCCTTCAACCTGTGGCGACTGGCGGCGATTATTCATGGCATTAAGGGGCGGATGATTCGCGGCAACGCCTCAAGCAACAAAGCTGGAGCCATGGTCAAGTTTCTAGAGCCCCTGGCCGAGGCCGCTTGGGCCCAGGCCGTGGCGGCTAAAGGTTAAAGAAATAACATGGGAACAGCCCTGGAAAACGTGGTGATTGTGGGCGGCGGTCAAGCCGCAGCCA
Organism: uncultured Gammaproteobacteria bacterium; assembly: GCA_964351665.1. Taxonomy (GTDB): domain Bacteria; phylum Pseudomonadota; class Gammaproteobacteria; order Xanthomonadales; family SZUA-38; genus JANQOZ01. The sequence continues at coordinate 2,737 of CAYGPO010000043.1, read as the reverse complement.
CCACCTGCGCAACACTTCGAGCCAGCGGTTACCAGGGCGAACTGGTGCTGATCAGCGATGAAGCCAGCCCGCCCTATCAGCGACCGCCGCTGTCTAAAGCCTATCTAAAGGGCCAGCTGGCACCCGAGCGTCTGCTGATCAAACCCGCTGCCTGGTTTGACAAGCAGGAAATTGATCTTCGCTGTGGCGTAAGGGCAACGGCAATAGACCGAAAACTACAGCTGCTGGAAACCAGCAGCGGCTCACTGCCTTATCAACGGCTGGTGCTGGCCACAGGCTCACGGCCAAAGAATATTGATCTACCAGGATCAGGCCTATCCGGGGTTTTTGAACTTCGCACCATTGCCCACGTTGATGCCATCGCCGGGGCCCTAAGCTCGGGGTGCAAACTGGTGGTGATAGGCGCCGGCTATATTGGCCTTGAGGCTGCAGCCTCAGCCCGGGCACTGGGAGTTGATGTAACCGTGCTGGAGTACGCACCCCGGGTGCTGGCCAGGGTGACCGGGCCACAGATCAGCGACTTTTTTCAATCTCTGCACCAACGACAGGGCGTTAATATCATCACCCATGCCCGGATCAGTCGAATCGTCAGCCGCGGCGACACCGTCAGCGGCGTTGAACTGGCTGATGGCACGGTGCTGCCCGCTGACGCAGTGCTGCTGGGCGTCGGTATTGAACCCAACTGCGAACTGGCTGAGCAGGCGGGCATCGCCTGCCAAAACGGCATTGCGGTGGATCGCGATGCCCGGACCTCCGACCCCAAGGTTTACGCCGCCGGCGACTGCGCCAGTCGAGAGCTGGTGCACTACCAGCGGAACGGACGGCTGGAGAGCGTCCACAACGCCGTTGAGCAGGGAAAAATGGCCGCGGCGCACATATTGGGCTTGCCCCGACCCGTGGAGGACGCGCCCTGGTTCTGGTCCGACCAGTACCACGTCAAACTGCAGATAGCCGGACTGTCCGACGGCCATGATCAGGTGGTGGTGAGGGGAGATCCTGAGTCAGATAGTTTTGCCCTGTTTTATCTCCGTCAAGGCAAACTGCTTGCCGTCGATGCGGTCAACGCGCCGCCGGAATTTGTCTTTTCGAGAAAACTCATCAAAGCGGGGGCGAGCCCTGATGCCGAGCAGCTGGCAGATTCAGCCACCCCCATGAAAGACATAGCAGCCAACCTTGCGGCTTAATACCGCCGGCGCAACTACCTAATAAAGTCACCGCGACAAATGCTGCGGGTCAGACCCTGAAAGGCGCCATTACCTGGGTCAACATGCCCCTTGGGCCCTGCCGAAAAAGTGAGGCCAACAGCAGCAGCGCCAGCAACCCCAGGCAGCCCTTCTGCAGCGCGGAACCATGGTTGGATTCAAGGCTAAGCCCGGACAGCAGCTCTGGGATATTCAAGTCCAGTTGGTTGATGCCCCAACCCACCGCCATGGCAGCCATCGCGATGGCCAGGCTGAACATCACCGCAAACCGTCGCCCGTGCAGGCGGGCAAGGATTGCGAAGGTGCTGACATTGGTGGCAGGACCGGCAATCAGGAACGCCATGGCCGCTCCAGGACTCAATCCCGCCTGTATAGCGACGGCGGCAATCGGCGTTGCTCCCGAGGCACCAACGTAGACAGGAATAGCCAGCAGGGTCAGTAACGGCACCTGCAGCCCGGCGGGCAGCCCAGCCAAGCCAGCCAACCCAGGGGCCTGCAGTACCGGCGTTAGCAAAATTGCTAACAGCAGGCCCAACAACACCCAGGGCATAGTGTGATCAAACAGCTCGGCCAGCCCAAAAGCCATCCCGGCCAACAGGCGGGTTTTCAGGCTGCCGCCGGCATCGTCATGCTGATCAGCCTGGGCAGGCAGGGCGTTGTTCACACCTGGTGCCAACTCCAAGCCCACGAACAAGCCCATGACCAGAGCCACGACCACCGCCACCAGCAGCGCTGCCAATAGTCTAACCACCGTCAGCTCAGTGCCCAGCAAAGGTAGCGAAATCGCCAGGGCGTCCAGCCCGATAACGGGCGCAGCCATCAGAAACATAAGCCCTGCAACCGGCGCCGCCCCCCACCGCAGCAGGGACTCATACAGGCCAGTAGCAGCGCTTGGACAGGTCGATAGTGACAAGGCTAACCACTTAGCCGGAGAGCGGGTAGCAGATCTGTCAGATCCCTCCTGGCCAGGTAGCGCCAGCCGATTTCCAGATCCCAGCAACAGCGCCGGGTTTGAACCCAGCATGCTGCTGATTAATCCAGCGATGATGTACCCAGCCAACAGCGCCGGCGCGCAAATCAGCGCCAGGGACATGAACTGCTCGAATAAGTGCGGCTGGCCTCCCTCCATATGGTGGTGACCGTGGGGTTCAATCAGGGCGCCGGCCAGCACTGCCGCACCGGCCAAAGCACCCAGGGCCCCGGGCAGCGTGCTGGAGTCCGGCCCAGGAGCTTCAGGGTGGACAACAACGTTATGATCATGGGAATCATGCTGATGGTGGTGGACCTGTTGAGGGTCGGGCAAGGCCGTCTCGGCAGCGCCGTTTGGAATTGTGCCGGCCTCATGATCACAGGCGGGTCCGTGATCATGACCGGCGTGGTGGCCCTGAATCACATGCAGTAGTGAACCGGCCACAAAGCCGTCCAGCCAGGCATGCTGATGGGGTTGCAACAGCGCAATATTGTATCCGCCGGCGTAACCCAACAGAGATGCCAGCACAATCAGCGCCACCGCAATCCAGCCGTCCCGGGTGCTG